>JAPLSM010000175.1 GCA_026398635.1 Spirochaetota bacterium | reverse complement strand
CCGCATCCGAAGAGGCTGGCTGGGCGTTGCCGGCCAGACGGTCGCCATCCCACGGCACGCCATCAACGTGTTCGGCCTGCGCGGAAACGGCGGGGTGATCGTGATCTCGGTGGAACCGGGAAGCCCGGCCGAGCACGCCGGTGTGAAGGATCGCGACGTCATCGTCGAACTGGACGGCGAGACCGCGTCCTCTCTCGACGACCTGCAGCGCCTGCTGACCGGTGAGCGGGTGGGACGGCCGATCGATCTTGCCGTCGTGCGTCGGACCGAGCGCCTCGTGCTGTGGCCCGTGCCTTCGGAATACGGCGACCCGAGGGCGAACTGAAGCCGCTCAGAACGAGTACGCCACGGACATCGTGATTCTCGGCAGGCTGAAGGTGATCGGCATCCCGAACAGGCTGATGAACGGGTAATCACCCGAATCGGGATCCGGCGGCTCGGTGCCGTCGATGCGCAGGAGTTCGGCAGTTCCCCGGAAGAACACGCCCGAGCGCAGCACGATTTCCGCTCCTCCTCCGAAGCTCAATCCGTGGGTCCAGTCGTTCTGATGCGTGGCGACGTACGATGCGTTCAACACGAGCATCGGCCGGTTCAGGGCGAAGACCGGACGAATGGTGCCACCGAGATACAGCTCCACCTCATCGAGCGGTGATTCCTGGACGGGCAGCGATGCTCCCCCTTCGATCGACAACCATGGCAGGATGCCCGCTCCGAGCCGGAGCCCGAAAAGCGGCACATTACGCCAGTGGATGCCGCCGGGCCCCTCGAACGCGAAGACTGCACCCACGGAAAATCTGCGTCCCGCCGGTCCCTGCGACGCGATGAGGTCGGCACGAATCGTCGTGAAACGATCCTGTACGAACGCACGGGACTCTGTCAGCGATGGGTCGACATTCGGGTCCATCTCGAGTGCGATCCGGACGTTGTCGTCGACGGCTTCAGCGTAGTTCGCGTCCCGATAAACGTCCGCCAGGCATGCAGCGACGAGGTAGACCGTCGCCATCTCCTTGACGGGAACCTTGATGACGCCTGCCACATAGTCGTCGATCATCCTCTGCACCAGCCCGCGGCAGACCGAGTACTCCCCCCGGTTGTACAAATCGAGGACGAGCTGGGGAGCCGGCAGGTCGTCGGCCGACAGGAGAGCTGATGCCAGAGTCAGCCCGAGCAGGATGGCCAGGCCCCGTTTCACTTCAGCTCCCCCTCGAACACGTACCTGGCGCCCAACTCGATCACGAATACGAAGCGATTGTTCCCCTTCACCGGCTTGAGGATCGGCGGTTCGTTGCGGGCGATCATCTCAGGTGTCCCGTACCAGGCCTCGAGACCGTTGAAGACCCCTCCGATGTCGAACGCGATCCGCGCTTCGAAGTCGCCGACCTGCTTCGTGGCCCCGGCGTGCAGCGTGATCCGGTGTTCCAGTACCTCAGGTCCGCCCACGTTGAACAGCTGGATCCTCTGCGGGATGTCGCTCATCCTCGTGTACTCGTGCCAGGGATTGTTAGGCGACTTGGATCCATTCATCACGTACTCGAGGCTGGCGAGCAGCCCGAACCCCCAGGGGCTGTCCGCGAGGATCGCCGTGTCGAACGTCAGCCGGAAGGCAAGCGCGTTCTCCCCCCAAGGGAAACCGATGCTCGAATCTCGCAGATCCAGCACCCGGACTCGTAGGGGATCGTGTTCACGTTCACATCGGGCGGTGGAATCTGCATTGGGTCGTAGCTTGTGGGGTAGACCGCCGCGAAGGTGTGCGCCGTGGCTCCGCCGTGCCAGAACCCGAGCGTGCCGAAGTCGAACCGGTACCTGCCCCCCAGCGACCATGCGAGCTTGGTGAGATTCATGCTCGAGGCGAGCGGAGAGTCCTTGGGAAGCATAAAGTTGAGGTTGATGTCGTCGATCAGCAGCTGGACTTCGGCGTACGCCGGGCCCGAGCGGTACTCCGCGAACAGGCCCATGAGGCTGTTGTCGTTCACCCCGCCGCCCTGCTCCCACGGGTTGCCGCCCTGGGTCAGCAGTGTGTTCGTCAGGATGGAGGGCATGGGACTCAGGAAGTACAGCGGGTCGAATGCCCGGTCGATGTAGACCGTTGACTCCTCGTATCCCACCCGCCAGTCTCCGAACTTCACGGATAGCAGGCGGTAATTCACCCCCTTGTCGCGCCAGGTCTGGTCGGCCTGCCCGCCATCGGACTCCTGGGGCCCGTAGCCGTAGGTGTTCGACGACCGGATGTTGACGCCGATCCACCTGCTCTCGTACTGGAATGTGCTCCCCTCGTAGTCGAGCACCATGCCGAGCGACGAGTGGCCCTGCGGATTGACGAACACCTCGTAGGGCGTCTCGATACTCGAGAGAGCCCGGAGGAATCCCCCTTCGAAAGACAGTGCGCCCGCATGCAGGCGCGTGAACCCCTCGTCGAGCATGAAGTACTGGTTCCCGATCTCCTTCATCCACCCATCGCTCGGATCGTACCTGCCGTCGTTGGTCACGTGGAATGCGAACCCGAGATCGAGAAACGCGGATGTGAACCCGAGGTCGAGCCTGGCCAGGTCGTAGAACCCGGCCCACGTGGTACCTTCGGATGTATAACCGGCTCCTGCTTCGAGACCGACCGCCACCTCGTCCGCGGAGAGGCTGGGCGCGAGCGCCAATACAAGCGCCAGAACGAGCGCCAGGATCGAGACCCGCCGGGCCTGCGTTCGACTCATCGATCCAAGCATACCCGGCCGGCACGGCATCCACAACCCCGGGATACAGCCGGCTGACATCCGCGTTGTTGCCGCGGCACCTTCGTGGTATAATCCATGGCAAGGTGGGTACCCGCATGCGCAGACTCGTCGTCGCCGGATTTCTCCTGGTCCTGGCCGGACTCGCCGTATACGGCCAGACCACGGCCCAGCCGCCGTTCGCGGTGCAGTACGTCGATGGCAGCGTGCAGGTCCAGTTGAAGGGCCAGACCGCCTGGAAAACGCTGAAAGCCAAGGACCCGGTGCCTGCGGACGCCACCGTCAAGGTCGCCAAGGGCGCGATGATCGAGTTGGCGCGCGAAAAAACCGTACTCTCCCTGATCAAGGAAGGCATCTACCCCATGGCCGGCCTGCTGAGCAAGGTCCAGGTGACAGGATCGGGGCTGGGGTCGACGGTCGCGCAGAAGATCAAGGCCGTCTCCTCCGAGCCGGTGCAGAGCTCCACCACGGGAGGAGTGCGTGCGGCAAAGGCCGGAGAACTGCCCGATTGGAGCAACGGCGGGTACTCCAATAAGCAGAAGCAGTCCGACGAAGAGGACAAAGCGCAACTGGTCGCGAAGAAGGAAGTGCCCAAGGACGGATTCGAGATCGACAACCTCCAGTTCTTCTACTGGGGAATTAGAGGCGGATACGCGGAACGCGAAAACCCGCGCATGTACGAAGAGTACAAGGATGCCATCGATCGGGGAATCCGGACGATCATCGATTCGCAGTACGAAGCGGCGATCGAACATTTAAGAAACGCTGTCACGGAATCCATTTTCACGGAGGAGGTCCGGCGGGCGAACTACCTCCTGGCGATTGCGTATGTGGAAGCCGGGCAACCGGTCCGTGCATGGAAGATCATTTCAGGGATGAACGTGGCGAAGGATGATCTCGAGTACAACGATGTCCTGATCCGCAAAGCCCAGCTGCAGGTCGATGCCCTCCAGTATGATGATGCCCTTGCGACACTGAAGCCTCTCCTTGAGCCTCTCGCGAAGGACGAGTTCGGCCAGGCTGCCTGCCTCGTCGCTTATTACGCGTACAAGGGCCTGAATCGGCACAAGGAGGCTGCGGACATCAAGCAGAGGGGATTGGGCATCGTATTCACAGGCAATGATAAGAATGGCAACAAGGCGGTCGTGGAGTCCGAAACAGCGCGGATTCTCAAGAGCCTGGAGTAGAGTCCACTCATGCGCCGCACCATCCTGACCCCCAATGCCCCCGCCCCCATCGGGCCCTACTCCCAGGGCGTGGCGGCTTCCGGTTCGTTCCTCTTCGTGTCCGGCCAGACACCGAAGGACCCCAAGACCGGCGCCATGCCGGCCGACATCAAGGGGCAGGCGGCGCAGTGCCTGAAGAACATCCAGGCCATCGTCGAGGCCTCGGGCGCGAGCCTCGCGGACGTGGTGCGCGTGGGCGCTTTCCTGAAGGATCTCTCGGACTTCAAGGACTTCAACGAGGTCTACGCGACCTTCTTCACGGCGCCGTTTCCTGCCCGAACCACCGTGCAGGCCGCCCCTCCGGGGTGTCTCGTGGAGATGGACGCGATCGTCCGGCTCAAGACATAAGAAGCCCGATCAGGTCCTCCGGCCTGGCGATCAGCCGTACCGCGCCGCTTTCCCTCAGCTCTTTCTCCGTGCGGAAGCCCCAGAGAGCGCCAACGGGCAGCATGCCTGCGGCGAGCGCGGTCCGCATGTCGGTGTTGGTGTCACCGAGGTAGAGGAAATCCCCTGGGCTGATTCCCATCTCCGCGGCCAATTGTTGTGCGGAACCAGGGTCCGGCTTGACCGGCACCCCGAGCCTGGCTCCCCGCGCGATCTCGAAACGCGCTGCTGGGAGGAAATACCGGACCATCTCGCCCACAAAAGGGTCGGGCTTGTTCGAGAGGATCGCCATTCGGATTTTGCGTTGCTCCAGGTCTGCAAGCAGCTCGAGAACCCCAGGGTAGGGGTGCGTCTTCGCGTGCCACCGCTTCGCGTAGTCGGCGCGCTGCAGTTCCATGGCGCGCT
>JAPLSM010000014.1 GCA_026398635.1 Spirochaetota bacterium | reverse complement strand
CAGGAGCTCATCAGGTCAGCATTTCCCATCCGCGAGTACCGGCCGAAGGATCGGGCGGCGTGGGACGCGGCGTACCAGCGGTTCAAGGCGGTGGCGGGGGAGTAGGAGCCTCACAGCGCCGAGCCCAGGAAGTCGAAACTGATCCGCTTCTGAATCAGCACGGCCTGCGCAGCCGCGTGATGCAGCATCGACTTGCCCTCGCGGTCGAGCTTCTGGGTGTCGAGGATATCGTCCGGTTTCTTCCCGGCCCGCATCGATGCCGCCTGCCTCGCGAGACGGACCCCTGCGAGGAACGTGTACGCGCCGGCGATGTCGGCATGGAACGAGGGTTTCAGCACCCCCCGCTCACGCAGCCCGTCGAGCCGGGCGAGGGTGTTGGTGGCTTCCACGCCGTGACGCAGTGCGTAGAGTCTGGCGAAGCTGACAAAGGGGATCAGCGCATCCTTCGTGTCGAGCAGCGAGCTGCCCGCGCGCAGGAGATCCCTGAGAATCCCGCCTTCGAACAGGGGCGGCAGCCGGCGCTGCAGCGCGTCCCGCGCGAGGTGCAGGAAGAACGGCGGCTCGCCTCCCAGCCGTTCCGAGATGAAGCGTCGCAGCCTGGTCGCGAGCTCCCGGTCTCCGTGCACGGGGCGGAAGTCGAAGAAGACCTGGAAATCGAGAAGTTCCCGGGGCTCGGGCTCCGCGATCCACCGGCCGAACATAGCTTCCCAGTCGGAGATCGGCGCGCACCACCGGGGGTTCGAAGCCATTATGCCGCCGACGCACGGAGGGACGCCCATTCCCTCGAGCCATCCGCACACCCGGAGGCCGAGGGAGTGGAACCATTCGTGGATGGCGTCGGGGTCGCCGGACGCATCCCCGGCGAATACGATCGCGCTGTCCTGGTCGGAACCGAGCGTCTGTTCTTCGCGACCCTCGCTGCCGAGGGCCATGAACACGAACGCCGCGGGAGGGCTGCCGAGCTCGATCCCGGCGAGATGCACGAGCCGTTCGGTGGTGGTGTTCGAGACACGGGTGAGCCGGCGGTTGATGATCGCCGGCCCGGCGCCGCTTTCGAGGAGGTGCTGCACCAGGTCGGGAAGGCGGCCGCGGATGGCCGCGATCTCCGCCATCGTCGTGGCGTTCCCGATGTCAGAGACAATGCGTTCCAGGATATCGTCGGCACGCCGCGCGGCAGTCACGTCCTCCAGGATGCCCTCGATCCGTCGGGAACCGTCGAGCCGCACCGGGCCTAGGGCGGCGGAGAGCAGGACTGCGAGCTCCTCAGCCCCCGCCCGCGCGATCCGCAACTCACGACGGTTCACCGAGGCGCCGGCGGCGAGGTCCGCGTGCAGCCGGTCCGCGGTATCGGCATCCCCGAGGCGGGTGAACAGGTCCTCGCCCCGTGGGTCGGACCCCAGGCCGAGCATCCGGCGCGCAGCCGGACTGGCTTCGGTGATCGGCGCTCGGCGCCCCCACTCCGCCTGAAACAGGCCGAACGGCGCGCCTTCGACCACTGCATGGTAGGGACTGTCCCCGGCCCGTGCATCCGGATCGGCGGGGTATCGGATGCCGGCGTCCCTCGCTGCCAGGATCCACCCGTGTCTTCCGGCGACCGCGAATGGCGAGGCTGCGAGAACTGCGTCGACCGGATCCCCGTCCCGGCGCGCGAGCCGGCAGGCGAGCGGCGGCGGTCCGGCCGCATCGGAGGCGGCGCCCGGGGCGAGGGTCGCGAGGAAGCGCTCGAGCGCCTGCTCGTCGCCTTCGTGGGGATGGATGAGTTCCGTGACGCCGACGAGCGGCAGCTGGGAGGCCGAGTACCCGGTCATGTCGAGGAAGGTGCGGTTGGCGTACGTGAATGCGCCGTCCACCAGAAGGACCATGCCTTCACCCGAAGCCTCGACCAGGGCCCGGTAGCGTTCGTGCGATTCGCGCAGGCGCACCTCGGCAGACTGCCTCCCGCGCTCGATGGCCAGGCTCTGGTGGGTGACGAAGGCGAGCAGGAGCGCGAGCGCCGTCGTGATGCCGAGCGAGAGCCAGATCATCAACCGGGCCATTCGGACGATCTCCGCCTGGACGTCGTCGAGGTAGATGCCCGTGCCCACCACCCAGTCCCACGCGGGGAACCGCTCGACAAACGAGAGTTTCGGCACGATCCGGTGCGAGTCGTCCTTCCACTGCCACAGGTACTCGACGTATCCCTGGTTGCGGTCGCGTACGGCCTTCACGAACTCCACGAACACCTGGACGCCGTTCGCATCCCGGTACTCCGAGACATCCGTGCCTTCCAACTCGGGTCGGTAGGGGTGCACGATCATCACGGGCTTCATGTCCGTGATCCAGAAGTAGTCCTTGCCGTCCTTCCCGTAACGCAGGTCGCGTACGCGGTCCGCGGCGCCGCGCCGGGCCTCTGCGGCAGAGAGGCGCCCCGCCTGCTCCTCGGCCGAGTACTCCCTGAGGATGCTGGTCGCCTCGTTGGCGAGCTCCCGGATCATCTCCTTCTTGCGCTCGAGGAGGACGCGCTCGAATCGGGGAATGGCGACCGCGAACAGGGCGATCACGAAGAGGACGACCGCCAGCGCCGCGGGGAGCACGATGCGCGCCGCGAATCGCCCGAGGGCAGGCCGTCGTGCAGCGCGCGCAGATCGGAGCCGGTCGACAGGACGACGACCGGGCAGCAGCAGGTCGCGGAACGCCTTCCATTGCGCCCCGGTCAGCTCCACGCCGGGCTCGGGACCGGCGACCAGTTCCGGACCGTGGAAATCGCTCCCCCCCGAGACGACCAGGCGGTGCTTCGCCGCAACGCCCTCGAGCCACCGGCGATCCTCATCGGTATAGGGACCGTAGATCGCTTCGAGGCCGTCGAGGCCTGCTGCCACGAGTGCGGGCAAGAGGCGGACGAGCGCATCGCGCCCGAGGGGGCCGGACAGGGGATGCGCGATGAATGCCCTGCCTCCCGCGGCGTGCACGAGACTGATGGCCTCGGCTGCATCCAGCGGTGCCGCTCCCGGCCGCTGCGACCGCGATCCCATACGCTTCAGGGAATCGACGAGTCCCGGCATGCCGGGGTCGACGTGCAGCCGGTTGGCAGCGAGCGCCGAGCGGAGGGCGGGGTGCAGCGGATTGGCGCCATAGCCGAGCAGGTGCACCTCGTCCCGACCCGAGATCGTGCTGATCTCCACCCCGTCGATGCACGCGACTCCGGTGCCCGAGAGCGCGTCACGGAACCGGCCGCAGCCCTCCATGGTGTTGTGATCGGTGAGGGAGGCGAAGGAAATGCGGGCTTCCGCGATCGCCGCGGCGAGGGTCTCGGGGGCAGCCGCGCCGTCACTGAGGTTCGAATGACAATGCAGCTCGACCCTTACGGGCGCCCTGTTCATCGGTCCGACGATGGTACCGCTTTGCCGGGGATTGTCCAAGGCTGGATTCGACCAAGCAGTGTACGTCGCCATCCGGTACATGCTTGATTTCCCCGGTCGGGTATGGAAAACTCCCCGTCATCGCCGGACGTACTCGGCGCGGGACACACGTTGTCCGGTGGGAGGTATCCGCATGCTCCATGAACCTGCGTCACCGGTCGGGAAAGACCCTGCCTTCGCCTACAAGCGGCGGCTAGGGGTCGTCATGGTCATCGTCTACGGGGTGATCTACGCGGGGTTCGTGGTCATCAACCTCGTGCAGCCCCAGCACATGGGCGACATCCTGTTCGCCGGGCTCGACATCGCGGTGGTGTACGGGTTCGGCCTGATCGTGCTGGCCCTCGTGCTGGCCCTGGTCTACAACCGGGCCTGCGGGCGGAAGGAAGCCGAGCTGTCGGGCGGGAAGGGAGGGGCGCGCTCATGAGCATCCTCTCCGTCGGGTTGTTCGTCTTCTTCGTGGCCCTGGTACTCGCCCTCTCGTTCTACTTCGCCAGCCGGGCCAGGTCCGCCAGCGGGTATTACGTGGCGGGCAGCCGCATCCACTGGGGCGTCAACGGCATCGCCTTTGCCGGCGACTACCTGTCGGCTGCCTCGTTCCTCGGCATCTGCGGCCTGATCGCCACGGCCGGCTATGACGGGTTCCTGTATTCCATCGGCTACCTCGCGGGGTGGATCGTGGCGCTGTTCGTCGTGGCCGAGCCGCTCAAGAGACTCGGGAAGTACACGTTCACGGACGCGCTCGACGCCAAGTTCAACCACCGGGGCATCAAGCTGACCGCTGCCATCAGCACGCTCGTGGTGTCGCTATGCTATTTGATCCCGCAGATGGTGGGCGCGGGCGTGCTGGTGACCCCGCTGCTCGGCCTGCCGCACGCGATCGGGGTCATTATGGTAGGCGCCATCGTCATCACGATCGTGGCCACCGCGGGCATGACCTCGACGACCTACGTGCAGTTCATCAAGGGGACCCTGCTCATCGTGTTCTCCACAGTGCTTGTGGTCGCCTTGTGCGTGCGCGGGCTGTCCACCGCGCCCGACCAGGGTGGCCGGGTGCCCTTCAAGCAGTACCGGAGCATCGCGGCGACCGAAACGGCCGGAACCATCACGGTAGATGAGTCCGGCTTCCAGGTGGTCACGGTGACCGCGGCGAAGACGATGCGCTTCGCCAGGGTCCTGGCCGGAGGAACGGAAACGTGGTGGAAGGTCGAGGCCGACGCCGCCACCGGGGCGCTGCGTCTGCAGGAGACGCAGAGCGTGGTGAGCCGGCCCGGAGGCGACCGTCTGGTGAACGGCGCGCCCGAGTCCCGCGAGAACCAGCTTGCGACGGTCGGCAACATGGAGGCGATCGACGGGAAGACGGGCGTCTCGACGGGGAGCCTCGGACCGTTCAAGCTGCTGGCCCTGATCGGCGACCCCGACAGCCGGGTCCGGCAGTGGAAGGAGATCAAGTTCAGTGACGGCCAGGACAAGGTGACGGTGTACTACCCGGTATTGACGTCTGGAAACCGCATCCTGCGCCCTGGCCTGAGCTTCAAGGTGGAAGGGACGCCGCTGGAGCGCATCGACTTCGCGTCGCTCATGCTCGCGCTGTTCCTCGGCACCGCGGCCCTGCCGCACATCCTCATCCGCTACTACACGGTGCCCAGCCCGGCCGCGGCGCGCAAGTCCACGATCGTCGCGATCGCGGCCATCGGTTTCTTCTACATCCTGACCCTGTTCATGGGCCTGGGGGCGATGACCAGCGGGGTCATCAACCTCGCGGACAACAACATGTCCGCGCCGCTCCTGGCCAGGTCGTTCGGCACGTTCCTGTTTTCGATGATCTCTGCCATCGCCTTCGCCACGGTGCTCGGCACGGTGAGCGGCCTCATCATCGCTGCCTCCGGCGCGGTTGCCCACGACATCCTTGACCGGTACGCGGGTGTCATCAAGAGCGACAAGCAGAAGGTCGCGGTGGGCAAGGCGGTCGCTTTCGCGGTGGGGGCCGTGGCGATCGTGCTCGGGATCGTTTTCAAGGGCGTCAACGTGTCGTTCCTCGTGGGCCTGGCCTTTGCGGTGGCCGCATCGGCGAACCTGCCGGCCATCCTGATGATGCTGTTCTGGAAGCGCACCACAGGACGGGGGATCACGGCCTCCATCATCGTGGGGATCGTGTCGTCCATCGGGATCATCCTGCTTTCGCCCACCATGTACGAGCTTTATAGGCTCGATCCCGCGTCGGCACCCATCCCGCTGAAGAACCCCGGCATCGTGTCGATCCCCCTCAGCTTCATCGCGATAGTAGTGGTGTCGCTCCTGACGCAGAAGAGCGGTAAGGCGAACCAGGCAGCGGACGGCTGAGGTATCGGCCCCGGGTGGACCGTCGAGGACTGGAGAGGGCTGCCGGAGTGCCACTGGGGGGGCCGAGGGTACCCTTGGGACATGTTCGAGCATTCCGCGCCCCCGGGCTTTTTCGAGCATTCCGCGCCAACGCGCATTATATTATGGGGAGGATGAAACATTTGCTCGCAAGAGTCGCGACGAGTGTCGCGGTCCTGCTCGTGCTCGCCTCGTGCGCCTCGCTGCAGCGGATGTCAGACGAGAAGGGCGCCGCCTGGGTGGCGCAGCAGCTGAACGAGGGCAATGCGGTGGAGCTCGCCGCGATCAGCTCCTCCCCGTTCCTTCTCGACGGGGAGATCATCGCCCTGCCCGAGGACACCGCCGCCTTCTGGAACGGCCTGGCGAAGGCCGGAGTGAAGCTGGACACCGAACTGTCACAGGCGCTCGCGGTCGTGGCCGATACCTGGCGCGAGTTCGGATCGACTCGGGACGTGCAGGTGTTCTTCGGGAAGTACGTCGCGGATGGAGCGCGCCTGTTCGAGCTTCCGACCGCGAACGGGCGGCGCGTGCTCGTCCTCTGCCGCTCGTCATGGGGCTCGCGAAAGCTCTACGGCTTCAAGGGGCCGTTCTAGCATGAAGCAGACACTCGCAACCCTGTCGCTCCTTCTCGTTGCCGCTGGTCTTTTCGCCATCTCCGCGAAGGTCATTGACGCGGATGGCCAGGCCACGGCGCAGATGAAGTCCGGCAAGACCGAAGCCGTGTCCATCGGCAGGACCTACGGAACCGGGGACTCGATCAGGACCGGGAAAAGCGGGCTGGTCGAACTGAGCCAGGAGGGCCTCACCATCAGGATGGGACCGTCCACCGTGTTCACCCTCATGGAGAAGGAGCTCGGCGGGAAGCCCAAAGGTGTGCTCGCCGTTACGCTCGGTACCGTGAAAGTCAAATATGCGAAGCTGACGGGTTCCGAACCTCTCATCCAGTCCGTCGGGTGCATTGCCGGTGTGCGGGGCACGGAATTGACGGTCTGGGCAGGCACGGACGGCGCGTCGCAGCTCATCGTCGACTCGGGGCTCGTCACGGTGGAAGCGTTCGGCAAGACGGTCGAGCTCGGTCCCGACGAGGCGGTCGTGGTGCTGAACGGGCAGCAGCCCGGCGACAAGTTCACGGTGCACCGGGAGCAAATCGATCACGCGAAGTGGGACCAGGGACGGATCGAGGCGCTCCTGGCAGATCCGTTGGCAGCCTTGGACGGTATACACGAGCGGCTGGCGTACTACGCCTCGAATGTCGCGGAGTACGCCGGCAGGCATCGTGAGGTGAGTGCCCGCCTTGCCGCCGAGCGCGAGAATGCGGTGAAGGTCGGGAAGGAGAAGGGCAAGGACGCCCAGCAGGAATATGACCGGGAGTTCGTCCGGCCGCTGGTCCTTGAGGCATCGAGTCTCGTGCTGAACTACCGGTGGGCCGGCCTGGCCGCGCTGTCGATGCGCAGGTTCGTTGGCGGCCGGATGTACCTGCTGCTGAAGGTGAAGTATGCCGCGAACCTGGACGACCCCACGTGGACGGGATTCGTGGATCGGTACTCGTCGTTTGTCGCCGATTTCGAATCGGGCATCATGCCCGTCCTTGTGGACGCGGACTTCTAGAAGGAGGGGCCCATGCACATGAAGCGGGCGCTGTTGCTTTCCGCCGTCGCCCTGGTAGTACTCGCGATCGTGTTCGGATGCAGCTTCGGGATTACCATCCAGGGTAGACTCGACCAGTTCCTGGAGGATCTGAATGCCGCGAGTCGGGACCAGCTCTACCTCAACCTCGATCCGAATCTATTGGACTATGAAGCACTGAAGGATCCGGCATATTGGGGAGACACTCTGACCACCGGATGGTTCCCCCTCGTGGACGGAGGAACTGCGTATTCACTCACGAGTGTGGTGATCGACGATTCCCTGGTTACGACGGCGACCGTAACCGCCAGCATCGATGGGCCTGACTTTTTTGGTGGCCCCTGGGTGATCGTGATCGGGCTCAGCAAGGTCGGTCTGGACTGGATGATCGAGACCATCACCCTCGACGGCGATAACGTGGTCCCACATCCGTAGGCATTCATCCCGCATTGAAAAGCAAGGGCCCCCTTTCGGGGGCCCTCTTCGTTCTCGGCGATGATCGTCGCAGCCCTTACTTTACCTTCACTTCGATGGTCTTCGGCTGGGCCGCGGGCAGCTTGGGGAAGCTGAGGCTCAACACGCCGTTGGCGAACGCGGCCTCGATCTTCTCCCGGTCGACCTCCTCGGGCAGCACGAAGCTGCGGCAGAAGCTGGACGTCTTGCGCTCGCGAAGCAGGTAGCCGTTCTTCTTCTCCTCCTGCTTCTGCTCCTTGCGCGAGGAGATGGTGAGCAGGTTGTTGTCCAGCTTGACCTCGACGTCCTTCTCCGTGAGGCCGGGCAGGTCCACTTCCATGTTCCAGCCGGTCTCGGTATCTCGCACGTCGACGGCGGGCACGCTCACGGACCGGTCATCGAAGATGCCATCGAAGAGCCTGTCAAAGGAGTTGAGCAGGCTGAGGGTGGTGGGCTCGTACCGAACAAGGTTCATATCGCACCTCCTGTTTCTGTTGTTCACACCTATCTATA
>JAPLSM010000274.1 GCA_026398635.1 Spirochaetota bacterium | reverse complement strand
CCCGACCCGTGCCCCCGCTTCGACAGCCACATCAGGTTCTCGACGATGGGCACGGGAGCCGCGGCGAACGCGGTGCGCAGGCAGGCGCGCTCGCAGGGCCGGCTCGGGCACGAAGGGCACGGCAGCGGCTCGCCGCCGGTTTCGCGCAGGCGCCGATCGGCGCCGTCGTGGTTCTCCATCTCCATACGCCGCAGGATACCCCGGATGTCGATGCGCGAAGGGCAGGCGACGCGGCAGGCCGGCACCTCGCACCACTGGCAGAGCGCCGCGGTCCCGGGGGCAGCGGTCGGTACGGGCCGGCGGGGTACGGGTCCTTCGCGGACGGTCACGACGTTCCGCAGCCCGGGGTGCCACCGGTACTCCGGCATGCCCCGGTCGCGGAGCACCACGTCCGCGGCGCTGATGCCCGAGATGGTGACCGCGGGGGTCCCGGTGCCCATCACCGTGGATTCGCCCGCGAGGTACAAGCCGGGCCAGCGCGTGCGCGCGTGCGGCCGGCGCAGCAGCTCCTGGCCGATCGCCTGCTTTGGTCCGGCCACCGAGCCTCCGGGCTTGCCGAGGTAGCGCTCGATGGTCGAAGGGGTGCCCAGCTCCCAGCGCAGCACGCCGCGGGAGAAGCCGGGGAACCGGCGTTCGAGCAGGCCGATCATCCGCGCGGCCTCGCGCTCCTTGTGCTCCCGGTAGTCCGCGCCCTTGTAGGCCGGGTCGGAGGGCTTCGGCCAGGAGGCCATCGAGGGGCCGATGAGCGTGAACACGTGCGTGCCCTCGGGGCAGAGCGAGGGGTCCTCGAGCGAGGACAGGTACATCGTCACCTCGCTCTCGTCAAGGGCCGCCTTGTTGTCCACGAACATTTCGACGGGCATCGTGCCCAGGGGAACGGCGCCGGCCTTCACGTGGCCGTACAGCACCATGCTGGGGTGCGTCAGGACCATGCGCTCGATGCGCGCCCGGTCCGCCGGCGGCACCAGTTCGGGCGGCATAAGGCGCCGGTAAAGGGGGTGCACCGCGCCCGCGTAGACGACCTGCGGGGCGGCGATCTCGTCGCCGTCGGCGGTCCGCACGCCGCGCACCCGGCCCCGGGCGTCGAAGAGGATGGCCGTCACCTCGGTCTCGTAGCGGAACGCACCACCGCGCTTCTCCACGGCCCGCTCGAGCCGGCCTGCCAGCACGGCGGGCGAGCCCACGGGGTAGTAGCTGCCGCCGGCGTGGTTGTCCACGAACATCGTGGCCGCGAGGATCGCCGGCGTCTCCTCCATGGTGGTGTAGCAGTAGGTCGAGGTGAGCTTGTCGAAGAAGGCGATGGCCCGGGGCGAGCGCACGTGGCGCCGGATGAGCTTCGCTGCCGAGGTCGAGAGGAGGGCGAGGGTGCGCAGCTGCTTCACGGGCCGGGAGAAGAATTGGCCCCGCAGGTCGCGGGCGCGCATCTCCGAGGGCGAGACGTACACGGGGTCGGCCTTGATGACGTTCTCGAAGAGGTCCGTGATCGAGCGGTAGAAGGCCGTGAGCTCGCCGCGTTCGGCCGGAAACACACGGGCCAGCTCGTCGAGGAACCGGTCCATCTCGGGCCAGAACACGATCGGCTCGTCGCCGTAGTTCAACCGGTAGAGTGCCCGGTGGCGGATCACCTCCACGGGCTCCTCCAGCTCGTTCATCAGGAACCGGTGGGGGCTGAAGCCCGACT
>JAPLSM010000402.1 GCA_026398635.1 Spirochaetota bacterium | reverse complement strand
CCGGTCCGGCGCTGCGGTCCGGTGCGGGAGCGGCGCGCCGGCGCCTGAGCCACCCCGCCAGCCGCTCGCCGTACAGCATGAAGCCCAGGCCCACGAGGATGAGAGGGGAACCCACCGCGATGAGGGGCTTCGGCGACTCGTGGCCGACCGCGAGGCCCAGCACGAGCGCGATGAGCGGGTTCACCAGCGCGTAGCTCACGACCCGCTCGGCGGGCTCGTGCTTCACGAGGTAGGTGTAGGCGCTGAAGGCGATCGAGCCGATCACGGCGAGGTAGGCCACGCCGAAGAGAGATTCGCCCGACATGGCTGCCGCGATCTCGGCGGGCCGGTTGCCGGCGAGCAGGGTGATCGCGAGGGAGACCACCCCGGTGAACAGCATCTGGATCCCGCTGTTCACCGTGTTGTCTCCGTGAACCGGGAAGCGATGCCCGAGGCTGGTGGCGAGCCCCCAGAACAGGACCCCGGCGAGCCCGAGCAGCACGGGCACATCGAGACTCGACGCGAGCGACTGGCCGTCGTACAGCAGCAGGGCCACGCCGCCGAAGCCGAGCACCACGCCGAGCACGCGCACGAGGGTCAGGCGCTGGCGGAGCAGCACCCGGTCGAACAGCGTGACGACGAGCGGCGCGGAGGACGTGAGGAGCGCCGCCATGTAGCTGTCCACCTGGCGCTCGGAGGCGGTGATCATGCCGTTGCCGAGGATCAGGAGGAGCGTGGCGAGCGCAGCCGCGGAGGCGATCTCCCGGGCGCTCGGCATCCGGCGCAGCCTGCCCGTCGCCGCGGCGATGGCGAGCAGCAGTACCCCGCCGACGGTCCAGCGGATCGCGAGCACGGCGAACGGCGGGATCGTCGCGACGCTCCGCTTGATGAAAAAATAGGTCGAGCCCCAGACCACGTAGACTGTGAGGTAGCTCGCGACCACGAGGACCGGACTGCGTCCGGAGGATTCCTGCTGCATGACATTTTCTACCACGTGCGGCCTCGGCTGGTCAGCACGGCAGGGCGGGCCGGCGCGGTGCACCGGCGCAGCCGAGGCGCCCGCCCGGTCCGTGCCGGCCGCGCCGGATTGACTCTCCGCGCGCCTTCCTCCTATGGTGGCTGCCATGACCGGAAGCGAGCTGCGTCGGAAATACCTGGAGTTCTTCAGGGCCCGGGGGCACGCGGAGATCTCGGGCAGGTCCCTGATACCCGAGAACGACCCCACCGTGCTCTTCACCACGGCGGGCATGCACCCGCTGGTGCCCTACATCCTCGGCGAGCCCCACCCGGCCGGCCGCAGGCTCGTGGACGTGCAGAAGTGCATCCGGACCGACGACATCGAGGAAGTGGGCGATGCCTCGCACCTCACGTGCTTCGAGATGCTCGGCAACTGGTCGCTGGGCGACTACTTCAAGGACCAGGCCATCCGGTACAGCTACGAGTTCCTCACCTCGAAGGAGTGGCTCGGCTTCTCCCCCGACCGGCTCAGCGTGACGGTGTTCCAGGGCGACGCGGACGTGCCGGCCGACGAGGAGGCGGCCCGGGCGTGGCTGGCGCTCGGCATTCCCCGCGAGCGCATCCACTACCTGCCGCGCAAGGACAACTGGTGGGGCCCGGCGGGACAGACCGGCCCCTGCGGACCCGACACGGAGATGTTCATCGACACGGGCAAGGCGCCCTGCGGACCGTCGTGCCGGCCGGGGTGCAATTGCGGCAAGTACTTCGAGATCTGGAACGACGTGTTCATGCAGTACAACAAGACCGCCGAAGGGAAGTACCCGCCGCTCGCTCAGAAGACGGTCGACACCGGCATGGGCGTCGAACGCACCATCGCCATGCTGCAGGGCCGGGTCACGGTGTTCGAGACGGAGCTCTTCCGTCCCGTCATCGATCGCCTGGAGGCGCTCTGCGGGAAGCGCTACGGCGCGGCCGCGGAGACTGACCTCTCGTTCCGGATCATCACCGACCACGTGCGCGCCTCGACGTTCATCCTCGGCGACGACCGGGGCGTGACCCCCTCGAACCTCGGGCAGGGCTACATCCTGCGCCGGCTCATCCGCAGATCGATCCGCCACGGCCGCAAGCTCGGTCTCGAAGGTGAGTTCCTCGGCGAGCTGGCCCGGGTGGTGATCGCCATCAACAGCGGCTTCTACGCCGAGTTCGCGCAGCGCGAGGCGATGATCCTCGAGGAGTTCGCGAAGGAGGAGGGGCGGTTCTCCGAGACGTTGAAAAAGGGCGAGCACGAGTTCGAGAAGCTCCTGCCCAACCTCCAGAAGAATCCCCAGAAGACTATTCCCGGCCGGGTGGCCTTCCGTCTCTACGACACGTACGGGTTCCCCATCGAGCTCACCGAGGAGCTGGCGCGCGAGCACGGCATGTCCGTGGACCGGCCTGGATTCGATGAGGCATTCGGGAAGCACCAGGAGCTGTCCAAGGCGGGGGCCGAGAAGGTATTCAAGGGCGGGCTCGCGGAC
>JAPLSM010000386.1 GCA_026398635.1 Spirochaetota bacterium | reverse complement strand
TCGGCAGGGCACCGCCGGGACTCGATCCGAGCGCGCTGAACTGAACCTCTCTTCAACCCCCTTGTCATGCGCATCGATACCTTTCTGCGCTCTGCGAGACAGGTTTCCCGTATTCCTCGCTCAAGGTCGAGCTTGCGTCTTACACGATGGACGGCGGTGTCTTTCAGGGGCAGGCAGCTGGTAGAGGCAGCTCGCCGGGGATGCTCACGGTAGCCCGATAACCGCCGCAGCCTCCGCGCTTGCCACGTCACCCGTCCTAGGGAACCGCTGCCTGAAAATCGATCGGTCTATCACTCCGCTCCGCGGATCGCACGCGACCGCGTAGTCGCGGGCGTCGACCGCGAGGCCGCATCCTTCGCCCGACACGTCGAGGGCCGCCGGGACCACCGGTTTCGCCGCCGCCGGATTGTCGTAGAGGATCCCGATCCTGCGCGATCCGTGCGGCGGAACATCCACCGTGAAGACGACCCGAACGTCGTTTCCCAGGTTCCCGGCGCACTCGGCGGGCACCGTGACGAACGCGTCGACGATCTCGCCGCACCGGTCCACGGAATCCTTCGACTCCAGGAGGAGCGTCTTCTCGTAGTTACAGCCGCGGTAGCGCATGCCCCGAGGATAGCCGCCCAGCCGGCAGACCGCAACCGACAATCTTGACGCGTGTTCCGGCGGCGGATTACGCTGACCGCATCCCGCGCGCCGAAGCCCCCGTGCGCGTTCCCCCGAACGCGCTGCTCCAGGAGGATGCCGATGCAACCGATGTCGCTGCGAGAGCTGGCCGCCTTCTACGACGATCACCTCTTCCGCGTGCTGCTGCCCTTCTGGATGCGGGAGGGGATCGACCGCGAGCATGGCGCCTTCTTCACCTGCTTCACGAACGCCGGCGACCGGCTCGTCTCGAAGAACAAGTACCTCTGGTCACAGGGCAGGTTCCTGTGGATGCTCGGCCGCCTCATGTGGAGCTTCGCGGACCGCATGGGGCCAAAGCTCGCCGCGGAGGTGACAGCGGCGGCCCGGGCCGGGGCTCGGTTCCTGATGGAGCACGCTCTGCTTCCCAACGGTAACTGCGCCTGGGTGCTGGACGAACGGGGCTCCCCGATCCTCACCGACCGGAAGGGAAACCGTATCGAGGCGACAAGCAGCGACCGGCTGGACCTCGGCATCTCGGCTGATCACTTCCTCGTCTACGGCGTGGCGGAGTACGCGCGCGCCGCAGACGACCGGACCGCCTACCTCTGGGCGCTGCAGCTGTTCGACTCCATCATCGAACGCGAGCGCACGGGCAAGGCGCGCAGTTTCCCGCACGACCTGCCGAAGGGCTTCCGGGCCCACGGTGCACCGATGGGGATGCTGGAGCTCGCGCAGGAGCTCGCGGACGTGGCCATCTTCTTCCGCGATCCCGCGGCGTTCCGGCTCGCCGAGATCGCGCGTGCCTCGATGCGCGAGACCCTCGGCGTCTTCGTGCGGCCGTCGGAGCAGACGCTCCTGGAGTACGTGCGGACGGACGGAACGCCGGCATGGGACGAAATGCTGGGAAGCACCTGCAACCCGGGCCACTCCCTGGAGGACGCCTGGTTCATGATGCACTTCGCCGCCCGCATCGGCGACCGAAGCGCCATCCGCACAGCCACTGACGTCGTCCGGTGGATGACGGAGCAGTTCTGGGACGGGCAGTTCGGCGGTCTTCCGCAGTTCCAGCACGTGCGGGGGGGAGAGCCGCATGGCTCCGTGCGGCCCGAGAACGAGGCGGACCACATGCTGGTGGAGCTGCGGGAGAACTGGTCCAACAAGCTCTGGTGGGTCCACTCCGAGGCCCTCTACGCGCTGATCCTCTCCTTTGAGCACACCCGCGACCCGTGGTTCCTCGACACCTACTGGAAGTACCACGAGTACGTCTTCAGGACGTTCCCGCAACCCGACCCCGCGATCGGGGAGTGGATCCAGATCCGCGACCGGGCCGGCAGGCCCGAGGAAAAGGTGGTGGCGCTTCCCGTCAAGGACCCCTACCACATCACCCGGGCATTCATGCACCTGCTGAAGTCCCTGCAGAGGATCAACGCCTGAGGGGGGCCATATGATCGTCGACTTCCACACCCACGTCGGGGACCTTCGAACACCGGAGGACAGCCAGCGCGTGCCCGTCACCATTGAAGGCCTTCTGCGCCGGCTCGACGAGGAGGGTATCGACCAGGCCGTTGTGCTCCCGCTCGGCGCCTCGCCCGAGAGCACCCGGGGGCCCTGGCTGTTCACCGGGCAGCCGGACGTTGTGAGCCAGATCAAGGCCGGCAGGCCGTACCGGGACCGTCTCATCCTGTTCGGGAACCTGGATCCCCGCATGGGCTGTGCGGGCAACCTGGACGCGGTGACGATCCGAAACCCGCCGCGTGCCGATTTCTCCTGGACGCTGGACCGGTTCAGGGAGCTCGGCTGCCGCGGGATCGGCGAGATGACCGCGAACGTACCCTTCGACGATCCCCGACTGATCCAACTCTGTGTGCAGTGCGGGGCAGCGGGCCTGCCGGTGCTGTTCCACGTCACCGGACCGGGACCCGGTGTGTACGGAGTCTGGGACGAGCCGGGTGCGCCCCGCATGCAGCGTCTGCTCGAGGCGGCACCCGGGGCCGTGATCGTGGGCCACGGACCGGGGTTCTGGGCGGAGATCGCCGCCCCCCTGACGGTCGAGGACAAGTTCATCTACCCCGTAGGCAAGGTGGACCGCGAGGGCAGCCTTCCCCGGCTGCTTCGGAGCTTCCCGAACCTCTACGCGGACATTTCCGCCACCAGCGGCTACAACGCGCTCACACGGGATGCCGCCTACGGC
>JAPLSM010000422.1 GCA_026398635.1 Spirochaetota bacterium | reverse complement strand
GCGGTTCCGATCGTCACGGTCGCGCCCGGCTTCCGCGCGCCGTTGTTCTACAGCCGTGGGTGTTTCGAGAAGCACGTGCTCAACCGGGGAGTGTGTCCGGTCGGGTGCCCCCGCGATTTCCGCGTAGATCTCCGTCAGGGCGGGAAGCGGTTCGAGGCGGTCGTGAAGGACTGCGTAACGTACCTGTTCGCGTGAGCCCGGCTCACCCGGCCTCGGGCGCCTCCTCGTAGGAAGCGAGGAAGTAGACGCCCAGGGCCGCCTCGATCTCCAAGAGCTCCGCGGTCTCGGGCGTCGGGGTTGCCGCCCCGTCGAGGCAGCGCGACTTCACCTCCCCCGCGAACCAGAGGCCGAGGCCGAGCTGCGCGCTATGCAGGAATGCGAAGCCGAGCGCCTCGTCCTCGGGCAGGTCGTGGCCGCTTAGTTGACGGCACAGGCCGAGCACCGTTTCGTGCACCCGCCGTGCGATCCGGGCGTGGTCCAGGGTCTCGACCGCGGTCCGCAGGTCGCGCATCGAGCCGGTCACCGCCTCGCGGGTGTTCGACGATTCGAAGCTCTCCGGGGCGGCATGGAGGATCGCGGTCACGTTGCGCTGGCCCTCGGCGAAGAACCGCCGGAGGGCGGCCGCCCGGGACGCTCGGTCCCCGGTCAGGTAGGGGTAGAAAGCGCCCGGTTTTCCGAGCAGGTTGCCGAGGGCGATGGCGAACTGCCGGCGCAGTCCCCGGCTCGCGGTGGCGTGCATGCGCGGCAGCAGGTCGAGGGCCGCCTCGAATGCGCCGAGGCGCGACATGGCGTCGCCGGCAGCGGCCGCCACCCGGTCGGACCGCTCCTCCGACAGCAGGCCGAGCAGCGGTTCCAGGGCCTCGTGGACGCCCATGCGGCCGAGCGCCTGGCAGCAGGCCTCCTGCAGCTCCTCGGCCCGGTCGGCGAGCGACGCGACGAGATGTTCGACGGCCCGGGGGTCGCCGATCCTCCCCAGGGCACGGGCGGCTGCCGGCCGGATGGCTGAGAAGGGGTCGGTGAGGTGACGCAGCAGAGCGTCGACCGCGTCGGCCGAGCCGATGCGGCCGAGGGCCTTGGCTGCCTCCTCGCGTACCTCGGTGTCGGGGTCGTCGAGCCGGTGCGTGATGTCCGAGAGCGCGATCGCGCCCGAGGCTGCCTCGGTGGTGCGCAGCGCGCGCGCCACCCGGTCCGACGCCTCGGGCCGTCCGAGCACGCCGATGTTCAGGAACGTGCGGAAGATGCTGGGCGTGGCGAGCTGCGCGAGCACGAAGGCGACCGGCTTCTCCCGGCCCTCGCGGGTGCGGGAGAGGATGAAGAAGCTCAGCAGCACGAGCGCGAAGCAGACGAGCGTCATCACCTGGAAGCCGCCGACCGTGATCGGACCGAACGGAACGGCGAGGCCCTTCAGCAGGTCGTTGAGCTTTCCGCCCAGCCATGCGCCCGCGGCCGGAACGCTGCCCGCGATGGCCACGTACCAGGCCACGTAGGCGGTGCGGTTGCGCGCGGTGGTGAGCGTCAGCATCAGCTGCTCCGCGCCGCCGTTGATGCCCGGCGCGAGCAGCCCCAGGGCGAGCGCGGCGATGGGCAGGATGAAGACGTAGTTGTTCGGCGTGAGGAAGAAGTAGGCCACCCAGACCAGCGGGTAGAGGGAGCCGAGGAGCACGACCGGCTTGCGGCCGAACCGGTCGGCGAGCATGCCCCAGCCCATGGCCGTGGCCGCCGTGGCGAGCTGCGTGATAGCGTTCATGATGCCGAGCCAGGCGTTCGGTGCGCCGATTCCGTCCGCCGAGGTGATGTAGGGCGCGATGAACGGGCTCAGCACGGAGGTCGAGAATCCCCACAGCGCGATGGACAGCGCGAAGCGGAGGAAATTGCGGTTGCGGACCGGCTCCGTGAAATCCTGCCACGAGAAGACGGGCCGCGCGGGTACGGCTGGGGCGCCCTCCGCCGGCACCCGTCGCCGCGGCTCGGGAATGAGCACCGCGAGGATGACGTCCAGCACGCCCGCGATGCCGGCGACGAGGAAGATCCAGAAGTACGCGAGGTACAGGTCCCGGCCCCCGAACTGGTCGATCAGCACGGTGACCGCGGTGATCCAGACCACGCTCACCGTGTTGAGCACGGCCGAGCGCCGGCCGAAGAAGGTGGCCCGCGTGTCATCGGGCACGTAGCTCGTCACCCACGTGTACCACCCCGAGACGCTCAGGTGCGCGAGGGACCAGCCGATCGCCACACCGATGGTGATGGCGAGCACTCCGGACGCCCGTTCCGCGCCGCGCCAGGCCGCGAACGCAACCGCCGCGGGCACGAACCCGTACAGGCGCTGGACCATCGTGGTGGCGATCCAGAAGGCCTTCACCCGGCCGATCCTGGCATAGACGATGATGGAGAGCAGGTTGAAGACCGAGGCCACCTGGATCGCGGCGGTGAGGAGCCCGAGCTGCTCACCGGTGGCGCCGAGGTGGTTCATGAAGAACGGGCTCAGCACCACCCCGGGGGCCGCCACCGCGGCCCACATCGTGCCCAGGCTCCCGAGCACGAGGTTGAGATTCATGGCCCGGCGCGACTGCGTCGGGGTGAGGGTCTCGGAGGCCGCCACGGTCTCCCCCGGTCAGCGGTGCCGGGCTGCGCGGCGGCGCCCGGCCGGGCTCATCGCTGCCGGTCCGCGGCCGCCGAGGCGATCATCGGGCCGAGCGGGACCGTGACCATGTAGTAGTCGTTGGAGGCGTTCCAGAGCGTGAAGCCGGAAGCCGCGCTCGCGAGCGCCCCTTGCACCTGGCTCACGAGGTAGGTGCTCGTGGTTGCGGCCGAGAAGGAGGTCTCCCCGCCGATGCGGAACGCCTGCACGAACGGCCGGATGAGACACCGCCCCTCGACGATGCCCACGGCCCGGTTGGAGCCATCCTGGTAGATGGTGCGGGCCCGGTCGTCGACGTAGCTGAGAGAGCCGAGGAAATCGCGCGGGAAGTGCGAAGGGTAGAACATCGGCTGGATCACGTCCACGTACCGGGAGAACACCTCGATGTTCTGCGCCACCCAGTTGGAGATCCGGGCCCACCCGCAGTACCCGTACACGTCCGTCGAGATCGGGATGCTGATCTCGGCGCGCACGGCCTTGAGGAAGCTCTCGAGCGCCTCGACCTTGCCCATGCCCGCCTTCTGGAACCGCCACGTGAGGCGCGAGAGCGGCCCGTCGGACGGGAACCGGATGTAGTCGAACTGGATCTCGTCGAAGCCCCGGTCCTGCACCTCCCGGGCGATGTCGATGTTGTACCGCCAGACGTCCTCGCAGTACGGGTCGACCCAGTACTCGCCCTGGGACGACGACACCTCGCCCGACTCGGGATCGGTCTCGGTCTTGAGGTAGCGCCAGGGTTCGTTGGACACCCGGTCCCAGGCCGCGTAGGGATAGCCCGGCGCGTTGTACAGGCCCTTGTCCCGGAAGACCAGGATCCGGCCGATCAGGTAGATGCCCGCCGCGTGCGCCTTGGCCACCAGCTCGTCGATCTTGAAGTACGGCCGCACCGCGCCGATGCGCCGGGGCCACTCCAGGCGCGTGTCGTAGGCAACGACCCCGTAGTCCTCTTTGCAGTCCACGACCATGCTGTTGAGGCCGTGGCGCTTGAGGAAGGCGAGGTGCTCGTCGAGGTACCGGCCGCTCGCCTTGTAGGCGGACACGTAGATGCCCACCTTGCCCGAGGCGGTCCCGCGGCGCGCGGCCCGGGCGGGGTCGACGGCCGTCTCGATGCCGAGCCGCTCGGCGATGCGCCACGCGCCGGTCTCAGGCCTCAGGGTCCAGCGCTCGGAGTCCGTGCGCACCTCGAGCAGCCAGCCGCTTCCGTCGGGCGCCTCGCGGAAGGCGATGTCGGAGATGGTGAGGCCGTGCCGTCCCGCAGGGAAGGCGACACGCTCGGCGGTCCGCGCGCCGCGCCGCATCGCGAAGAGGCCCTTGCCGAAGCCGAGGCTGAAGTACACGAGGTCCGGGTCGACGGGGCTGTAGGCCACGGAGTTCACTTCCTCGTAGTTACCGCCGCCGAGCTGCATGACCGCGACCCGCTCGGACAGGTCGATCCAGTGGATCCCCCGGTCCGAGGTTTCGAAGAAACCGTGGAACGAGGTGCCCACCGCGACAGCGGGGCCGTGGGGCGAGAGGGCCACGCAGGTGAGCTGGTCGTTGGGCCGCAGCGGCTCCTTCACGTCGAGCCGTATCCAGGTTGCGCCGTCGTCGGCCGACAGGTACACCGCCTCGGTGGTGGTGATGGCCACCCGGCTGTCGTCCGTCGGGTCGGCCGAGAAGGAGCTGATCAGGGGCGGCTGGGGCGCGTCGAAGGGAAAAACGGCCCGGCGGGGCAGGCCCGCGGTCCGGTCGATCCAGGTCGTGCCGTCGTCGGTGGACGAGAGCACGCCCTCCGTGTAGGAGATCCGCCAGAGCGTGCCGGAGCCGGTCCGGTACACCAAGTCCTCCGCCCAGCGCGCCTCGGGGGTGGCGGCAGTCGGTGCATCCACCGGGGCCACGGACGCTCCCGCGAGACCTTCCTGGGCGTTGATCATGGTGACGATGCCCGCCGATGAGGCGACGATGAGCCCCAACGCCACGAGCAGGAAGAGTCTCTTGCTCATACCTTCCTATTCGGTTTTCGGGTGCTGAAAAATGAAGCGACGAGCACGAGGCCGATCACGACGAGGACGAGGGGCCACCACCTGCCCACGAACGCGGCGAGGCTGCCCGGGGAGCGCCGCAGGCTGAAGGGGAACAGGAGCAGTCCGAGCGCCGCGATGAACAGGCCGGGAACGACGATCGCGGTCCGTGCCCTCGGCTTCAGGCGCAGGCCCCAGGCGAGCAGCGACAGGCCCGTGATGAGCACGAAGGCCGGCCAGGCCCGCTCGACGGCGCCCCAGCCGAGCACCGTCTCCACGAGGAGGAAGAACAGGCCGCCGAGGGTGAGGAGCATGCCCGGGAGGATGTACCGGGACGACCGGCCGCGCACGTAGGCGAGGTAGAGGAACACAAGCCCTGCGAGCAGCAGGGGCAGGGGCCAGAGGCTGGCGGGCAGGGTGAACGAGCCGAGGTTCGCCATCAGCAGCACCCCGCCCGCGACGAGCGCGGCGGTGCCGATGACGAGCAGCTTGTTGGGGTACCGCGGGGTCCTGCGTTTCATCCGAGGTTCCCCGCCACGCGCTCGCCGAACGCCGAGGTTGATGCCTGCACCGCTCCCTCCATCGCCCGGGCGAAGTCGTACGTGACGAAGCGCTCGCCGATGGTGCGTGCCACGGCCTCCTCGACCAGGCGCGCGGCTTCCGGCCAGCCGAGGTAGTCGAGCATCATGGCGCCGGAGAGGATGAGCGAGCAGGGGTTCGCCATGTCCTTCCCCGCGTACTTCGGTGCGGTGCCGTGGGTCGCCTCGAACACGGCGTGTCCCGTCACGTAATTGATGTTGGCCCCGGGGGCGATGCCGATGCCGCCCACCTGTGCGGCGAGCGCGTCGGAAAGGTAGTCGCCGTTGAGGTTGGTGGTCGCCAGCACGTCGTACTCCTCGGGCCGGGTCAGCAATTGTTGAAAGACGCTGTCCGCGATCGCGTCTTTCACCACGAGCCGGCTCCCGTCCGTCGCGGTCGCCGCTGCGGCCGCGGCATCCGCGTCGGCCGCGCCGTCGAGGCACGTCACCCGGTCGCCGAACTCGCGCCGAGCCAGGTCGTAGCCCCATTGCCGGAAGGCTCCCTCGGTGTACTTCTGGATGTTGCCCTTGTGCACGAGCGTCACGCTGCGCCGGCCGTGGTCGATGGCCCAGCGGAGAGCCGCGCGCACGAGCCGCTCGCTCGCTGCCCGGCTTACGGGCTTGATGCCGATGCCGGTATCGGGCCCGATGCGCCACCCGTACTCCCGTCCGAGGAAATCGGCCAGACGGACTGCGCCGTCGGTGCCCGCCGCCAGCTCGTAACCCGCGTACACGTCCTCGGTGTTTTCGCGGAAGACCACCATGTCGACCAGCTCGGGGTGCCGGACGGGGGAGGGGACCCCGGGGAACCACCGTACCGGGCGCAGACATACGTACAGGTCGAGGCGCTGCCGCAGGGCCACGTTGAGGCTGCGGATGCCGCCGCCCACGGGCGTTGCGAGGGGGCCCTTGATGCCCACGAGCCGGTCGCGGAAGGCCTGCTCGGTCGCGGCAGGCAGCCACTCGCCGGTGTCCCGGAAGGCCTGTTCGCCCGCGTACACCTGCTCCCACGCCACGGCGCGCCGGCCCGCGTACGCCTTCGCCACCGCGGCGTCGAGTACGGCGCGCGCGGCCCGCCAGATGTCCGGTCCGATCCCGTCGCCCTCGATGAAGGGGATCCGGGGATGGTTACCGGCAACGAGTCCTCTGGCTGTCATGGTGATTGGATCGGCCATGGGGGTGAAGCTCGCGGCATCGTACCAGAACACGTCCTCCTTGCCAACACCGGGCGGTTCCTGCTACGATGCCCGCCGAAATGGCGAAGGCCCTCGTCCCCGCCGCCCTCGCGCTGCTGCTCCTCGGGTGCGGCGCGCCGGAAGCGCGATACTACCTTGGCACCTTCGGCGGCTCTGGCGAGCTCGCCGAGCTCTACCGGCTGCTCGAGCGTGAGCAGGGCGGGGAGAGCCGGTTCGTGCTCATCCAGCAGATCGCGCACAGCCTCGCGAACGCGGGTCGACGCGAGGCGGAGATCCTGTTCCTCACCACCCACGTGGCCCGCGAACCTGCCGATCCCTTCAACGGGTACTACCTGCTCATGGCGGCCCAGGTGCACGAGGAGCTCGGCGAGGTTCCGCTCGCGGTGCACTACTACGCCCGGGTGCTCAAGAACCACCAGGACCTGCTCGTGAAAGGCGAGTCGGTGCACCTCTACTGCCTGCAGCGCCTGGTGGAGCTCGAGACCCACGCGCAGGAGCGCATCGGGTACTACAAGGAGCTCTCCTCGCCGCGGTTCAGCGGCCAGGTCGAGCATCCCGGGGCGCTGTACTTCCGGCTCGCTCAGAGCTACGAGGAGGTCGGCAACTGGGAGCAGGCGATCAAGGCCTACAACCTGTTCCTCGGCACGGCGGACCTCGAGGTGCCCGGTGTGACGAACGCGAGCCGGGTGGCCGCGGAGAAGGTGCTCTTCTACTACGCGGACCCGACGTGGACAGTGCCCGACCTCTCCACGCTCGTGGAAGCGGTGCGCGACGCCATCCAGCACAAGGACATCGCGAAGCTCCGGCGCTACCAGGCCCGGGTGAACTTCTCCGCCGAGGGCTGGGAGCAGGCGGCTCCCTCGGAGGAGGTGCCCGAGGAGTTCGCCATCGGCAACTACCTCGCAAGCTCGAATCCGCAAGTCGAGGGCGAGCTCGACCCCACCTCGAACGACCGGGAGGCATGGCTGCGCACCACCAACTGGAGCTTCCGGCCGACGACGTGGTACCTCTACTTCCGCCGCATCGATTTTCCCGCCAAGCCCGAGGCGAACGGCCAATGGGAATGGGCGGGCATCAAGTTCGGCGAGCGGCTTCGCTGATGCGGACCGGTCGATCGTGGCGGGTCGTGGTGCTCGCTGCGTTGCTGTGCGCCGGCCTCGTCCCTTCCTGGGCCGGCGACGCGTGGGAGCCCACCGCCGATACCCCGGAACCGACCCTGGCGCCGCTGCAGGGCCACCGGGGCGCGGAAGTGTATTCCATCGGCTTTCCTGACGAAAATACAATAGAAGGATTCGTCCAGAGCCTGCTCGCGCGCAAGCGTGAGTGGCTGCAGGCGGTCCTGGACCGCAGCCGCCTCTATCGGGCGGTGATCGCCGCGGAGCTCGCCACACGGGGCATGCCTCGGGAGCTGCAGTTCCTGCCCGCGGTCGAGAGCGGGTTCCAGGCCAGGGCGGTCTCCCCGAAGGGCGCGGCGGGGCTGTGGCAGCTGATGCGGAACACCGCGGCGCCGTACGGTCTGCGCATGGACGACTGGATCGACGAGCGCCGGGATTTCTGCCGGGCGACCTCGGCAGCGCTCGCGAAGCTGGCGGAGGGTTACCGGCAGTTCGGCAGCTGGGAGATGGCCCTCGCTGCGTATAATGCGGGAGCGGGCCGGATGGCGCGCCTGGCGAGGGAGAACGGCACCACGAACTACTGGGCCCTGCGGGCGAAGGGGGTGCTGCCGACCGAGACCGCGGCGTTCGTGCCGCAGTTCGCGGCACTCAGCCGGATCCTGGACCAGCCCGGCCGGCACGGCCTCCAGGTGTCGTGGGACCCCGCGGTCGAGTGGGAGCGGGTCGCCGTGCCGCGCAGCGTGGACCTTCGCCTGCTCGCGGATGCGGCGGGCATCGCCCGTGAGACGCTTGCGGCCGGGAATCCCGAGCTGCAGCTCGGCGTCACGCCGCCTGCTTCCTACGGCTACCAGCTGAAGGTGCCGGCGGAGCACCGGGGGGCGGTCGAGCAGGCCCTGGCGGGGAACACGATCCCCCTGATGGAGTTCCGGGTGCACGTGGTGAGGCAGGGGGACACCCTGTGGGCGATCAGCAGGGCCTACGGGGTCTCGCTGGAGCTCCTGACGGAGTCCAACCCGGGCATACGCGCGGAAAGCCTCCGGGTGGGAAGCCGGCTGCTGGTGCCCCGGCTCGAGCGCCGGGGCTGAAGACGGAGGGACCATGATCCGGTTCGCGGTTGCGGTCCTATGGCTCTTCATCGCGGCGGCCGTACCAGCCGTTCACGCGGAAGTGGCGGAGACCGTGCAGGCCCGGCTCGCGTGGGCGGCCGGTGAGCTGCGTTTAGACGCCGCGCTTGTGCTGGACCCGGGGGCCCCGTCCATTGTGCGCGCCAAATCGGATGCCCAGGCTGCCCTCGAATCCCGCATCTCCCCGCAGCTGCTCGCGGCACTGGCCCCCGTGGCGCTGGATTCCTCGCACACCGTCGGCGAGCTGGCCATGGAGGACCCCAACTTCTTCGAGAGCCTCCACGGCCTCGCCCGCGCTGCCCGGCCTGAGGCCGTGTTCCTTTCCACGGACCTCGCGCGCCTCACCGTGCGCTGGACCTTTCCCCTGTTCGGCGCCCGGAGCGTCACCGGATACCTCCTGCCCGCGCGCGAGGCAGCGATGCGCCGGCCGCTCGGCTACGCGGCCTCCCGGGCCTTCACGGGTCTCGTCATCCACGCCCAGGGACCGCTTCCGGCCGTGGGCACCGGCGCGACCGCCGTGCTGCGCCCGGCCCTGTTTCCGCGGATCTGGGACGAGAACATGGACCTCGTGCTCGAGAAGGGGCACGTCAGGGCCGCATCCCTCGCCGCGTGGGGCATGGTAGGCTACCTCGACCGGCTCGACGAGGAGGCGATCCGTCAGCGCGCGGGAACCGACCCGCTGCGCGTCGCGGCCCGTGCCGTGTTCGGCCGGCTGCCCGTCGACGTGGTGATCCCCGTGGAAGCGGCCCGTCAGCTGCTGACCGTCGCGCAGAACATCGAGGCCCTGCGGCAGGGGAAGGTCTGCATCGTGTACGACCGGTTGGACTAGGGTCCGCTGACCGGATCCAGCATCAGGGACGCCATCACCAGGCTGTCGCCGAGCAGGTTCGCGAGCAGGCAGCTCTCGTCAGGCTGGTGCGCCTTGCCCTCGAGGCGCGACCACACCACGGTGGCGATGCCCCGGTGACGCAGGAAGGCGCCCACCGTGCCGCCGCCGATGCCCATCGTGCGCGCCTTCACCCCGTAGACCTCCGAAACGGCCCGCAGGAGCGCCTTCACGATGTGAGCGTCGGCCGGCGTGGCCGGTGACGATGCCCGCTGCACGGTCTCAATCGAAATGGTCACCCCGCACTCCTTCTCTACCCCGTCGGCGATCGAGCGGATGCGCGCCATGACCCCGTCGAGGTCGACCGACGGCAGGATCCGGCTGTCGAGGTAGAACACGTCCTCGCCCGGCAGCGTGTTTACATTGGGCACGTTCGCCTCCTTCTTGGTGGGGGTGAACGTGGACACGGCCGGATCGAACAGCGGGTCGGCGGCCGGATAGATCCGCGCGAGCTCGCCGAGCCTCACCACGAGCAGCGATGCCGCGGCGAAGGCGTTCACGCCCTTCTGGGGCGTGGAGGCGTGGCACTGCCGGCCCTTCGTCGCGAACTTCAGCCAGAGGATGCTCTTCTCCGCGATTTCGATCTCCGACCCGTCGGGAGCGCCGTGATCGGGCACGAGCGCGGAGTCCGCGGGGGTGAACAAGTGAGGAGCTGCCGCGAGCACGTGCTGCACGCCCTGCGCCGAGCCGGTCTCCTCGTCCGAGACGAAGAGCAGGCGCACCGTGCAGGCCGGCTCGAGGCCCAGCTCGCGCACCGCAGCCGCGGCGAGCACTGAGGCCACGAGCCCCTGCTGGTTGTCCTCCACGCCCCGGCCGACCAGCCGGTCGCCGTCGACCACGAGCGTGTACGGGTCGGACGTCCAGAGCTTCGCCTCGCCTGGCGGAACGATGTCGAGGTGGGACATGATCCAGAGGGTCCGGTCCTTCGCCCGGCCCGGAATCGTGACCACGAGGTTCGGCCGCTTGCCCCCCGGCACGCTCGGGTCGGGAGCGGGCAGGCCGACGGGCTCGGGCAGGCCCAGCCGGGCGAGCCATTCGACGAGCTTGTGGGCTTTCTCCTTCTCCCCCGTACCGTCGTTCTGCGGCCCGAGGGCGGGGATGGCAGTGAGGTCGCGCTGCAGCGCGATGGCCAGGTCGCGCTTCGCGTCGATCGCCTGCTTGAGGTGCTCGGTGATCTTGTCCATGCGCGGCATGATAGCCGGGCCGGGCGGATGGGGCAACCCGGGACTGCTTGGGCGTATCTGGCGCTTGCCAAAAGGAACGGCTGGCGCCACAATCCGTCGCATGGAAGGCGTCCGTCCCGCGAAGGCCGTCCTGGGCCTCGCGATCCTCCCGCTCCTCCTTCTTGCGGTGTGCTCCTGCGGACCGCGCGCCGTCGCGTGGGGCGTGCTGCTGTGGGGCGACCTGACCGGGCCGTTCGCCACGGCTTCGGTGGTAGCGATCACCCGCGACTCGCAGATCAGCGACACCTATCTGGTTGCGGTGAAGGGTGAGCGGCAGACCCGAGAGTTCACCAAGGGCAGGGTGCGGAAGTTCGCGCGCCGGGCGGAGGCGGTCGCCGCAGCCGAAGCCCTGAAGCCCTGGGTGACCACCTGGGGATTCTCCCGCAAGGAGGACCCGCCGCCGCTGCCCATCCGGGAGGAGGCGAACGCCAACGCGAAGACCGTCTACCGGCTGCGCTTCGGCCAGCTCGTAAAGGTCGTCGGCCGTACGGCGGAACGGATGGAGGTGAAGCCCTAC
>JAPLSM010000029.1 GCA_026398635.1 Spirochaetota bacterium | reverse complement strand
GCGGCGAGGTGGCCGGGAAGAGCGACCTCACGGAGCCGTCCTACGGCGTCGGTTACCCATGCCCGGGCGACTTCCGCGAGATCGTGATCGTCCGAGGCGATCCAGAACACCGGCACCACCGGACACCCGAGGTCGGTCTCCAGCTCGCCGGCGAGCGCGAGCACGGTGAGTGCCTTGTGCAGGGTGTAGAGCGGCCCTCCGAAGAGCCCAGCCTGCTGCCCGCCGACCACTACGAGCGCACGCGGATCGAGGAGCCGACGGGCGTTGGCGAGCGAAGCGGCGTCAGCACCGAGGAGCCGGTTCTGCTCCTCGAGCACCAGCGCAACGGCCTTTCGGTCGTACCTTCGCGCGTGCAGAATGCCGGCGAGCGTCCGGTAGGTGTCGCGATCGAGGAAGTGGCGAGGGAGGAGGTCGACGATCTGACGTTTCGCCTCCCAGTAGTCTGCAACGATGCTCGTCCCGCGGTAGATTTCGCGCAGGGGGACGGAGTAGGGCATGGGGCATCCTACCCCGGCACCGTCTGCCGGTGCAACGAGCCCGCAGCTGCGGGCAGCGGACATCGGAAGGGGCGGCGCGCCGGCAATCATGTACCCGCGGCTGCTGGTTCCGCGCCTTGCATCCCGTGCCGGGGAGACTATACTTGAGGGGACATACTGTCGGGGAGGACTCGGCGATGAAGAAGCTGCTGCTCGCACTCGCGCTCCCGCTCTGCTCGCTCGCGCTCGCGTCGGCCCAGGAAGGGGTCGACACTCAGGAGCTGAAGAGCAGTGCGAAAAAGGTCGAGTTCGTGAACTACACGGGCCAGCACACGGTGGTGGAGACCGCGGAGCAGATCCGGAACATCGGCCGGGGTCTCGCTTCCGGGGTCTCGGCCGGAGCGGTCCCCGCCCGCTGGCAGACGAAGTACTCGGTCTTCCACGTGCCCTCGGCCGCGGGCCAGAAGCCGTTCGGTGCGGACATCTTCTCGATCGACGCCGACTCGCGCATCGACCATATCAACAACGTGCGCCGGATCGTGTCCGCGTACCTCGAGCAGCTCTACGGATACCCTCGGAAGGACGCGGACGTCCTGGCGCTGTTCGTCAGTTACTACAATGCCGTCAATCGGGGCGACCTCCCGTACTTCGCGGGCCGCTACCTCCCCGCGGTCGCCTCGCGCCTGGATGCCGCGAAGGTCGGCATCTCGACCAAGTACTTCGAGTGGCCGGGCGCCACCCAGCTCGTCGTGCCCATCAGCGCGGCGGCCGGGCGGGACATCCTCGGCGCGCTGGACGCGAGCGAGCTCACCTCGGCCGCGGTCGTGGAGCTGTTGAAGGCCCGGGAGGACAAGGGTGTGGCGGAGCGCACCGCGGCCGCGGACCTGAAGGCCCGGGAGGCGGAGGCCGCGAAGAAGGCCCTCGCGGAGGGGCAGGCGCTCCTGGAGGCGCAGCGGAAAGCGACGGTGGAGCAGGAGGCCACGGCGAAGGCCGCGCAGGTCGAAGCCGAGCGCCTCAAGTCGGCCGGCGACGCGCAGGCTGCTGCGAAGGCGGCGGAGGAGGCGAAGCGCCAGGCCGACGCGCTGGCCGCCCGGCAGGCTGAGGAGAAGACGGCTGCGGAGAAACTGGCTGCCGAGCAGAAGGCGGTCGCGGACCGCGAGAAGGAGCTCGCCGCCGAGAAGGCGGGGATCGAGAAGGACAAGGCCGCGATCGAGGCGGCGAAGACCCCCGAGGAGAAGGCCGCGGAGCTCGCCGCGCGCGAAGCCGACGTGGCGAAGCGCGAGGAGGCGGCGCGGAAGGGCGAGACCGACGCGGCGATCTTCGGCGGCAAGCTGTATTACCTGAAGATCAAGGAGTACCTGGCGGGCGGCCACTACAACAACGACATGCTGATCATCAACGCGGCCACGGGGAAGCTGATTCTGAAGAGCGAGGAGTCGGACATCTGCGGCCGGGAGTTCGACCTGTTCAAGAGCGGCGTGGTGGTGATCAGCCACAAGGGCGACCACCAGCTCGGCCACTACCTCGTGCTGCTCGACCTCGAGAACCTCACCCGCAAGGCGGTCGGCGAGGACATGGTCTTCTACCGCAGCTTCGTGGAGGTCCGCGAGGACTTCATCTACGCCATCATCAACGCTGCGGACGGGTACTACCTTGGGAAGTTCAACGTCGACATGAAGCGGGTCGCGATGTCGAAGGACCGGGTTGACGGCGACTCGTTCATCAGCTTCTACAACGACCTCGTGTACATCAACCGGGAGGACAAGCAAATCCTGGTGCTGAACCGGGAGGCGGTCACGCGGAGACGGCCCGGTGCATCCGCGACATGGTGGTGCGTGGCGCGGGCGCGATCGGCGCGGCCGGCGGTTTCGGGACGGCGCAGGCGGCGCTGGAGGCGCCCGAGGCCGGGTTCGACGCGTACATGGAGTCGGCTGAACGACTGCTGAAGGCGACGCGCCCCACGGCCCGCAACCTCTTCTACGCTGTCGACCGGGTGCTCGCCGCCGTGCGCAGGGTGCGGGCAGCGGGCGGGTCGCCGGCCGAGGCGCGCCGGACGGCAGTTGCCGAGGCCGAGGCCGTAGCCCGGGAGGACACCGCGGCGTGCGTGCGAATTGGGGAAATCGGGGCAGCGCTCGTCACCGACGGTGCCCGGATCCTCACGCACTGCAACGCGGGTTGGCTCGGGTTCTCCGACTGGGGCACGGCCCTGGCGCCGCTGTACCGTGCCAGGCGGGACGGGAAGCGGTTCTCCGTGTGGGTGGACGAGACCCGGCCCCGACTGCAGGGGGCGCGCCTCACGGCGTGGGAGCTGGCCAACGAGGGCATCGACTTCCAGGTGATCCCCGACAACGCGGCGGGCTGGCTCATGCGCCGGGGAGAGGTGGATCTCGTCATCGTGGGCTCGGACCGGATCGCCGCGAATGGCGACGTGGCGAACAAGGTCGGGACCTACGAGAAGGCGGTGTGCGCCCGGGCAAATGGCGTGCCGTTCTACGTGGCAGCGCCACTCTCCACGTTCGACGCCGGCGCGGCCACGGGGGACGACATCCCCATCGAGGAACGGGACCCGGGCGAGGTGCTGCTGGCGACCGGACCCGACGCGGAGGGGACGATGCGCACCGTCAGTCTGGCAGCCCCGGGCGCCGGCGCGCGCAACCCAGCCTTCGACGTGACCCCCGCCGATCTGATCACGGGTATTGTCACCGAGCGGGGCATCCTGCGCCCGCACGAGCTCGCGGGAGCCGCAACGGGCGCGCCGCGCTCGGGTGCGTGACGGCTCCCGGACGCGCAGCTCCCGCGAGCCTGACCGTTACTTCCTGAAGATCTCCGCGAGCTCCTTCTTGTACATTTCGGCGATCACATTGCGCTTCATCTTGAGGGTTCCGGAGAGCTCGACGCCGACCTCGAAGGGCTTCGGGATCATCCTGAACCGGAAGATCCGTTCCCAGATCCGGAAGCCGTGGTCGGCGTTCACGCGCGCGTTGATCTCCTCGGTGATCAACTCGTTCGCTTGGGCATTGTCGAGCAGGTCCTCCTTCGACGTGTAGGGGACCTTCTCCCCCTGAGCCCACTTCTCGAGCGCCTCCAGGTTGGGAACCACGAGTGCGCCGAGGAACTTCTGGTCCTGGCCGACGACCATGATCTGGTCGATGTACTCGCACTCGGAGATCGCGTCCTCGATGGGCACCGGTTCCACATTCTCGCCGCCGAGGAGGACGATGGTCTCCTTGGTCCGGCCGATGATCTTCAGCTCTCCTTTGTACGTGATCATCCCGAGGTCGCCGGTGTCGAGGAACCCGTCCGCGCCCAGGATCTCCGCGGTCTTGTCGGGACGCTTGTAGTAGCCCTTCATGACATTCGGGCCTTTGACGAACAGCACGCCCTTCTTCCCCGGGCCGACGGGCTGGTGCGTCTCGGGGTCGAGCAGCTTGATCTCCTGCTCGGCGAGCGCCGGGCCGATGGTGCCCTGGATTGGGCGTCGCTCGAGCCGGACGGAGATGATCGGCGTGGTCTCGGTGAGGCCATAGCCCTCGAGCATCAGGATGCCGGCCGTGGCGAAGAATTTGTCCACGTACGACGGCAAGGCGCCGCCTCCCGAGACGGAGAACCTGAACTTCCCGCCGAGACGGGTTTTAAGCTTGCTGAACACGAGCACGTTGCCGAGCGCCCGCAGTGGCCACAGCAGGATGAAGGGCACGATGCCCGCCAGGAAATCGAGCACGCGGGAGCGACGAGTGAAATCCGGCATCAGGCCGCGCACGAGGTTCGTGCAGGCCTGGTGGACAGTGCCGACCTTGAGGAAGAACGTGAAGAGCGCCTTCTTGATGCCGCCCTCCTCGTTGATCATGCGCAGCAGGTTTGCTCGCACGATTTCCCAGAGGCGTGGCGCTGATGCCATGACGGTCGGATGAATCTCGGCCATGTCGGTCATTATGATCTTGCCCGCGGGCTTGGAGTACGCCATCGTGCATGCGTTGTAGAATATGACGTACTCCGCCACGCGCTCGAAGGAATGCCACACCGGCAGCACGGACAGCCAGGTATCGCGGTGGTCGACATTGATAACGTACGGCACGGTGGTGCGGAGGTTGTGCAGGTAGTTGCTGTTGGTCAGCATCACGCCCTTGGGCTCGCCCGTGGTGCCCGAGGTGTAGATGAGGGTGACCAGCTCGTCCGGGGCGCCCTTGGCCACTTCGCGCCGGTATGCCTGGGGGTCCTTCGCGAGCAGTTTCTTTCCGCAGTCCAACACCTCGGCGAACTTCATGACCTTCAGCCCCTGGCTGGGCTCCTTGAAGCCGCGCGGGTCGAACGCCTGGTCGATGACAATGACGGTCTTCAGGAGGGGCAGGTCCTTCTTCCGCGAAAGGATCTTCGCGAGCTGCTCGGCGTTCTCGGCGAGGGTGATTCCGCAGTCCGCGTGCTGGAGGATGTGGCGCATCTCGTCGGGCATGGTGTCCGAGCCGCGGGGCACATCGGCCGCGCCGATACCGAGAATGCCCTGGTCGGCGATGATCCACTCCCGCCGGTTGTCGGAGATGATGCCGATGTGGTCGCCTCGCTTCACCCCGAGGTCGAGGAGGCCGGCTCCGAACTGCTCGGCCAGTGCGCAGAACTCGCGGTAGGTCCACTGATGCCATGCGCCCTTCGCGTCACGGGCCTTGAGGGCGACCTGGTCCGGCAGGCGATCGGCGACAGCACGTATGCACTTGACGACCGTGTTTTCCATGTCAGCCTCCATGGGGCACCCGGTATCAACCGAGCGCTGTGATCGGCATTGTCCCGCCCACCGTAGCATACCTGAGTGAAGCGGTCAAGAATAAATATGCAGGGAGTGAGAACTCAGGCTGCCCGTTCGGCGCATGGGATCCGGGTCAGCAGCGGGCACCAGTCCTTCTTGAACGAGAGCTGGGCGAGGTAGATGCCGGAGGACGGGAACCCGTCGTGCAGGATCGCGAGGTTCGCGGCAGGATCGTACCCGGCAGCGTCGAGCTGCCCGAGACCCACGCATTCCACGAGCAGGTCCACGCGCTTCGACATCCACGCTCCGACCCACACCGGCAGCCCGAAGTCGGCGAGGCTAGACACGGCCGCATCGGCACCGATGACGGGCTGGGTGACAATGAATCGGGCTCCTGCCTCGATCTTGCGTCGAAGCTTCGCCAGTTCGTGCTCTGCCGGCTCGTACTGGTTGAACGCCACGCCGCAGGTGAACGATCCCGGGTGCCGGCGCGCGACATACTCGAGAAGCTCGACCGAGGTGACGGCTTTCGCGGCGGAACCGAGGTCTTCGGGCTCCAGTTTCGGCAGGCGGGGACCGCCGTCGCCGCTCACGGCGAGGAGGTGCTTCAAGCCCGCTGCCAGGGCCGCGTCGAGGAATGCGTCGAGGTCCAGTTTCCGGTGAAACGTGTTCAGGTGCAGCAGCGTGCGCTCGGGGTCCAGCGGCAGACCGAGGAACTCCACCGTCTCCATGGCGGTGAAATGAAGGTTGCCGAGGGGATTGTCGGGGATGGACACGACGGCCCCGTGATCGAGGATTCGCCGGTAACGCTGGTTGAAGACCTCCAGCCTCGCCTCGAAGTCCTGGTCGCTCTGGCGGGGCGTGAGAAGCTCGATGAGGTAGGGCTTGCGGTCGAGCATGTCGTTCCTCCTCGAAGCCGTTTGGATCGCGCGCGCATTTACCCCGATCCATGGGCACACTAAATACTACTAAAATAGTAATGAAATGGCAAGCGGTGAGGGGGGGGTACTGCAATG
>JAPLSM010000007.1 GCA_026398635.1 Spirochaetota bacterium | reverse complement strand
GATGCGCTCTCCGTCGTTGCGCTGGAACGCCAGGGGCGAGAGCTGCCCGTGGATGACCGCCCCCGGCAGGTGCGCCCGGATCTCGGCGACGCTGAGCGTGGGGCCGAAGTTCACCCCGGTCAGCCCCAGTGTTCCCAGGATCGGCAGCAGGTGGCCCATCGCGGAATCGGAATGCTGGAACCGCCGGTCGCCCGGCCGGGGAGCGTAGCGCTCGAAGACGGCCTTCACGACAGGGTACCCGAAGAACCGGTACATCTCGGGGCTGAGGAGCGCGCAGTTGTCATCTGCCCATGACCACCCCGTGCGGGTGTCCGTTTCGGCGGCGCTGCCCCGTTCTTCGTCGATGATGCGCGCCCGTTCGAGGATGGCCTTGAGGATGAGGTCGCGGAAGCGGCCGGCGAGGTCGGGATTGTCGAGGATGAGGTAGACGAGGTTCTCGACCCCGTACACGGACGTCGCGAAGGTCACCGGCCCCCGCTGGTGCCGGTACGCGGGGATCTGCCTGCCCGACGGCCCGTGTCGGGCCTGCTGCGCCTCCCAGCCTTCGGGGAAGAGGAAGTCGCGAAGCCGCTCGAGGCGCCGCTCGACCCGGTCCAGAAGCGCGGAGAGCTCGTCCTCGGAGCCCGCCGAGGGGTGCAGCCACCAGGACCAGGACTCCTCGCGCCATTCGCTGCGGGCCTCGAAGATGTCCGCGAGGGTTCTGACAGCGGGCTGTGAGGGATCGCCGTCGCCGGCGAGCAGCTCCGGCACGAGGCGCCGTCCCGTCACCGCCTCCGCGCGGTCGTTGTAGCGCCGGCACAGCGCCGCATGGTACTCCCCGTCGTGGAAAAGCCGGTGCCACTCCGGCGCGATCCCCAGGAAGACGCACTCGTCCGACATGGCGATGCCCATCGGCATCTGCGCGCATGCAGGGGAGAAGGGGTCGCGCAGGGCTGCATCGTTCGCGGCCCAGAACGATTCGAGGTCCACGGCGGGCATGCCGTGGGACATCAGCTTGCGAACCCGATCGTCGCTACCCACCATAATTCCCCTTCCCCAGCCTGCCATGCAAAAGTGCCGGGAATCCGTGTTCCCGGCACTCGCGTGAGATCGGCTCCGAGCGTCAGCCCCTCCCGAGGGGCCCGCGCCGGGATCGGTCGATCCCGGCGCGTGTCCGACCTCTCGTTCCTACTTCTTCACTGCGGCCTTGTACGCCGCGCGCCTCTCGTCGATGACGGACTGCCCGCCCATGGACAGCCACTCGCTCACGAGCTTGTCGTACAGGGCGTCGAACTCCGCCGGCTTGGCGGTGATGGTCTGCACCCAGATCTCCGCGCTCTTCTGCTGCAGGGTCCCGCTGAACTTGGCATCGGAGCTGATGACCACGTCGAAGTGATACCCGAAGAAGCCGTCCTTCATTCCCATCAGGTAGGCCGGCTTGAGGTAGTCTCCGTATCCGGGGCTGTAGCTCGAGCCGAGCGCGGCGGCCTCCGCGTTCTTCGCGTCGCTGCCGAACTCCTTGCCATTGAGGATCATGCAGAAGTCACTCCAGTTCGTCTTCTGGGCGTCCCCGCCCGGGAGCTTGCTCTGGTCCACGTACTTGATGGGGATTCCGTCGCTCTCTTCCAGGTAATGCACGCCCATTGTCCCGCTCTGCAGGAAGAACCGCACCTCAGGCTTGGCCATCCACTCCAGGTACTTCAAGAACGGGATGGTGTTCTTGCTGAACTTGGGGTTGAAGAGGTAGATGCCGTTGGGGTTGTACAGGGCCTTACGGGTCTTGCCCTCGGCGTTGACGAAGGGATCGATCGGCACGTACAGCCCGCCGGAGATGGCCTTCGCGAGTTCGGCCTGCAGGCCCGGCGACGCGCGGTAGGGGTCGTCCCAGTTGCCCATGGTCGAGCCGACCAGCCCCTGCGCCACGAACTTCTTGAACTGCTCGCCGTCCTTGTCCAGCATGAAGTCAGGCCCCAGGAGCCCCTCGCTGTACAGTTTGTTCAGGAAGCGCACCGCGTCCTTGTAGCCGGGCGTGACCCAGCGGCTGACCGTGCTGGGGGAGTAGACCGCCATGTCCTCGGCGGACATCTTCCCGAGGAAGGACTGGATCAGGTTCGCGGCGTTCCAGTCCGGCTCGGCAGGAAGCACCCCCTGGAACAGGTACGGGAGCACCTTGCCGCCCGTGTTCCCCGGATCCTTGCTCTTGAACGCCACCAAGTCCTGGTACCACTCGTCCCGGGTCTTCGGGAGCGGCAGGCCGAGCTTGTCCAGCCAGTCCTTGCGGATGAACGTGTTGATCCGGGCGAGGAGAGTCCGCTTGGCTACGACGGTCCACTGCTTGCCGCTCCAGCGGCCGTAGCTCAGGCAGTCATCCCCGAGCAGCTTCTTCAGTTTTGGGGCGTACTTGTCGATCAGCCCGGTCAGCTCGTTCAGCCCCCCGCTGGTCACGTAGTTCGTGACGGCAGCGGTGTCATACAGGAACGAAACGTCGGGAGCCTGACCTCCGGCCATGAGAAGGTTGACCTTGTCCACGTCCGGGAACCGCGGCATGGTCATGAACTTGACGTCGTAGTTCAGGGCCTTCTTCACCTCATCCTGGATGTACTTGGCCTGCAGACCCTCGTCGGGCTTGAACCCGGCCGTGGCACGGTCGAAGAGGAGCACCGTCAGCGTGACCGGCGTTTTGGACTCATCGCTTCCCGTGGCGTAGGCAAGCCCGGCCCCGAGCACGACGAGCAGGATCAGCAGGACTCCCACAACCCTCATTCTGCGTTCCATACGACTGGTACCTCCTGTTACGAATATGCGCCCAAGCCCCAACGGGGCATTGTCGGACTTAGTCGACCCGCGGCCCCCCTACCCCTTGATCCCGCCGATCATCACCCCCTTGATGAAGTACCTCTGGAGCCAGGGGTACACGAGCATGATAGGTACCGTGGCGTACACGATGCACGCCGGCTTGATGCTCTCCGGAAGCGCGGATTGGGAGACGGCACCCTCCAATGAGGACATCTCGAGGGAAGCGCTCTGCATGATGATCTGGTAGAGCCGGAGCTGTATGGGCTGCTTCGAGCGGGAGTTGATGTAGAAGAGGGCATCCATGAAGCTGTTCCACTTGCCCACGCCGTAGAAAAGCGCGATCGTGGCCAGGACCGGCATGGAGAGGGGCAGCACGATGCTGAACAGCACCCGGATCTCGTTCGCCCCGTCCATGATCGCGGATTCCTCGTAGCTTTCCGGCAGTCCGCTGAAGAAGGTCCTCAACACGATCATGTTATACGCGCTCATCACTCCCGGAAACACGAGGGCCCAGAAGGAGTCGATCATGCCCAGATCGCGCACGAGGAGGTAGTCCGGTATGATGCCGCCGCTGAAGTACATGGTGATCAGGATAATCGTGAGGAGGAAGTTCCTGCCCTTGAGACGCTTCTTCGTGAAGGCGTAGGCGGCGAAGGTCGTGAGGACCATCGCGATCGTCGTGTACGTGAGGGTGAGGGCCACGGTGAAGAGGAGCGAGCGGACCATCGACTCGTCCGAGATGATGCCCCGGTAGGCGAGGAGCGTGGGCTCGACCGGCCACAGCGAGACCCTGGACATGAGGATGGCGGAGTTCGAGCTCAGCGACATTGCGATCACATTCAGCATGGGCAGGAGGCAGAGCAGCAGGACGAAGCCCACGATGCACACGATGACGACGTTCGAGATCCTGCCCGACCCGGCCTTCAGGCGTCCTACCATAGGCCTGTCTCCCCGGCCTTGCTGGCGATGAAGTTCGCGCTCAGAAGGAACGCGAGGCCGACAACGGACTGGAAGAGCCCGATGGCCGTGGCAATCGTGAAGCGGATGGACCGGATCCCGACCCGATAGACGAACGTCGAGATCACGTCGGAATATTCCTGAACGAGCTGGTTGCCCAGCACGTAGGGCCGGTCGAAACCGATGTTCGCGATCCGTCCGACGTTGAGGATGAGGAGAATGATGATGGTCTCTTTGATCCCCGGGAGGGTGATGCTCCGCATCTTCCGCAGCCTGCTCGCGCCATCCATGTCCGCGGCCTCGTACAGCTCGGGGTTGATGCCCGCGATGGCGGCGAGGTAGATGATCGATCCCCAGCCGATGCTCTGCCAGACCCCCACCCCCACGTAGGTGCCGATCCAGAGCGGCCCATTGGTGAGGAAGGGAATGGGCTTGAGGCCCAGGGAGCCGAGGAAGCTGCTCACGATTCCGTACGAGGGCGCGAAGACTTCGTACACGATGCCGCCGATCACGACCCACGACAGGAAGTGCGGCAGGTACAGGATCGTCTGCGAGACCCTCTTGTAGGACTGGCTCCGCAGCTCGTTGAGAAGGAGGGCGAGCACGATCGGGGCCGGGAATCCCACGAGCAGGTCGAGCCCGTTCAGCACGAGGGTGTTCTTGATTGCGCGGTAGAACTCCCTCATGGAGAAGATCTCCTTGAAGGCGCCGAATCCTGACCAGGGGCTCGCGAACACGCCCTTGAACATGTTGTAGTCCCTGAACGCGATGGTGACACCGTACATGGGCACGTACTTGAAGAGGAGGAAATAGACGATGGGAAGGACCAGGAGGACGTAGAGGAGGAAGTCCCTCCGCAGGTAATAGAGCGCGCCCTTTCCCGGTGCCTTCGGAACTCGTTCTCCTGCGGGGAGTCGCACCTGCCGGTGCATTTTAGCCATGCGCTACCCTACCCCGTACAGCCGGCATATCGAGTAACATTTCCTGCCATTATAAGCTCTTTTACGTGAACACGATACGCCAGCACCTGACTCGTCGAGCCAGCCGCGGCCGTCCTCGCCGGTCTCGCCTCTGCACCCATAGGATCGCGAGCCGGCGCCGGAAGCGCGGCCGCGTGCCGGCGCGAAGCCCGGCTTTGCTGAATCTACGTTGTGAACAGGGACTCGCCGGATTATAATTCAAATTAATAATCCATGCGCGTTCCCCTGCGCCTGAAAGTGAGCATTCTCTGGATCGTGGTGAGCGCCGTGCTCGCCTGGCTGCTCGGCCTCGTCCTCTACCTGACCTCGCAGCAGCTGTTCACCGAGCACTTTCTGGCGGATAAGCTCGCCCTTGCCAGGACCATCGCGCGGTCGATCGACGGCGACGTGCACGCAGGATTCACGGCGCCGGAGTCCGCCGCGAGCCCCGAGTACCAGCGCTGCCTCCGCTACTTCAACGGCGTCAAGGCGGTGGACCCGTACATCACCTACCTGTTCACCCTGAACGTCGACCGGGAAACCGGCGAACTGCGCTACGCGGTGGATGCCGACATCCTCGCCGCCGACACCGTCTACGTCGAGAGCGATTCCTTCGCGGTGTGGTTTTCCTGCGACACGGAGGGGGTGCTCGAAGTCGTGGCCGACGAGGTGCCCCACACCGGTAGCTTCAGCCTGGAAACCGCTGATGGGCGGCACCTGGAGGTGGACATCAGCGCGAAGGATGGCTCCCCGCTCATCAGCGTCGCCGGCGAGGTCGTCGCGACGATTGTCCAGCCGAACCCGCTCGTCGTGGAGACACCGGCCGGCATCCTCGACGCGGCGACCCGGGAGCTTGCCGCCGAGCTCGCCATCGACGGCGCGCCGCTCGAACTGACCTTCACCTTCAGCAGGGCCGGCGAGTCGGCGAGCGCGCCCGGCAGCTCCTTCATCGACACCCCGGAAAACCTCGCCGCCATCCGCACGCTGCTGCGGGAAGACCGTGACTACATCGAGCCGTCCGTGCACGAGGACGTCACCGGCAGCTCGCTCAGCGCGTTCGCCGTCATTCATGGATCCCGGGGGAATGCGGTCGGGATGGTGGAGATCGACTTCTACAAGCGCGAGCTGGATGCCTTCGATCGCGTGCTCCGCACCCGCGCCATGCTGGTCACGCTCGGAGTGGCTGCCGTCGCATTCGCGGTCTCCCTCCTCCTGTCGCAGTACCTCATCGTGCCCCTGCGCCGCATAGCCGACGCCGCGCGGGCCGTGGCCGACGGCCGGCTTGACACCCGGGTCCCGGTCCGGCGAAATGACGAATTCGGCGACCTCGCCGATGGCTTCAATGGCATGGTGACGTCCCTGGACCGGTTGATGGCCGACGATCGCGAGGCGAAGCGGCAACTCGCCACCCTCGCCTACGTGGACCAGCTGACGAGCCTGCCGAACCGCAAGGCCTTCCAGGACCGGCTGCGGGAAATCCTGGCCTGGGCGAACCGGCTGGGCGCGAACGGGCCGCAGGCGCTCCTGTTCCTCGACCTCGACCACTTCAAGGACATCAACGACACCCTCGGCCACGAGGCGGGCGACCGGGTGCTCCGGGAGGCGGCAGGCCGGATCCGGGGCGCCGTGCGAGCCAGCGACCTCGTGTTCCGCCAGGGGGGCGACGAGTTCACCGTCCTGCTGACGCTCCTCGCGGCCGACACCGACGCGGCCTTCGTCGCCGACAAGCTCGTGCAGTCGTTCCGAACGCCGTTCGTCCTCGACGGCAACCCGCTGTACCTCGGGGTCAGCATCGGCATCGCGGTGCACCCCCGCGACGGCGCGTCGGCGGACGAGCTGCTGCGCGCGGCGGACACCGCGCTCTTCGAGGCAAAGCGCGACCGGAATGCCTACCGTTTCTTCAACGCGGGCATGCAGGAACGGGCCTTTTACCGGCTCTCGCTGGTCGAACGGCTGCACCGGGGTATCGAGCGAGGCGAGTTCCGCCTGGATTTCCAGCCGCAACGCGACCGAGACGGGCGTCTGGTGGGCTGCGAGGGGCTTATGCGGTGGCAGCCGGCTGACGGGGAACTGATGATGCCCGGCGCGTTCATCGGCGTCGCCGAGGAGACGGGTCTGATCATCGCCCTCGGCCGCGTCGCGATCGCGAGCGCCTGCCGGCTGCGACGGGCGCTCGGCGAGCGCGGCCGGGCCGGCCTGGTGGTCTCCGTCAACCTCTCGGTCCGGCAGTTCCGGGACCCCGAGCTGCTGGAGAGCATCGATCGCCTGCACGCGGAGCACGGCATCGACCCTGCAGGGCTGCAACTCGAGATCACCGAGAGCGGCCTCGTCGACGAGCCATCCGTCGCATCCCTCATGGACGACCTGCGCAGACGCGGAATCCGGCTCGCCATCGATGACTTCGGCACCGGCTACTTGTCGCTGTCGCGCCTGAAGACCCTCCCCATCGACTCGCTGAAGATCGACCGCAGCTTCATCCGCGAGCTGCCCGGGAGCCGCCGGGACAGCGAGCTGGTGCGCTCGGTGATCACGATCGCGCACGGGTTCGGCATCACCGCGTGCGCCGAGGGCGTGGAACGCCAGGACCAGATGGACCACCTGGCATCGCTTGGTTGCGACTCGGTGCAGGGCTTCCTCTTCGGACCGGCCATGCCCGAGGCCGAGTTCCTCGAGCTCGCCTGCCGCGAGGAGACGGGCTAGGCGGACAGCAGCCGGGCGTGCTCGAACTACGCCTTGACAGCAAACCTCCGAATGGCGGCCTCGGCAAAGTCGACGGCCAGGGCGGACACCTGGGAGTCCACGTTCGCAAGCACGTCGCCCGGGCGGTGCAGATTGGGCATCACGCCTTCTTTGGTGACGGAGCTGAGCGCCAGACACGCGTAGCCTCGTCGTAGGAAGTTGACGCTTTCGAAGTCACCAACGTGCCAGTCGGCAGGCTTGACCGACGCGAACCTTGAATCCAGGCGGGCCGTTTCCATCGCGGCATGAACCAGCGGGCTGTCGTAGGTGGAAGTTGTGATGCAGCCGGTCGAACGAACAATTCGCAGCTCCCCGGCGACCAAGCCGTCGAAATTCACCACGAAGGTTCGCGACTTGTCGAGCGCCTTTGCGTGAGCGCGCACATACGCGAGGGAACCCACGAGACTCGCCTCTTCCGCGGAGGTGAGCAGAACTTCCACCTGCCAGCCTGGGGGAAGGTTTTTCCAAAGCCGGCTCGCCGTTGCCAGCGCCACCCCGACGCCGGTCGCGTTGTCCGCAGCGCCGTTGGTATATCCAAAACGGAAGAAATCGAGGCTCGCCAACACGGCTTGGATCGTGAAATAGGCACACAGCGGCCAGCGTTGCAAACCCATCCAGGCAGGACCCACCCGCGGGTTTTCGCGACTGGGCGTTTCAAGCCTTCTGGGAGGGGTATCGGCGCCGCCTCCACGGCAAAAGACCCTGCATGGCGAGAGCGCTGGAGGTAGAGGATCCTCTCAGAGGGCATGCGTCTGTCCACGCCACATTGAAGCATCCCTCGCTGTGACGTGCGCATCGGTGGATCTCTATGTGCCGACAGCGGTTTTCGTTGGTTCCCGCAACACGCTCTGTCCGATAGTCGTTGGTTTT
>JAPLSM010000087.1 GCA_026398635.1 Spirochaetota bacterium | reverse complement strand
GGACGTACGGGGGGACGATTCTCGGCTACGTCGGGTACAACGCGCTGCTGTTCGCCTTCCTGCGCGGTTTCGCCACGGTCGCGCGCCGCTACCGGCCCTTCGCCCTCGCCATGGCATGGGCGCTCTACGAGTACTTCAAGTCCGTGGGTTTCCTCGGCTATCCGTGGGGGCTCGTGGCATACCCCCTCAGCGACTTCCTGCCCCTCGTGCAGTTCATCGACACCACGGGCATCTGGGGCCTCTCGTTCCTTACCGCGCTGGCCAATACCCTCGTGGCCGAATGGGCGATGTTCGCCTGGAACCTCGCACCACCGCTTCCCGCCGTGTCCCCGCGGGGACCGGCCAGGGTCGCCTGGCGGACGATGCTCGCGAGGGACGCGGCGTTTGCCGGGATCGTTCTTGCCTGTGTGCTCGGGTACGGGTTCCTCAGGCTCGGCCAGCCTGAACTGGCGGGCCGGACGGCGAACCTTCTGCTCGTGCAGCAGAACATCGACCCGTGGGACAGCGGGAAGGCGCGGTCGGGCGGAACGCGGATCAACCAGGACCTGACATTCCAGGGTCTCGCCGATGCGGGATTTCCCGTCGACCTCGTGGCGTGGAGCGAAACCTCGGTGATGGACGCCTACGTGGCGGAGGGCGACGGGTTCGACCGAAAGTCTTCCATGGTGTCGTTCGCGCAGGAGGCAGGGGTTCCCATCCTGTTCGGCGGCGTCGTCGTCGTGGACGCCCGGCGAAACCTCTTCATGAACGGAGCGATCCTGATCTCGCCGCAGGGGAAGATCGTCGACACCTACGGGAAGATGCACCCCGTGCCGTTCGCGGAATCCATTCCGTTTTTTTCCCTCGCTCCCGTCCAGTGGTTCTTCACCCGGGTCGTCGGGGTCTGGTTCCCGTGGGTGCAGGGAAAGGAGCGCATGATCTTCCGGGTGCCCCTGTCCGCCGGCGGCGAGCTCGCTTTCGGTGCGCCCATCTGCTTCGAGGACGCGTTCTCGGACCTGTGCCGGAGGTTCATCCTCGACGGGGCGGACCTGTTGATGAACCTGACCAACGACTACTGGTCGAAGACCGTGTCCTCGGAATACCAGCACTTCCAAGTCGCCCGGTTCCGGGCCGTCGAGAACCGCCGGGTGCTCGTGCGCTCGACGAACGGCGGGGTCACCGCGGTGGTGGACCCGACGGGCAGGGTGAAGGCCATGCTTCCGCTGTTCGAGCGCGGGACCCTCACGGTGTCGGTACCCGTTTCGGACGGGGTCCTCACCCCCTACACCAGGCTCGGTGACTGGTTCCCCTGGGCGCTGGCCCTTGTGTTGCTCGTGTTGCTCGTCGTCGACGCGGCGGGCGTACGCCATCGAAGTTAGTACTTCTCCACGGCGCATCTGCTTCGGGTGGTCTGAGGGTGACTGCTTCGACGTGGAAATCGTGGACTACCACTGAGGAGAAACAGCTGGTGGGAAAGAACGGTCGAAAAGGGAAGCTGCACAACATCCACCCCGGCGAAGTGCTGAGGGAGGAGTTCCTCGAACCGCTGGGAATCACCGCGTACCGCCTGTCGCAGGAAACCGGCATTCCCCAGACGCGGATCTCCCTCATCCTCAGGGAAAAACGGGCGATCACCGCGGACACGGCGCTGCGTTTTGCCGCTTTCTTCGGAACTTCGGCCAGATTCTGGCTAGGCCTTCAGGAGGATTTCAACCTTGAAGCAGCCCGTGACCGGTTGGGCGAAGACCTGAAACGCATCAAGCCCTTGCCGTCCCCGGCGACCATCTCCTGATACAAAAAGGCCCGGGGTGCCCCGGGCCTTTGTTCGTCTCGATCAGCGCGACCGCGCGGTCAGTACCCGCCGCCGCCGCGATCGTCCCAGCCGCTGCGGCGCGGGGGCCGTTCCTCGCGCGGCTTCGCGATGCTCACCTTGACATTGCGGCCGTCCATGGCGGTTTCGTTCAGTGCACGGATCGCCGCGTCCGCCTCGGCTTGCGTCGTCATCTCGACGAAGCCGAAGCCCTTCGACTTGCCGGTCTGCCGGTCCTTGATGACCTTGGCGGTCTCGACGTTGCCGTAGGGCGTGAACAATTGACGCAGGGAATCCTCGTCAATCCGGTAGGGAAGGTTCCCTACGTACAGGTTCACCGACATAGACACTCCTTTAGGGTGAAGAGATGGGGATGGGTGGGATGGGGGACAGCACGGAACACGGAGAACCTCGTGACCAAAGCAAGGCGACAGTACCAGTTTTCACCTTCCGGCGCAAGCATTTTTTCCTGTGTAACTTTTCACGGGAAGCGATTCCGGCGGCGTCGCGGGCGCGGCGATGCGTCGCGAAGGTGGGGTACGGAGTCCGAAGCGGCGAGAATGGGCGCCCTCGACGAAGTGCCCCGCTGCCCGCGGGCGGCGGGGCGGGGATAAGCGCCTTCTACTTCTTCCCCTTGCCGTGCACGAGAGACGCAACCAGGGCGGGCAGACCGTAGAGATTGATGAACCCCGTGGCGTCCGCGTGGTCGTAGCCCACCGAGGCGCCGAACGAGGCCAGGTCCTTCTGGTAGAGCGAGAAGGGCGACTTCCGTCCGGCGATGATGAGGTTTCCCTTGTACAGGGCCAGACGCACCGTGCCGGTCGTGTGCTCGGACACCTTCAGCATGAAGGCTTCGAGCGCCTCGCGCAGCGGGGTGAACCACTTGCCGCCGTAGACGAGGTCCGCGTACACGGCAGCGGCCGTCTGCTTGTAGTGCAGCGTGTCCGCGTCGAGGGTCAGCATCTCCAGCTCGCGCAGCGCCGTGTACAGCAGCGTGCCCCCCGGCGTCTCGTAGACCCCCCGGCTCTTCATGCCCACCCGCCGGTTCTCGACCACGTCGGCCCGGCCGATGCCGTTCGCGGCGCCGAGCCGGTTCGCGGCCTCGAGCAGCTCGAACGGCCCCATCCGCTTCCCGTCGATCGCCACGGGGATGCCCTGCTCGAAGTCGACGGTCACCTCGGTCTCCCGGTCGGGCGCGTCTTTCGGCGATTTCGTCAGGTGGAAGAGCGGCTCCTGCGGCCGGTTCCACGGATCCTCGAGGTCGCCGCCCTCGTGGCTGAGGTGCCAGGCGTTCATGTCGCGCGAGTAGATGTTCATTTTTGAAATCGAACCGAGATCGATGCCGTGCGCCTGCGCGTAATCGATGGCATCCTCGCGCGAGCGGATGCTCCACAGGCGCCACGGCGCGATCACGACGAGCTGCGGGGCGAGCGCCTTGTAGGCGAGCTCGAAGCGCACCTGGTCGTTGCCCTTGCCGGTGCAGCCATGCGAGACGGCGTCCGCTCCCTCCTGCAGCGCGATGTCCACCTGGATCTTCGCCTGCAGCGGCCGGGCGATGGAGGTGCCGAGGAGGTACTTGCCCTCGTACAGGGCGCCCGAGCGCAGCATGGGGAACAGGTAATCCCGGACGAACTGCTCGCGCGCGTCGACGAGGTGCAGCGACGATGCGCCCGAGGCCTTCGCCTTGTGTTCGAGTCCCGACAGGTCCTCGTTCTGCCCCACGTTCGTGCAGACCGCCACCACCTCGGCACCCGCGTAGTGCTCCTTCAGCCACGGGACGATGATCGAGGTGTCCAGCCCGCCCGAGTAGGCGAGCACGATCTTCTTCACGTTCTTCTTCGGCGCCGGGTTCTTCACCCCGTTTTCTTCGCTCATTGCAGCACCTCCTCGATGATGCTCACGCCCTCGGCGAGGTCTTTCTTCGTAATGACGAGCGGAGGAGCGATGCGCACCGCGTCCGCGCCCGACCGCAGCACGAGCAGCCCCTTCTCCTGGAGCCGGGCGACCAGGTCGGCAACGTCACCCTTGTACGTGAAGCCCCGCAGCAGGCCCCGGCCGCGGACCTCGCCGATGTCCTTGTGCCGGGCGCGTGCCGCCTCCAGGAGCTCCCAGAGGTACGCGCCTTTCGCCATCACCTCGGCCGCGAAAGACGGCTGCGAGATGATGTCCCAGACCTTCAGCGCCACCGCGGTGGTGACCGGACCGCCGCCGAAGGTGGTTCCGTGCTCGCCGAAATGGATGAGCCGGTTCACCTTGTCGGGGATGAGAACGGCGGACAGCGGCAGGCCACCCGCGAGCGGCTTGGCCAGCGTGATGAGATCGGGCTCGAGCCCCACGCCCCGGCTCGCGAAGAGGTCGCCCGTGCGGCACAGGCCGGTCTGTACTTCGTCGGCGATCAGCAGCACGTCGTGCTTCCGGCACAGGCGGTTGAGGGCCGTGGCGAACGCCGGGCTCATGCAGGCGAGGCCTCCTTCGCCCTGGACCACCTCCACGATGACGGCCGCGAAACCCGGGTCGAGCGTCCGTTCGAGCGCAGCGTCGTCGTTGTACGGGGCGACGACCACCCCGGGGACAAGGGGTTGGAAGGGGTCCTGATACTTGGCCGAAGGCGTGCACGAGAGCGCGCCCATGGTCCGGCCGTGAAACGCGCCGCTGAAGCAGAGGATGCGGTGGTGGTCGGCGCCCTTCGTCCGCAGCGCGTAGAGGCGCGCGTACTTCAGCGCAGCCTCGTTGGCCTCGGTACCGCTGTTGCCGAAGAACACAGCTGCCCAGTTCCCGGTGGAGCGAAGGCGCCGGGCCAGCTCGAGCGCCGGCTCGTTGGCGAAGACGTTGGAGATGTGGGGAAGGCGCAGCATCTGCTCGTAGGCGGCGCGTGCGAGGTCCTCCCGCCCGTAGCCGAGGGCGTTCACCGCGATGCCGCCGGCGAAATCGAGGTAGCGCTTTCCCGCCGCGTCGGTGAGACGCACCCCGTCGCCGCTCCTCACGATGAGCAGTTCCGCTGCATACTGGGCGGGCAGCGGGTGGTCCTTCGCGATCGCGGTCGTCATGTCTTCTCCTTCTCCCCGTGGATCCGGGTTCCCTTCTCGCCGGAAAGCATCCGGGCCAGCGAGCCCGGACCGTCGTACTGCCCGATCACCACCGCGCCCACGCCGCCCGCAACCGCCTCGAGGGAGGCGGTCACCTTCGGGACCATGCCGCCCTGGATGACAGCGCGGTCCACCAGCTCGCGCGCATGGACGGCGTCGAGGTCGCCGATCACCTTCCCCTCGTGCATCACGCCGGGGATGTCGGAGAGGAAGGCGAGCGTGCGCGCGCCGAGCCGCGCCGCGAGCGCGAAGGCCACGGTGTCGGCGTTGACGTTCATGCCCCGGTGCTGCGCGTCCATGGACGTCGACGACAGCACGGGCAGGAACCCGTGCGACATCAGCAGCTCGAGCAGGCGCGCGTCGATGGCGTCGACCTCGCCCGTGCGTGCCGCGCCTGACGCGTCGCCGCCCATCGGCCTGGCCGTGAAGGTC
>JAPLSM010000002.1 GCA_026398635.1 Spirochaetota bacterium | reverse complement strand
AGTGAAGCGAGGATAGCTTCTATCCGGTGGGGCTGCCTTCAGCGTTTCTGCCAGAAACGAGGGCTGAAGGCGGCCTTCTCTTTTTATCAGGCCTGGATTGTACGCCGCGGCGTGCTAGGATTCCAGTTCGCATAATCAACTGAGAATCCGGAGTGCCTCCAGCACAGGAGGGTCTCTGAGAACTGCTCCGTAATGAGGCCGAGCTTCAGGAACAAGCCGACGGTGCGCTGACGCAGGAGCTGTGCGAGGGGAGCGGTGTCGTGGATGGGGAGGAAGTAGAACTGGCCATTCGGGTCGAAGCCGCTCTCGAGGATCAGGGCGTGGAAGTGAGGATTAAACCGGAGCGCATCTCCAAAGGGCTGATAGGCGAGGATTGCAGCGCTGGAGATGGGCTTGGCGGCAGCGGCGGAGTAGAACTCGGCGATCAGCGAGAAGATCAGCCGGGAGATGAGGCCGAAGAGCCTCTGGTCGTAACGGAGGAATACCCGAAGAGCTTTGGGGATCGTGAAGACGAACTGCCGGTGGGGAAGGGCAAGAAGCAGGTGCTCGTCGAGGTACTCGGAGAAAAGAAGGGACCGCTTCTGGCTGTAGGACGGGCATAAGTGAAACCCACGGCATGAGAAGGAGAGCGCATGACGACCTGGCGGACTTTGGTACCATGTCTCCGTGCTGGGGAGCGGCAGATTGCTCTGGTTGCAGGGGGTCGGGTCCCCGGGGACGATGGCGGAGGCGGGTGTACTGGCGGGCAGGGGTTACGGCCGCAGTTGCCAAAGAAAGGGCAAGGCGGCATGCGGTGGTACTGCTTTCAGCGACTCGTTTCGAGCAGCTCTTCCAGTTTTCGCACCACGATCATCCGTCGTCTCAGCGGTTCACTGGGCCACTCCCGTTCCGGCTGCGCGTGAAAAGGTCGGCTGCTACCTCGCCGCCGCACGACGGTTCGCCGACCGAATGCGCGTCGACCTTCCTCGCTTCGCAATCCAGCTGGGTTTCAGTTTCCGTTCACTGACGACGCAATCCCGCAGGTAGAGATTGATGAGACTCTGATACGGCATGCCGAGTTCCGCGGCGAGCGCCTTGAAGTACTCCACCGTCGGTCGGTCGAGACGGATGGTGATGGACTCCTTGAGGCGTCCGATGTATGGGTTTCGGGTACCCTTCATGCTGCTGAAGTCGTAGTGAGCTCTCATCGATCGCCTCCACGGGCTGCGTACGCGCGTTCCTCCGCGGTATTCGCCCTGCGCGCAGAAATGATACGGATGACGGAATCGTCCGTGCGGTAGCAGTGACAGACGACCAGGGCGCGCAGAAGGAAGCTCATGCCAAGCATGATGAACTGGTCCTCGTTCTGCGAGTGATCGGGGTCGTAGTAGCGGATGGCGCGCTCATCAAAGAACACGGACTGCGCCTCCGCGAAGGACACGCCGTGCCGACGTCGGTTCAGCCAATCCTTGGCGCTGTCCCATGCGAAGCGCACGTCACCCATATGTACATTGTAACTATAGCTTCCGCCTCGGTCAAGCGGGAAGAATCTCGATCCCCGGAGGCTGTTCCGCCGGTGCCCTGCCAGGCTTTCTTCGTCGCCTTCAGCGCCTTCACAGCTTATCGACCCGGGCGCCATGCTCCCTGTCCGCTTTCGCACGGCAAGAGAAGTACCGCGCGACCACCGCCCGGTCGAGCAACCAGGCGAAGCTGGCCGCCAGGGCAGTACGGTGACTCACCCCGGGGGTTGGCGGCAAAGTGCCCGTTTTTTACGACGGCTTTTCGGAGGCTGAGCGGACGGTGCAGAGGCCACTTGGCGCGGCAGCGAGCCGCGGGAGCGCCGCCCTGGGGGCACAGCGGAAAGCCTTCAGGCCGGCCGCGCGGCAACGCACTGCCCCGCACCCGGCGCCCTTGCCGCGGTCGCCCGATCACGGCATACCGAGCCAGGTCCCTCCATGAAGACCTGCGAGGAGATCAACGAGCGCATCAAGCTGAAGAAGGCGGTCGTGATGACCGCCGAGGAGAAAAGAGACTGCGTCGAGGCGAAGAGGCGCGAAGCGGCCGCGCGCGAGGTGGACGTGGTGACCACGGCCACCTTCGGCCCCATTGGCATTGGGCGGCATCCGCCTCGGCTTCGGCTGGCCGCTGGTCGACGAGCCAGCTTTGCTGATCCAGCGAGGTTGTCGCCGGGGACTGCTCCTCACCGTTCGGTGCGCAGCCGCTCGACCAGCCCGGAGCTGCGGCTGCGGGTATCCGCACGCCGCACGGCGGTGCGGAGAGCCGCGCGCGAGCCGACGATCACCGCGAGCTTCCGCGCTCGCGTCAGCGCCGTGTAGAGGAGGCCGCGCTGGAGCATCGCCGCGTGCTCGTCCAGCAGTCCGAGGACGATCGCGGGATACTCGGACCCCTGAGACTTGTGCACGGAGAGCGCATAGGCGAGGTCCAACCCGTACAGCTCGTCGTCGGCGTACTCGACGGGGTCCGCATCGA
>JAPLSM010000364.1 GCA_026398635.1 Spirochaetota bacterium | reverse complement strand
CAAGACCGCGTTGGAACGCCGCTCGCGGTCACTGTCCGGCTTATCTTTGGCATGTAGCACAAATGTAGCAAACCAAGTGCTTTATGCTGGCATACAGAGACACAGCGAGCTGTAATTAGGCACACATGGCTCTGAATAGCCATGTAGTGGGAAGTACTACCGGAGACCCGTTTCAAGGACTAGTGCCCGAAAGGGTGTGTTCTTTTCCGTACTCGACCGCATTCGCGAGCATGCGCTCGATCGGATATTGCGGAGCGTAGCCGAGAATACGCCTTGCCCGGTCGATGGAAAGCTCATAAGGTTCGATGCCCTTGGTTGGAGCGCTGCCCCACGGCACGCCGAGGTCGGCGGCCAGTCTCTCGATAAGCTCCCGGTAGCGGAAGTTGGAGGGTCCCGCGAGATTGTATACGCCCTTCAGTCCAGCGGCGTGATTGACCACGGCGAGCACGATACCTTCGGCGATGTCCTCGGGGTCGGACACGTGGTCCACCCCCGAGGTGCCATCAGGCATCATTGGAGCAAAAACACCCCTCCCGCCCGACAGGATGGGTGCCAGGCGTGCGCGGTCCTCGGGGCTCAAGCCCCCTTCCCAGAAGTCGTACTGGAAAATGCGCAGGATCTCGTCAACGTCCAGGCACCAGCAGATGCGCACGATGAGCCAGGGCAGGCTGTAGAGCTTCCCGTATTGCCGGCACATCTCCTCGCAGACGATCTTCGCCACGGCGTAGAACCGCGAAGGCTGAAGCTCCGTGTCCTCGGTGATGGGGGCGGCGAACTTCCGCGGGCCAGTGGCGTAGGTTGCATCGGTTGAAGCATACAGGAAGCACTTGAGATCTTTCTCCGTGCGCGAAGCTTCCAGCATGTTGTAGGTGCCGCGCACCACGCTCTCGAAGAGCTGGTTGTTCTCCTTCTCGTAGATTGCCGGAGGGAACATGTCCCAGGCAGCGGCAAGATGAACGACAAACGAGCAACCGGGAACCAGGCGCCGGAGAGCGTCCTGGTCGAGGATGTCACCCTGAACGAGCTCGAGGCCAGGGCGAGGAGGACCTTGGGGTCGCGCTCGGTGTACCAGTGACCGCACCGCGTACCCTCGTTCGAGCAGCTTTCGCTCCACGCGCCGGCCGATCCGTCCCGACCCGCCCGTGAGGAACACTTTCTCGCCGTTCATACTGCCACCTTGATCACGAGCTTTCGCACCCGCGAAGGGCTGCCCCTCAGGCAGCCCGGTTTGTGAGCATCCTGGGGAAACTGGACGGTGAACCATCCCGGCTCGAGTGGGACGGCAACACCCGCAGGTCCCGTGAAGAATGCGATGTCGTTCGCCTCCGAGTATTCTCCCCGAGGCTCGAGCGAGGAGAGCGGCGCCCAGTACAGCGTCTCCCGTCCCTGCAGAACGACCTGGATGTCGATGAAGCGCCGGTGCGCCTCGAAGGGCTTCTCCTCCGGGTCTTCGGTCTGGTAGGAGGAGAAGCTCGCGGAGAGCTTCTGCCCAGCGAGCTCGTGGCGGCCGTCCGCGAGCGGGCTTTCGGCAAGGCGTCCCATTTCCCCGAGCCCCCGGTCGAGAAGCGGGGCGATTCCGCGGTAGCGGCTCGCATTGGCAAGGGTGTCGACGATCATGGCAGAAGCCTCCTCAGTGCTTCCCTCCCTTCACTGCCCAAGTGCTTCAAGGGGAGGCGCACGTCCCCGACGGGCATCCCTCGAAGCGCGAGCAGTGCCTTTAAGCTGGAAAGCTCGCAGCTCGAGTCCAGGCTTGCGATGAAATCGTCGAGCACCCGTTGCTTCTGTGCCGCTTCCCCGTGCTTCCCCTCGTGGAACAGGGCGTACAACGCCACCAGCAGCTCCGGCCGCGTCGAGGCATTGCCGGATACCAAGCCATCCACCCCTTCGTGCAGCGCGGGCAGGGCAAGGCTGTCGTTCCCATTGAACAGGCTGAAGCCCGCACCCATGGCGCGCCGGTACTCGAGGATCCGGGCCAGGCTATCGCCGCTGTGCTTCAGGCCGATCACGTTGTCCGCTTTCCCGGCCACGCGCAGGAACAGCTGCGGGGAAATGTCGTTGCCGGCGAACTCCGGAATGTTGTACAGGAACACGGGCAGGCCGGCGACGGCTCGGGCGACGGCCGTGAAATGATCGAACAGCGCATCGTCGTCCAGGGAGAAGAAGGGCGGGCTCACGAGGCTCACCGCGTCGACGCCGGCCTCGCGGGCTTCCACGGCCAGGCGGATGACCTGCCCGGTTTCGTGCGCGCCCACATGGGCGATCACGGGAACGCGCTTGCGTACCTGCTGAACGATGATCCTCGACCCAGATGCGCGCTCGGACTCGGCGAGAAGCGGCCACTCCCCGGTCGTGCCGAATGCGAAGAGCCCGCTCACCCCCTTGTCGATCAGGAAATCGCAATAGGCGCGCAGGCGCGTCTCGGAGAGGGCTCGCCCGTCGTCCGTGAACGGGGTGACCATGGCGGCGAAAACCCCGCGAAAAGGAGCCGCCGAACCCATGCGCCGACCCTCAGCTTTTCTTCCGGGCCAGGATGCGTGCCCGCTCGAGATCCTCCTGAGTGTCCACGCTCAGGGGGATGTAGTCCTGGTGGGTCTCCACGACGCGCAATCGATAACCGTGCTCGAGCACACGAAGCTGCTCGAGGGACTCCAGCTTCTCCAGCGGCGTTTGCGGCAGGCCCGCAAACTTCAGAAGAAAATCCTTTCGGTAGGCGTACATCCCGATGTGCTCGAATACACGGTGCCCATCCGTCCTGCGGGGATAGGGGATGAGCGAGCGCGAAAAATACAGCGCATTTCCCGCAAGGTCGACGACGACCTTGACCACATTGGGGTTCGAGTAGTCCGCGGCATCCACGATCTCGTGCATGGAGGTGCACATGGGAAGAGCGGGGTCATCCAGGAGGGGCTGCACGACCTCGTCGATCATCCCCGGGTGCACGAACGGCTCGTCACCCTGGATGTTGACGACGATCTCGACCTCCAGGCCGCGCGCCACCTCGGCCACCCTGTCGGTGCCGGTTTTGTGATCCGCGGAGGTGAGCACGGCCCTGCCGCCGAAGCCTGCCACGGCCGCTCGGATCCGCTCGTCGTCCGTGGCCACGATGACCTGCTCGAGGGTTCTCGAGCGGGCGGCTCTCTCGTACACGTG
>JAPLSM010000318.1 GCA_026398635.1 Spirochaetota bacterium | reverse complement strand
CTCTCAGTCCTGCTCCTGTTCTCCTGCTGGCCGCCCCCGTCATACGAGACCATTGAATGGCAGACCGACGGGGACGGCTTCGTGCAGTACTCTACCAACGACCCGCGGTACATTGACACGATACAATACCTGCCCCTCGCCGTTGAGAGCGAGAGCCCGATGACCACGGTCACTGCCACGGTCAAAAAGGTGTCCGGGGCCGGCCAAGTGGGTTTCGGCATCGTTTATTGCTACGAGGACGAGAACAACCACTACCGCCTGCTGATCACGACAGGAGGGTATTACCAGGTGGGGGAAATGGTCGGCGGAACGTTTACGGCACTGGTCTCCTGGACAGCATCGGCGGACCTCAACACCGGCTTGGGTGCGATGAACGATATCAGCATAACCCGGGATGTAGGTGGCAACTTCACCGTGACGTTCAATGGTCAATACATAACGGACTTCACCAACGGGAACTTCCCGGGAGGTCAAGCAGGTCCCTGCATCGGGATCGGTTCTTCAAGCCTTGAGCAGTTCCCCAGCATTCCGGAAGATGCCCGCTTCAAGATGCTCGCGCCGGCGGTCTACCCGCCGTGAGCGGGAGTCACCCGCGCGTATAGTTCGGGCCTCCGGCGAATAACCGGTCCACGTATATTTCTGGCCGTTCCCCGTCCCAGACCATCATACCGTCGGAAGGTCGAGCGAGGAGAAACTCGACGCCCGCGGCCTCGGTGGGATGCGATGCTTCGCAGAACGCACGCCAGCGCTCGAGCAACTCCCCCGCTCCCGCTGCTGATACCACCGAACGATAGACCAATCGATTCCCTGAAGGCGATTTTGCGGGCTGGGTGACGTGGCAAGCATCGGGCCTCTGGCGGCCGGAGGGGTGAGAGGATTTCCAGCCCGCCGAACAACGCCGCCGTCCCTCGTGGATGCCGCGGGCCTGAAGAGGGACCTCAGCAGGGACCCGCTTCCGATCACCCGGACAGAAAATCGGCCCGGCAAGGCGCGTCAATCGACTCTCCGCCCTTGCCCCGACTGCGGATCGCCCCGTCCCCGGCCGGCACGATGTCCTCGACGCCCGCGAAGCTTCGTTCGATGAGAACGAGGCCCATCAGGATCCGCACACGGATATCGCCCTCCGGCCCGGGTTCGCAGGCGCAGGGGAAGCCCCGTTCCCTGAAGAAGTTCGACCCGAGGCTCGCCTCGCTTCCATAATGGAAGAATGCGGTGACTTCCTCGAGCTCCAGCACCGAGACGACCCGGCCGCCGTTGGACATCCAAAGCACGGTCTCCGCCAGGATCTTCGGATCCTTGAGCTGGAAATAGAGTCAGCCCTCCTCGGGCACCGAGACCGCGCTGAAGGCGAACTCGCGGCGAGGGTTGCTCACGAAGCACACCAGGTCATCGAGACCCGGGGCGTGGGATAGCGCGTCAGGTCGACCGTCGTCCCGCGCTCGGTAAGAACCCGCGAGCGACGAGTACCCGCCGTTGGCCGGTTCCTCGATGCGCTGCGGGGTGGTGAATCCGGCGACCGGCGCGCTCATGTCGAGGATCCCCACGCCTTCCCGGTCCGGAAGCTTCAGGATCGGGTGGTGGCCGAGCGGCGGGGGTCCCGGGCAGCACGAGACGAGGTGCTCCTGGTAGATCACCGGCTCGCCCTCGACGACCCGGACCCGCTTGCGCACGCGGCCTTTGCCGGGGCCGAGATCAATCGAGAGGACGAGATCGCGCGTTCAGCCCTGCTCGGCAATCCCTTCGTACCGCCATGTGTCGTTCGCGGTCTTTCCGTGCGGTAGGGGATCGTTGCCGAACGGGAGGCATAAGAAGTCGCCGCGAAGGACCCGGATCACCTCAGGGGTTCCCGACGGCAGGGTCTCGTTCCACCATGGCGCGGTGAAGAACGGGTCCACCTCCCTCCCTCCCTCCCGCGGCGAAGCGCGCCGTGAGATGCCCGCCCTGCACCGTGACGGCGATGCGCACCGTCGAGTTGCCCAGGGTCCTGCTGGGCTGTCCATTGAGCGTCGCGAACTCATGCATGGTTGTTTCCTCCGCAGAGATCCCGGAACGTGGCTGCTGCCCGCGACAGCGGACGCTGCCGGTCCGCGCACCATCGGATCTCGAGCGGCGCGAGGGTGCGTCCCAGGTCCCGCACCGCGAGTTTCTTCCGCCAGCGGTCGGCGACCGCGAAGGCCGGCAGGATGGAGCTGCCGAACCCGTAGGCCACGAACAACAGTATCGACTCGATCGAAGGCAGTTCGATCACCGGCTCGAGGCTCCGCCGGCCTGACAGGCTGCGCTCGAGGTGCCGGCGCAGGTCCACGCCCTCCTCGAAGTGCACGACGGGGCCCGCGAGGATCTCCTCGATCGAGGGTCGGCGCTTCCGCGCGGCTGCGGCATCGCGGGGGCTCACCAGCACGAACGGCGAGCGATGCATCACCTCGCCGGCCAGGCCGGCACGGTTTTCGAGCAGGAACCCTATACCTAAGTCCGCCTCGCTCTCCTCGACTGCCCGGACGATGCCCCGTGCGGTCCGGTTCAGCATGCGCATCTTCACCCGGGGAAAGCGGCGGTGGAATGCCCGGATCGCGGAAGGCAGAAAGTGGGTGATGAGCGAGAGGTTCGAGGCGACCGTAAGCGAGCCCCCCGGCTCGGCTTCCGCGGAGGCCACGAGACCGGGCAGCGCTTCCAGGCGCTCGAGCAGGTCCCGCGATCCGGCCAGGAGGGCCTGGCCGGCCACGGTGAGCGTGGGCGAGCGGCGCGATCGGTCGAACAATGGGAGGCCCAGCTCCTTCTCGAGCTTCCGCACCTGGAGGCTGACCGCGGGCTGGGTGCGGTAGAGCTCGTGGGCCGCGCGCGAGAAGCTGCCCGTGCGCGCGACGGCGACGAAGTACCTCAGGGAGAATAGGTCCACTCAGTGCCCCGACGCGATCATCAGCTGGTCGAAGCCCTCGCCGGCGTCAGGTGCCTCGAGAGCGGCTGCGAGCTCCGCGATGACCCGCTCGGGGACGGGATCCGCCCTCCGGCGGTTGCGCTCGAGGCAGGTGGCCATCGGCGTGTCGAGGAAGATTGCGCCGACCGTGCGGTGCATCTGCCGGGCGATCGAGAGGTAGGTCTTCCGCGAGGCAGCCGAGATGCACGTGTTCTCGGCGAGGACCGGCTGCCGGTTCTGCAGCAGGTGCTCGATGATTTTCCGCTCCACGTGCTTGACGAGGACTTCGTCGACTGCGGAATACCGTTCTTCCGACCAGGGGTCGCCGAAGGTGGTCATCTCGTAGAGCATGCGCCGGATCTCTTGGCGGCCGACGCGCCGGCGGCCCGATTCCTTGAA
>JAPLSM010000417.1 GCA_026398635.1 Spirochaetota bacterium | reverse complement strand
GTTCAGCACGACGTCGGCTCCGGTCTCGCGGATCAGATCGAGCAGCCCCGACTCGCCGCGGTGGACCCGGGCGCTGCCGAACCGGCTGTCGTCGATGCGGCACGGCCCGGCGATCGCCACGGCGTCGGGCCGGAACTCCGCTGCCTGGGCGGCGAGGCGTTCAACGTCGTGCCGGCAGCTGAGCCCCACCACCTTCAGGCGGTCGGGAAGCGCACGCGCCACCTCCAGCGCGGCGGTGCCGATCGAGCCGGTACTGCCGATGACGACGACCCTCCGCATCAGGCTGCCGGCACGAGGACGAGCAGGAACCAGAACAGCGGGGCAGCGAGCGCGAGCGAATCGACGGAGTCGAGGAGGCCCCCCCTGCCGGGGATGATGACGCCGGAGTCCTTGACCCCCGCCGAACGCTTCAGGCCGCTCTCCACGAGGTCGCCGACAATGCCTACGATCCCGATCGCCGCGTCGATGGCGATGTCGGGCCACAGGCCACGGTGGGGGAAACCGGCGGCGAGCCAGTGGAAAAGCAGGGCCACGATGAGGGCACCCGCGATGCCGCCGGCGAACCCGATCGCGCTCTTGTTGGGACTCACGGGCAGGTTCAGGCGCGTGGACCGGCCCCAGAGGCTGCCGACGAAGTAGGCGTTCATGTCGTCGCCGAAGAGCACGCACAGGAAGAAGGCCACGGTGAGCGACGGCTCGGCGAAGCCGGTCATGCGCGTGATGAAGGAGAGGAAGAAGGCCGGGTACAGCAGGGCGAGCAGCGAGGCGCCCGCGTAGGCGAGCAGCCCCCGCAGCGTGGCCTTGCGCTGGAAGATGATGGAGCGCACCAGGATGATGCCGGCGGCGGCCACGGTCATCAACAATTGCAGCTCGACTCCCGGCACGATGCCCGCGGTCTGCAGGTACGCAGCAACCGGCAGGGTGCCCGCCAGGACCGGCGCGAGGAACCGCGAAACGGGGATGCGGCGGGCTCCCAGCAGGCCGACCACCTCGAGGCTGCCGACCACGCAGACTGCTGTCACCAGGAGGTTGAAGGCGAGATGGGTCCGCCACGGCAGCAGAAACACGAGCACACCGAGCAGCGGCAGGGCGACGGAGATCATCGCGACCCTCACTTTGAAGCCTTTCCAGTTCACGACTGGCTCCTTTCCGTACCGCCGAACCGCCGCGTCCGCCGAGCGTACTCCTCGAGAGCCGCCGCGAGGTCCGCCCGGTCCCAGTCCGGCCAGAGCTTGGGGCTGAAGTACAGCTCCGCGTACGCGGACTGCCACAGCAGGAAGTTGGACTGGCGCAGCTCGGCGCCGGTCCTGATGATGAGGTCGGGGTCCGGCACCCCGGGCAGGTCCAGGTGGGAGCGCAGCGTCTCCTCGGTGATCCCCGTGGCGCCGCCCGCTGCCGCGGCCCGGCGCACGGCGCGCACGATCTCGTCTCTGCCCCCGTAGTTGATGGCCAGAACCACGGTGAGGCCGTCGAAGCCGGCCGTGTCCGCCATCGCCGAACGGATCTCCCGGACCACCTCGGGGGGGAGTCGCTCGAGGTCGCCGGCGTGGAGGATGCGGATGCGGTTCTGCCGGTAGAAGTCGAACTCCTGTCTCAGATGGGACCGTATGAGGAACATGAGGTACGAGACCTCCTCCTCGGCCCGGCGCCAGTTCTCGGTGGAGAAGGTGAAGAGGGTCAGCCACGCGATGCCGAGATCGGCAGCCGCGGCCGTCACGCGCTTGGCAGCCGTGAGCCCCTCGAGGTGCCCCTCGGAGCGCGGCCGGCCGCGCTCGCGGGCCCACCGGCCATTGCCGTCCATGATGATGCCGACGTGGCGCGGGAGGGACGGGGTCCCGGGGGTGCTCACACCTCCAGGATTTCCTTGTCCTTGGCCTCGAGGAGCTTGTTGACCTCCTCGATGTTGCGGTCCGTCAGCTTCTGGATCTCGTCGGTCGCCTTCTTGGCCTCGTCCTCGCTCAGCTCCGAGGCCTTCTGCGCCTTCTTGATCTCCTCGTTGGCGTCGCGCCGGTGGTTGCGTATGGCCACCCGGGTGGTCTCCGCCATGTTCTTCGTGAACTTCACCAGCTCCTTGCGCCGGTCCTCGGTGAGCGGCGGGATGTTGATCCGGATCACCTTGCCGTCGTTGTTCGGGTTGACGGACAGCTCCGACTTCTGGATAGCCTTCTCGATTTCGCCGAGCACGCTGCGGTCCCACGGCTGGATGATGACCTGCCGGGCCTCGGGGATCGATATCGTGGCGACCTGGTTGATGGGCACCTTCTGCCCGTAGTAGTCGACCCTGATCTTCTCGAACAGGGCCTGCGAGGCGCGGCTGCCGCGCAGGGTCTTGAACTCGTCCTGCAGGGCCTGGAGGGACTTCTTCATCCCCTCCTCCGAATGGGCGCGGATCTTGTCCCTGGTCATGCCGGCATCCTCCTTCGCCGCTGGACGTCCCGGGGGCGTCCGTCACGTGGCGCGGTCAGGCGCTTTCGCCGACCTTGTAGTAGACGAAGTCGACCGCGGCGACCGTCCCCCCGACCTGCTTCCCGAGGTCTTCGAGGACCTTCGCGACCTTGCGCTTCTCGTCCTTCACGAACGGTTGCTCGAGGAAGCACACCTCGGACAGCAGCTTGGCCACTTTACCCTTCACGATGCCCTGGAGCACGTTGGCGGGCTTGTCCATTGCCTTCACCTGCTCCTGGAAGATCGCCTCCTGGTCCTTGAGCCACTCGGCGGGCACCTTATCGCGCGAGAGGAACTGGGGCGCGAAGGCGGCGAGGTGCAGCGCGCACTCGAACAGGGTCTGCCGCACGGCGGGCTCGGCGGCGAGCTTCGGGCTGGAGAGCCTCGCCTTCACGACGACCCCGATGCGGTCGTCGTGGGTGTAGTCCACGAGCATCTCGTCGGGTCCCGCCGTGATGGTGGTGAACCGGCGGAGCTGGATGTTCTCCTTGATCTTGCCGACGGCTTCCTTCACCAGCAGTTCCATCGCGTCGTTCGCCGCGGTGAAACCCTGGGCGGCGTTGCCGGGCAGCACCTTCACGAAGATCTTGCCCGCGCCGGTGGCCCGGCCGCTCCTCTTGGCTGCGGCCGCCAGGCCCTTCTCCTTCAGCAGGCGCTCGGCCTTGTCGAAGTCGCCCCCGGCCTTGACCAGGGCATTTCGGCAGTCGAGCATGCCCGCGCCGGTCTTCTCGCGCAGTCGCTTCAGATCAGTGGCGGAAACATCCACAGTGCGTCACTCCTTGTAAAGCTTGTCCTCGTCGATCTCGGGCTCGGCGGGGGGGGTTGCGGCCTCCGCCTTCGAGGCGACCTCGTCGGGGTTGTAGTTGGAGTAGTCCTTGTCGGTGAAGCCCGTCGAAGCCTCCTCGGCTGCGGTGCCGAGCACGGCGGCCACGGGGACGGTCTCTTCCTCGTGGTCGTACTTGGCGTCCGCGCCGAACTCGCCCTTCTCCACGACCGCGGCGAAGCCCTCGTCGCCCTTCTCCTCCTGCAGCGTCTCGACCACCTCCAGTCCCACCTCGTTCTCGGCCTCGATGACCGCGTTAGCAATGATCTGGGCGAACAGGTTGATGGCCCGGATGGCGTCGTCGTTGCCCGGGATGGGGTACGTGATGCCCTCGGGGTTGCAGTTGGTGTCGACCACGGCCGCGATGGGCACGCCGACCCGGCGTGCCTCGGCTACAGCGATGTCTTCTTTTCGGGTATCGATGATGAACACGATCCCCGGAAGTTCCTTCATCTCCTTGATGCCGCCGAGGTTCTTCTCGAGACCCGTGCGCTCCTTCATGAACTTCGCGACTTCCTTCTTGGTGAGGCTCGTAAAGGTGCCATCGACCTCCATCTTCTCCAGCTTCTTCAGCCGCATCAGCGACTTCTTGATGGTGGTGAAGTTCGTAAGCATGCCGCCGAGCCAGCGGTTGTTGACGAAGTGCTGGCCGCACCGGCGTGCCTCGCGCTCGACGGTCTGCTGGGCCTGCTTCTTCGTGCCCACGAAGAGCACGGTCTTGCCCGCCAGCACCGTCCGGCGCACCGCCTCGTAGGCGTCCTTGATGGCCACGATGGTCTTCTGGAGATCGATGATGTGGATGCCATTGCGCTCAGCGAAGATGTACTTCTTCATCCGAGGGTCCCAGCGCTTTGTCTGGTGACCGAAATGCACCCCCGACTCGAGCAGGTTCTTCATGGTGACGACAGCCAAAATGTCCTCCTTCGCCCTTTCGATTGGCTTATACACCCGTCCGTGCGGCCGGGTGGGATGGAAAAAGAGTCAAAACCGGTATCCGGTGCGCTTCAACATGCCATAAAACGCCTCGAGAGGCAAGCCTACGACGTTTGACCAGGAGCCCCGGATCCACTCGACGAGGAACGCACCCCTCTCCTGGATACGGTAGGCTCCGGCCGCCCCCGCCCACTCGCCCGACTCGAGGGAGGACTGGATCTCCTCCTCGTCGAGCGCCCGGAAGCGCACCTCGGTCGAGACGGCCTCGATCTCGATCGGCCGCGAGCGACCCGCGTGCAGCGCGAGCCCGGTGTGCACCCGGTGCACCCGACCCGAGAGGTGCCGCAGGAACCGCTCCGCCTCCTCGATACCCGCCGGCTTGCCCAGGACGAGACCGTCGACCTCGACCACCGTGTCCGCGCCGAGGACCCACCGGGGCGCCTCGTTCCTGAACAGCGCGAGCACGGCCTCGACCTTGCGCCGGGCGAGGGCCGTCGTCCGGTCCGCGGGTGCCCCTCCGCCGTCGTGCTCCTCGTCCACCTGCGGGGACACGACCTTGCAGGGTATCCGGATCCGTTCGAGCAGCTCGCGCCGGCGCGGCGATCCCGATGCCAGGATGATTGTGTCCATCGTGCTACAGCGCCCGGAACAGCAGGACCGCGGCGACGAGCCCGAGGAAGGTGCCCGGGTTCACGGTCACGCTCAGGGCGACCACGGACAGGTCGAACCCGACCGGGCCGATGGAAAGATCCACGTCGAGACCGGAACGCAGCGCCACGCGTTCCAGCACTTCCCACGCGAGGCCGCCGACGAGCATGCCGAGCATGCAAAGCAGCGCGAGCGAGGAGAGCGTCTTGGCGTTCAACTTCATCGAGACATCCTCCGCAGCAGGAACCCCTTGACCTCCGTGCTGCGGGCGGGCGCTCCGTCGGCGGCGCGGGCGCCGGGCCGGGGGCTCCACAGGCCGATCATGGCGTCGATCCACGGGCTCGGCGTGAGCGGCGACAGGTGGTGACCGCCCGACCGGCGGGGATTCAGCGCCGGCTTCCCCGACCGTGGTGGGTCGCCCGTGAAGTACGTGTCGGCCTCGGGGTACAGGTACAGCAGGAAGGGATCGGAAGGCCCGGGTTCCACCGCCGCGATGCGGGCTCCGTGCGCGTCGTTTGCCCGGCCCAGCGCCGCGAGCGCGGCGGCCCTGAGCGCCGGCACCGCCATGCCTCGGCGCCGTGCTTCCCTCTCGTTTACGACGACCTGCCCGCAGTCCGACGGGTGGTACCACGCGGTCGACCGCACATAGTCGTAGCCGGAGCCGGTACGGCGCACGAGGCCGGCATCCGCGAACGCTTCGTTCAGGTGGAGCAGCCGGCGGAACGGCAGGGCGCCGTGATCCGAGGACACGACGAGCAGCGTCTCGTGGTCGGCCAGGGCCATGAGCTCGGCCAGGAACGCGTCGATCATGCCCCCGCACTCGCCGAAGAGCTGTTCCGCACGCAGGTTGAACGGCTGGGATTCGCAGAGGTGGAACCATGTATGGTTGAACTCGTCCATCAGCGGCACGTAGCAGATCGTCAGGTTGGCGGGAACGGTTTTGACGGCCCATCGCATGAGGTCGGCCTTCTGTCGCATCGCAGCACGGGAGGGCAGGAGTTCCGACTCGACCGTCACCCGTTCCCCGGCGTGGGCGTGATCGTTGAGGCTGCGCGCCCGGCGGAATGCCGACATGTCCCGGTACCCTTCCGCGTCCGGGGGCCGGCCGGCACTGCTCGGCGCCGCGGGGCCGAGGCGTACAAGGGCCGGGCTCTCGGGGTAAAGCGTGAGCTCGTCGGCCGCCAGAAGGTGCGCGAACACCCTGGTGCCCCGAGTCAACGGCACCTTCGCGGCTCCGCCCGTCTCGAGCCGCGCGAGGAGCCGGCTCCCCCTGCGGAGCTCCACGCGCCCAGACCGGCGCATGACGCCGATGTCGATGCCCTCGAAGGTTATACGGGATGAGCCGGCGGGGATGCTGAAGTGGGAGGGCGCGCGCAGGCTCCGGTACCCGTCGTACGCGAAGGCGAGGTGGGGGAACGGATCGGACCAAACCCGGTCGCGGCGGAAGCCGACGTTCATGATCGAGAAGGTCCGCCCAGACGCCTCGAGATCCTCCCAGATGGCCGTGCCGGCCTTCCGTTCCACCGCAAAGCCGCTGATCGAGCGTTCGAGCTGGCCATCTCTGTCGGGAACCTTGTAGCCCCAGACGCCGTTTTCCGCGGGCGCGGAGCCCGTGAACAGCGCGAGCAGCGCGGGCGGGGTCTGGCAGACCGGTTCTGGGGGTCGGCAGGCGCCGAGGTGGCCGTCGCGCGCGATGCGCTCGAGCGCGGGAAACCTGCCCGGGTTCGACAATAGTCGCCGGGCGTGCTCGTGGCCGAAACCGTCGAGCACCACCCAAAGGATCCGGGCATACGTTTCCGTTGACAAACGCGCTCCTTTGGGGATATCGTAACGGGACGATCGCCCGAGGATGTCATATCCCCGCGGTTTGGGCAATTAGCTCAGTTGGATAGAGCGACGGCCTCCGGAGCCGTAGGCCGGC
>JAPLSM010000039.1 GCA_026398635.1 Spirochaetota bacterium | reverse complement strand
AGGCGCGCGGAATACACCTGGCGGAGGGCCTGCGGGTCGGACTTGCCGGAGACGACCCCGATGACGGCCGAAACGAGCCCCCGGATCATCGCCTGGATATCGTACTCGAAGGTCGTGAGGGGCGGGCGCGCGTACTGGCAGAACGGGTGTCCGTCGACTCCGACGATCGAGATGTCCTCGGGTATCCGCAACCCGAACTCCTCCATGGCCCTCATGGCGCCGAACGCGGTGTTGTCGTTCGCAGCGGCCACCGCGGTTGGCAGGAGCTTGTTCGCGGCGAGCAGTTCGCGCATCGCCCGGTAGCCGCTTTCGCTCTGGAAGTCGCCGCCCCGGATCCAGTTCTCGTTGACGGGCAGGCCGTTCGCCCGCATGCCGGCCATGAACCCCCGATGCTTCATCATGCCGGCGTACCGGGCGCGGTCACCGTCGATGATGCCGATCTCGCGGTGGCCGAGGGATGCCAGGTAGGCGATGACGGCCCGGCTCGTGCCCGCGTCGTCGTAATTCGTAACCACCCGGTTCGGTTCGGGCCGGCTCGCCGGCCGCTGGTCGAACACGCCGACGGCGTAGCCATCCGCCACGAGCTGATCGATGAGGGGCTCGCGGTTGCGGGCTCCGATGAAGATACCGGCGGCGACCCGGCGCTGGTAGAAGGCCGCCTTGAGCGAGCTCGCGGTCGCGTCGTCCTCGGGGCTGCGGACCACGTACGCGAGCGTGTGGTACCCGAAGGCGGCAGCGTTTTCGATGACGCTGGAGATCATGAAGTCGGCCAGCACGTCATCCGAGAAGTGCCCGGCGCGGAAGAAGAAGAGCCCCAGCGTGGTGGTCCGCTTCCCCGCGAGCACCTGGGCGGAGTAGTTGGGATAATACCCGTAGGCGCGGACCGCCTCGAGGATCCGTTCGCGCGTTCCGGCGGCGATGTACGGGTACCCGTTGATGGCCTTGCTCACGGTGCTGCGCGCCACGCCGACGAGCCGGGCGATGTCGACGCTGTCCACCTTCTTCCGATGCGCGGCCAATGAGGTGCGACGGCCCGACGCGGCGGGGAGTGTTTTGGTTTTCCGTTGTGACTCCCTCGTCCGGCCGCGGTCAGCCATGCGCTCCCCTTTTCCGCATGGTACTCCCCGACCGCGAAAAGTCAATCGGACGCCGCAACGGGTGGTGGGGAGTCCTGAATCCGGGCCGGCGGTCGCCCGGCCTTCCTTCGCGCGGTTCCCTCTGCTATGATCCGCCCCGACGGCGCTCTCTCATGGCCGCACTCTTCGGGTGGGGGGGGTAACATGGGCAAGGGGCTTCTGGGAAACAACGTGATCACGCAGATCGGAATCGTGGTCCACGATATCGAGAAATCGTCGCGGGAGTTCGCCGAGTTCTTCGGCATTCCCGTCCCGACGTGGGTGCAGACCGACGGCATGGACAAGGCTCAGACGCGCTTCCACGGCGCCCCGACGCCGGCCCGCGCCAAGCTCGCGTTCATGCACTTCGGCAGCCTCGACGTCGAGCTCATCGAGCCGGACAAGCATCCCAGCACGTGGCGGGAGCACCTCGATGCCCACGGCGAAGGGGTACACCACATTGCATTCGTCATCGAGGGGATGGGGGACAGGGTCCGCGAGCTCGAGGCGCACGGCCATCCCCTCCAGCAGAAAGGCGAGTACACCGGCGGGCGCTACGCCTACGTCGACACTTCGGGGACACTGAAGACGATCGTCGAGCTGCTGGAGAACGATCGGAAGGGGAAGGACTGATGCCCACCTCACGGATCGCGGCGCTCATCGGCGATGACTACCACGAGCCGGGCCACATGCGGGCGGCCCTGGAGGCGGCGGCGGGAGCGGACGTGCGGATCGACTTCTTCACCGATCCCCTGGCCGTGCCGTGGGGGAAGCTTTCCGACTACGGCGTGCTCGTGATGGCCCGGGAGGGACGCATGGCGCCCCGTGAATCGAAGGCCCTGTGGAACACGGAGCGCCACGAGCAGGCCATCGCCGCGTTCGTGCGCGCCGGCGGCAGCCTCGTGGGCCTGCACGCGGGCCTGGCCTCGTACGCACACGCCGGGCCCTACGGTTCCACGCTGCACGGGACCTTCTTCAGCCACCCGGAGCAGCATCCGGAGTTCCGCGTCCGGTCCACGGGCGCGGCCCACGTGCTGCTGGAAGGCTTCTCGGAGGTCTCCTTCCGCGACGAGATGTACTTCATGCGGGTCGATTCCGCGGACACCACGCGACTGCTGGAATCATCCGCGCCGGACTACGGCAGCTCGACCGCGGCGTGGGCGCACGAGTGCGGCGCGGGCCGGGTGTTCTGCTTCACCCCGGGGCATCGCCGCGAGGTCCTCGAGGATCCCTCGTACCGTCGATTCCTCGCGAAAGGGATCCAGTGGGTGCGGCGCCTTCTCTAGGATCGATCTCCCGGCTGGGAATCGGCTGCTGGCAGTTCGGCGACATGGGCAGCGAGGTCGTCCCGGAGGCGCAGGCTGCCGGCGTCGTCGCAGCGGCCCTGGACGCCGGCGTGAACCACTTCGACACCGCGCAGGGCTACGGCGCGGGCCGATCGGAAGCCGTGCTGGGCAGAGCGCTGGCCGGCAAGCCGCAGGCGTTCGTCGCGACGAAAATGAATATGGCCGGAGCAGCGGAGACCCGTGCCGGCGTGCGGGCGAGCCGCGAACGCCTCGGCCGCGACTGCATCGATCTGTTCTACATCCATTGGCCGCGGGAGGGGATGGATCCCGCGCCGATGATGGAGGCACTGGAGGAGGCTCGCTCGAGGGGATGGGTACGCTACGTGGGCGTCAGCAATTTTTCCGTTCAGCAGATGCGGGACGCGTCGCGGGCGGGACGCATCGACGCGCACCAGCTCTGCTACAACCTGCTGTGGCGCTTCCCGGAGGAGGACGTGATCCCCTACTGCCGGGAGAACGGCATCGTCCTCGTGAGCTACAGCTCCCTAGCGCAGGGGCTTCTCTCCGGCGCCATACCGCGGGAGCCGCGATTCGCCCCCGGCGACCCGAGGGCCTCCACCGTCTACTACGATCCCGAGGTGTGGCCCCACGTGCGGGACGGGATCGAGGAACTTGCGGCCATCGCCGCGAAGGCGGGCCGGCCGCTCTCCCATCTCGCGCTGCGCTGGCTCACCGACTCGGGAACCATCGCGTCGGTCCTCGTGGGGTCCCGCAACCGGGACCACCTCGCGGGAAACCTCACCGCCTTCGAGGGGACGGTTGACCCATCGGCGATGCGCCTGCTCGACGAGGCGTCGCGGAGGATCCAACGCCACATCCCGCGCATCGGCAACATCTTCAAGTACTACCCCTGAGGGGGGCGAAAGGATCGTCATGAAGGCACTCTTCATCGGCGGAACCGGCCTGATCAGCTCCGCGGTGTCGCGTCTTGCCGTCGAGCGGGGCTTCGAGCTGACGCTGCTCAACCGCGGGCAGCGGGGGGAGTTCTTCCCCCGCGGCGCGAAGCAGATCGTCGCCGACTCCCGCGACCGGAAGGCCATGCTCGATGCGCTGCGGGGCCAGAGCTTCGACGTCGTGGCTGACTGGATCGCCTACACACCCGAGCAGGCGGCTGCGGACATCGAGCTGTTCTCGGGCCGCGCGGGGCAGTACTTCTTCATCAGCTCGGCGAGCGCCTACCAGAAACCCGCCACGCACTACCTCATCACCGAGTCCACGCCCCTCGCCAACCCCTACTGGCAGTACAGCCGTGACAAGATCGCCTGCGAGGACCTGCTCGTGCGCGAGTACCGCGAGAAGGGCTTCCCGATCACCATCATCAGGCCGAGCCTGACCTACGGCATAACCCAGATCCCGGCGTGCGTGGGCAGCTGGAACCACCCCTGGACGATCGTGGACCGCATGCGCAGGGGGAAGAGGATCATCGTTCCCGGGGACGGGACATCTCTCTGGACCATGACCCACAACTCGGACCTTGCGAAGGGATTCGTCGGGCTGATGGGGAATATCCACGCGATCGGGCACGCCTTCCATATCACCTCGGACGAGGTCCTCACCTGGGACCAGATCTACCGGCTCATCGGCGCGGCAGCGGGGGCGCAGCCGGACATCGTCCACGTCGCCTCGGAGTTCATCGCCGCGTTCGACTCCGACAGCCTGGGGAGCCTGATCGGAGACAAGGCGCAGTGCAGCATCTTCGACAACTCGAAGATCAAGGCCTTCGTGCCGGGCTACGTGGCCACGGTCCCGTTCGCCGAAGGCGTGCGCGAATCGGTGCGGTGGTTCGAACGGCATCCCGAGCGGTGCACGATCGACGACGCGTTCAATGCCCTCTCCGACCGCATCATCGAGGCGAACCAGTCCGCCCTCCGTGCGGCCCGGCCGGCCCAGGACCCGCCGGCCTAGTATTCCCTCACCGTTCCGGAGCCCGAGGAGCGCACCGTGACCTTCGCGCCGCCCCGGTAGCGCACGCTGCCCGAGCCATTGATCTCGACGTCAAGCGAGCCGGTCACCTGGAGCGTGACGCTGCCCGAGCCTTGGATGACCACGCGGGCATCGACGCTCGAGAGATCCGCGGCCTCGATGTCGCCCGAGCCGTCGATGTCGAACTGCGAGAGACGGGCGGTTCCGCCGAGCGACACGTCGCCCGAGCCGCGGATCTCCACCGAGATGTCGTCGGCAGCGATTTCCCCCTCGATGCTGCCCGACCCCTCGATCTCGATTTCGAGCCGGTCGGTCTCGAGGGGCGTCTCCATCCGGAAATCTCCCGAACCCTGGATTCCGATCGTCCGAAGCTCAGGCACGGTGATCCGGAACACGAGCCGGGTGGGGTTGATGGAGATGCCGGGCCGGGTCCGCAGGACCAGGACCCCGTTCTGCACCTCGGTCTCGATGTACGGGAGGATGTTCGTGTCCGCCTCGACCGTGACCTGCCGGGTGGAACCCTGCGAGAACCTCACGAGCCCTGAGCCCTGGTTCTCGATGCCGGTGAACGACGGCGCGTCGCGGCTCTCGAGCCGGACCGTCCCGTTGCCCCGGACGTTGTCCCACGTGCCGAAGGCGAGCGCCGAGCAGGCGGAGAGCGCGAGCGCGAGTGCGGCGATGACGAGGGTGCGGATCCTCACGGGGAGCCTCCTGTGGTTCGGGTGACGCATCGATTCTGGAACACCGCGAAGGCGCCGGAAATGCACCGCGGGCCCTCGCGACGAAGAGCCGTGGGTAGTGGCCGGCAGCCGTCCGCCAGCCGCTCAGGCCACGTAACGATCCCGGGACAGCTTGCCGTGCGCGAGCTTCAACTTGCGGTCGATGTCGATGCCGTAGGGGCAGCGTTCGTTCAGGTGCCGGTAGTCGTGATCGGGATCCACCTTCACGGCGAGCGCCGCGTACTCGTCGCGAGCGGTCTCTGCCTGGCCGAACCACTGCTTGAGGCGCTCGCGCAGGGCGTAGCGCGCGGCGTCGTCCACCCGGCCGTCGTCCATCTGCCGGTCGAAGAGGCCCTCGAGCAGGAACACCTGCTGGGGATCGAATCCCTCCTCCCGGCATCGGCCGCACAGCCGGCACACGTAATCCCCGAGCTCGGGCGCCGAGAGGAACATCTCCTCCCGCTCGGCGCCGTTCATGGCCGTCCATGACTGGGCGATGGCGATGTCCTTCTTCAACAGTGCGAGAGAATTCGCTCCGACGACCACCGATGCCACGGGCAGCGCGAGTGTGTAGCGCAGTGCCGGCTCGGGCGACCGGTAGAGGTACCCGTCGGCGAGTGCCTTCATGGCGAGGAGGCCGGTGCCGTGCTCCCGGGCCAGCGGCACGAGGTCGCGCTCGACGCCCGGGAAGTTGAATCGGTCGAGGTAGTTGAAGCCCGTCATCAGCACGTCGAAGGTATGCTGGCGCAGGGCGTGCATCAGCCCGTCGGGCCTCCCGTGGCCGGTGACGCCGATGAACCGGATCTTCCCGGCCTGCCGCGCCGCGGCCGCCGCCTCCATGGCGCCGCCGGGTGCGAGCACCCGGTCAACCTCCGCAGCCGACTGGACGGAGTGGATGAACGCGATGTCTACGTGGTCGGTCCGCAGGTTCGCCAGGCTGCGCTCCAGCTCGGCGGTGAACTCGGGCGCGGCGCGCTGGGTCGACTTGGTCGCCAGGAGGTAGGCGTCCCTCCGGTGGGACACGGCCCGGCCGATGCGGGTCTCCGAGATCCCGTCGCCGTAGCTCGC
>JAPLSM010000184.1 GCA_026398635.1 Spirochaetota bacterium | reverse complement strand
CCGGACTGGTCTCCCGACGGCAGGTTCCTGGCGTACGTCCGCGATCCGACTCCGAACGACTCCGTCATCGTCATCCGTTCCACCAGCACAGGCGAGGAACGCGAGCTACAGGTCGGGAAGACGAGGATTGGGCTGGGCCTTCGATGGGCGCCTGACGGAAATGCGATCGTGGTCCCAGGGTTCGAGCCCGGAAAGGGCTGGAGCATGTTGCGTGTGGACGTGCAAACCGGACAGGCGACATCCCTGATGCCGCTGCCTTTGGCCGCTGGAGGCATTCCGCGTTTCGATCTGTCTCCGGATGGAAGGACGATCTTCTACGTCAATACGCCTAACCCTCCGAACGCGAACCGGCTTCAGCTGTTGGCGCGCGACCTGCAATCCGCCCGTGAAACCGAGGTCATCCAGAAGCCAGGACTCTATTGGGTGTCGGTTTCTCCCGACGGCCAGCGTTTGGTCATCGGTGCGCAGGAAGACCAGTCGCTGGTCTTGCGCGTCATGCCAACCACCGGCGGAGAGGCGCGCGAGCTCGTCAGAATCGATGCCAAGGAGGCCAACTATCGGGTGTGGCCTTCGTGTACGCCGGATGGACGCTACGTGCTCTTCGTGAAAGGCCTCAATGGAAGAGTCACAAGGAACATGCAGGTGTGGCGTGTCGCGGCCGAGGGTGGAGAGCCGCAGCGGCTGGGGCTGACCGTCGACGACTTGTGGTGGCTGCGCCTGCACCCTGACGGCCGCCGCGTGGCGATCGGCACCTGGACGGGGAATATTGAGGTCTGGGTCATGGAGAACTTCCTGCCGGCGCCAAAAGTCGCCAAGTAGCTGGTAGAAACGATGACAGAAAGCAAGGCAGGCGTCGAGTCAAGGGACGAGCCTTCGGCTCGCCACTCGCCCGTGGCTTATATCAACGGGCGAGTACGGCGGAAGTGGACCCCCGGGCAAAGCCCGGGGCCCCGGCCGCCGTCGCAGCGCCTGCCTTGCGCCTTGCTGCACCTCTTAAATAATCATACCGGAACTTTCAGGCTTTCCTTGACATCTTTTCGAGCCGCGATTTATACTCCCCCGTGATGGCTGGAGGGGAAAATCGACATCAAGGGGTTCAGCCGGCCGCCACAGCCGAAAAGGTAACTCTTATCTCAGCTATATCTGCCTAAGCATCTGGGAGGCCCGAATGCCCTGGAGGAAAGCGTCGCGCTTCCCACCTCGGGTGGCGCGGCTCCTCGCTTTGGTCACTGCGGTGCCGCTGGTTGCCCTCCTCTGGGTTTGCTGGCGCGTCCTAGCCCAGGACCGCGCTCTCGAAGAGCAGCAGATCCAGCAACGGGTGGAACGAGCGACGGACATTGCGACGGCAGCGCTGCAGAGGGCGGTGGAGGCTTCTGAGAGACGCCTCGTCGAGGGGAACAAGGACTGGCCGGACGGCGCGGTGGTCATGACCGCCCGGGGGGATACCGTCCAGATCTGGCCGATGGGACGGGTGGCCTATCTTCCTGTTACGCCACAGTTGCCCGAACTGCCCGTTGCGCCATTCGCTGCAGGCGAGGCCATCGAATTCAGGCAACGCGACCTCAACCGCGCGGCTGCCTTCTACCGGGACCTCGCAAGCCTGAATCAACCGGATGTCCGGGCGGGAGCGCTGCTGCGCCTGGCAAGATGTCTCCGCGGCTCTGGAAGGCAGGCCGATGCCCTCCCCGTCTACGCCCGGCTGTTAAACGAAGACAGTTGGGCGTTCGAAGGGATGCCCGTCAGCCTGGTGGCACGGCAAGCCCGTTGCTCCCTGATGGACGCCTTGAACCAGGCCGACGATCTCCGGCGCGAAGCGGCCGCTCTCGGTTCGGACTTGCAGCGGGGGCGTTGGCCGCTGACGCGCGCCGCAGCGCAACTCTGTGCGCAGGATGCCGCACGCTGGGGAGTCGCGCCCTTACCCGTCCAGTCGGAGCGTGAACTGCTGGCAGACGGGCTGCGCTCGCTCTGGCAGAGACTATCTCAGCCAGGGTCCGCCGCCTCCGGCCGTGAATCCATTGCTGTCGGCCGAGAGGAGACCGTCGTCGCGCTCTGGAACCGGTCGGGGGACCGGGTGTCCGCGCTGGTCGCAACTTCTCAGTTCGTTTCCGCGCAGTGGCTTGGGGCGATCGATCCCGTGCTGCGGGAGCAGCGTGTGAAGTTGAAGCTCCACAGCGGCTCCAAAGGGCTCCCTCCGGGAGCGGTCCGCCGGGCGGACGACATCGGCCTTCCCTGGACCCTGGTCGTGGCCGGCAGCGATCCGGAGATGGAACGGGGCCAATATCGGCTACGCCGCCAGCTCCTCGTGTCGGGTTTTCTCATTCTGGCGGTGCTGATCGTTATTGCCAGCTACCTGATATTTCGCGCGACCAGCCGGGAATTCGCGGCAGCGCGCCTGCAATCGGACTTCGTGGCGGCGGTTTCGCACGAGTTCCGCACCCCACTGACCTCCCTCCGCCAGTTCACGGACATGCTGCGCGAGCATAAGAACCTGAGCGATGAGCGTCGGGACATCTGCTACGAAGCTCAGGCGCGATCCACCGCGCGGCTGACACGGCTCGTGGAATCGCTGCTCGACTTCGGGCGGATGGAAGGCGGCGCGCGGATCTATCATTTTGAACCGGTTGACTGCAGCGAGCTGGTGCGCCGCATCGTGGAGGAATTCCGCAATGAAGGGCAGTCTTCCGGCTTCCAATTCCGCCTGGTGGCGCAAGATTCCGCGGAGATCGACGCCGACGGCGAAGCGCTTGGACGCGCGCTCTGGAACCTCCTCGACAACGCCGTGAAGTACTCCGGCGACAGCCGTGAGATCGAAGTGGAGGTGGGCCGCGTCGGCCCGGAAGTGACGATCGCGGTGCGAGACCGTGGCCTGGGGATACCGGCGCATGAACAGGCCCCTATTTTTCGCAAATTTCAGCGCGGCGACGAAGCGATGAGACTGGGCATCAAGGGGACGGGCATTGGTCTGGCGATGGTCAACCACATCATGAAGGCGCATCATGGACGCGTCGAAGTCCGCAGCGAGCCGGGACACGGCAGCACCTTCACGCTGGCCCTTCCGGTCAGGAGGTGACACGATGGCACGAATTCTCATTGTCGAAGACGATCCGGACATCGCGCTGGGCCTGCAGCTGGACCTGCGCGAGGAAGGATACGAGGTCGAGGTGGTTCACGACGGAGAGGAGGCCAGCCGAGTCGGGAGACAGCCCGGCTGGGACCTGGTCGTGCTCGACGTGATGCTGCCGCGCAAGGATGGCTTCGACGTCTGCCGTGACCTGCGGCGAGCAAAGGTCCGGACCCCGATCCTGATGCTCACGGCTAAGGTCCAGGAAGCGGAGAAGGTCATGGGGCTGGACCTCGGTGCGGACGACTACGTCACGAAGCCGTTCAGCCCTCGCGAACTGCGGGCGCGGATCCGAGCCCTGCTGCGGCGGGCGGCTCCGGATGAGCCGGGAGTCGAGCGTTTTGGGGATTGCGAGGTGGACTTCGAGCGAGCGGAATTGCGCCGGGCCGGACAGACGACAGAACTCACCGCGATCGAGCTCCACATGCTGCGCCTGTTTCTGCGGAACCGCGGCCGGGTTCTGGCGCGCGGCCGCGTGATCGACGAAGTGTGGGGCGCCGGGGTGTTCGTGATCGACCGCGTGGTGGACACCCATGTCATCAAGCTGCGGCGCAAAATCGAATCAGACCCGGCCGCGCCGAGGCACATCGTCAGCGTCCGCGGCCTGGGATACCGATTCGACGACTAAACGACACCAATACAACACACAACCGACGTCCTGGGCTCACAATGCATCTGTACATTGGGGGCATGGAGGTAATGACAATGCGAAAAATCTTGGCAATTCTTTTAATGACGGGGGCGCTGGCCATCGGCATTGGCTCGGGACAACAGAAAGACCGGGCCGAAGTGGACCTGCAGGCCGCCATCCGGATGGAGACGGTGGAAGGCGACCTGAAGGGCGCCATCGAGCAGTACAAGAAGATCGCCGCGCAGCCCGGCGCCGGCCGCGCCACGGTCGCGACCGCCCTGCTGCGGATGGGCCAGTGCTACGAGAAACTCGGCGACTCCGAAGCGCGCAAGGCCTACGAGCGAGTGGTGCGCGACTACGCCGATCAGCCGGAGTCCAGTAAGGTGGCACGAGAGCGGCTGAGCGCCCTCACCGGCAGGGCGGGCGGTACCACCGGCCGCACCGAGGTTGCCATGCGCCGGATTTGGGTTGCGGGGAGTGAGTCGCCGGTCGGCATCTCCCCGGATGGCCGGTATGTTGTTTTTATCGCGTCCGATAATAACGATCTTTGGCTTCGCGATCTCCAGTCCGGCGAGCAAAGACGCATCACCCGTGAGGCTTCGGGAGTGGAGTGGACGTTCGCTTACGGTTCTGCGGCGATCTCGCCGGACGGCAAGCAGATCGCCTATGATTGGTGGGTCAGGAGCTACGGAGAACTTCGCCTTTCGGCACTCGATGGATCCTCCATGCGAGTGCTCAACAGCGGTCAGGACGGGAGATGGATGATGGTTAGCACCTGGATGCCGGATGGCCGCCGAATCCTGGCTATTTCATACGATCGCAAGGACAATACCTTTAACCAGCGGCACATCATTTCTCTGCCGGACGGCGCCATTCGCGATATCGGGCAGCCCGAGCCGGGAGACGTGGATTGGGGATACCCCTCTCCAGACGGGCGACACATAGCTTACGGCCTGAAGGGCGACATCTTCGTCTACGATACCGCGACGGAGCAAGACTCGGTTCTCATTCAGAACCCGACGGCCGATAACATGGTTGGTTGGACCCCGGATGGGTCCGGTATTTTGTTCGTGAGCGATCGGTCGGGAACCCGCGATCTTTACCTGCTTGGGATCGAGAATGGCCGGCCCCGGGGAGACCCGGAATTGCTTCGGCGGAACCTCGTTGCCAGCCCGAATCTCCCGAATCTCTACTTGACTCGCGATGGACAGCTCTTCCAGATCGACAACAAGGGAACCTCCGATTCGTTCATCGTCCCGGTGGACGAACAAACGGGGAAGCTGACCGGCACGCGCTCGCTGGTGGACCCAAACTACCCCAATGCGGTGGCGCCCAGATGGTCGCCTGACGGGAATCTGCTCTATTACGAGATCTTCAAAGGGCCACCCCAAGACCAAAACGGCGTGCTGTTCATCCGCTCGGAAGCAACCGACCAGACGCGCGAGATCACTCCGAAACCAAAACTCCAATGGTACAATCCAATCCTATCCCCGGACGGGCACCGGTTCGCGGTCACCGGCCATATCCAGGAAATCCCTGTAAACTTCGGCGTTTTCGCAATCGATTCGGAGAGCGGCGACGTCAGCCAGCTTGCGAAGATCCCTACGGAGAATGAGGTGGTAAACCCAAGTCAGAACTGGTCTCCTGACGGCAAAGCGATCTTCTACAATGTCCGGTCCCTTGAAAAAAGCGAAGAATTCATTATCCGGCGCAAAGACCTCACGACCGGCGAGGAGAAAGACGTCCACCGCGGATTCCACACCAGCATGATGAAGATCTCGCCCGACGGAACCCGGTTTGTCTATTACCGGAATGACATACCGACCAAATCATATGTGCTGGGCATCCTGGATATTCAATCCGACAAGGAACTGGAGTTGTGGCGCTTTCCGGAAGCCGATTACTCTGGCATTTCAACCCTGTCATGGGCGCCGGATGGAAAGCACGTCCTGGTGGGCACGGGCCTCAAGAAGGGCGCCGAGCTTTGGAGGTTCTCGGCGGGTGGCGGCCCTGGCGAAAAACTCCATTTCTTCCCCGAGGTGAGCTGGGGATTCGATATGCACCCGAGCGGCAAGCGCATGGCGTTCACGCAAAGCCGGGATAATTACGAACTCTGGGTGATGGAGAATATCCTGCCGCCGCTGAAAGCCGTTAAGTAGCCGGTAGAAACGGTGACAGAAATCGAGGCAGGCGTCGATTCGCGGCGCCTGTCTTGCGCCTTGCCGCACCTCTGTTGCCGGTGACGATTGGTAACACTGTTTTACAGTCTTGGAAGCGCCGCGCAGCCCGGCCTGTGGTAGAGGGATAGGGATTTACTTTTTCGCGTAACGCGATGATCCCTACCGTATAGATACACTACTTCCCTGTTTCGCGCAGATACCTGTTGAACCAATCCAGGATAAGTGAATCGACTTCTTTTTCGTGCTCGTTGAGTCCGTGCGTACCGCCTTCAAAAAAGACAAGGCGGAAAGGATGCTTTGTCTCATATAAACGCAAGGCCATTTTCAGCACGTCGGAAGGTTCGCAATTCCGGTCATCGCTGCCCTGAAGGAGCAGCAGAGAGGTTTTTTTATTCAGTTTCTCAGGCCAGGATATCGCCGAACGGGCTCGTATCGCTTGCCCTTTTTCATTCGCATAATTAGGAATTAACCTTAAGGCCACGGTTTCCATTTCGGGGCGCATCCTAAAGGCCAGGGACAAATCCGTCGGAGAGGCGGCTATGACTGCCGCCGCGATTCGCTTTGTTCTCGCCAGCGATAGATACGTCATAATACCTCCGCGGCTCCAACCGAACATGCCGATCCTGCCTCCGTCGGCATAGGGAAACGACTCGATCAATGGGATCAAGTTCAGGACGTCGTTGACGTCTGCGCCGCCGAATTCGTCCCGACCCTCACTCCCTCCGCCGCCGCGATACTGGCTTGCGACGACGACATAACCGGCATAGACAAACTTTCGCAGGCTGTATAATTTTTCATAATCGATGATCGCGAGGTCCTGATTGCCTCCTCTGTTATAGATGATGACGGGCAGTTTCACGCCTGCGGCAATGTTCCGGGGCTTTAGAATAAACCCCTCGATCACCATCCCGTCGCTCATATAGCCGACACGGACACATTCAACGTCCTTTATGAATCGGGCAACGTCCTCGCGCGAGTGCGTCTTTCGGAAGCCGGCCTCATCGAATAAACGGATAGAACGTTCAGATTTATTCTTCAGTGCGTTGATCCACTCCTCATACGTGTCAAAGGGAAATTTGATCTTGTCCTTATACTCGTGAAATTTTTCCGAAGGGAACCTCCTTTGAAAATCCGTTTCATCAAAACGGGACTGACTTTTTATGGCGGCGACCCAATCTTCGATCGCGACAAACGGAAACCCGTTGTCTTGTCTTACGATCGAGCCGTCTCTCCGACCTTGTCGAATAATCGTCGACGGAGAACCATCCGTCGTCATGAATCCCAGGCATAATAAGAGGATAAAACGAAGCGTTGATTTCATTTTTTCTCCTTTCGTAATACACGCCTTGCAAACATAATAAGGCTAGTTTTGGTCAGACTGCGGAGGTTTCTTTCGTTGTCTTCCTGGCCAGCAAGTAAACGAGCAACCCAATCAGTTGGCTCACAAGGACAAACGCCGCCCAGCGCCAGGGATGGGTTTGACGACTCCTGGCGTCGAGGAACACCCATATCGTCAAAGACAACAAGTATGCGCCGAAGCCCAGCAGTCGGGCCAATCCGCCAAGCACGTAATACGCCAAGTCCATCCCGTTGATCGAGGATCGGTTGATGGCATAGGCGATCCACGCCATGGCCACGGTTTCGCCTTTGGCGTTTCGCACCGGCCTGAGTATATGGCGATAGATATCGTTATGCGTTCCTTCCGCGCGAATGGCAAAAGCGGCCAGAAGCATGTTCCGCTGTTCTCGCGGCAGATCGGAATCCGACAGCGCGTCCAACGCGCCGTATATATCCGGCGAGACCAAATCCTTGACGTCAGCCGCGGTTTTACCGAACAGAAAGGCCAATGGTCCTTTTTTTAGAGGACTGAGGATGATGCGGCCGTCGGGCGAGAATAATCCAACCATGCCGATCTCCGGCTCTTTGGCGACACGATCGGCCCATTGCGCTAATCGGGCGTCACCAGCGGAATCGGGATGGATGTTCTCCAACTCCGAAAAGAGCTCCAGGACGGCTGGGCGGTTCTGGCCCGTATCGATCAGGAACGCTTGCTTGCGCTTCGACTCAAGCACTAAGGCGGCCAGCGCTTCTATCACGGATGTCCGGACGGCGCTCGACGCCATCGCCTCCTCCGGCAGGGGGCCGTCATCAATCAAGGCCGCCAACCGGTCCGGCGAAAAGCTCGATAACGACTCGGCCGGCCTTCGCGCCGCCCGACGACAAGAATCCATGGCCTTGTGCCGGGCGATACTGCATAACCAGGTAAAAAACCGGCATCTTTTGTGGTCGAAGGTGGGCAGCGATCGGATTGCCGCCAGCCAGGCATCGTGCCAAATGTCCGCCATGTCTATACGAGGATCGTAAACAAGATGCGAAATGAACGCATAGAGCATGTCGGCATATCGGTTATAAAGTTCCGCCAGCGCGGCCTCATTGCCCGCCAAGGAACGCCGAACCAAGATGCTGTCATCTTTTAAGTTCACGGTCGCCTGTTGATCTACTCTCTATCTATTTATCGCCGGACCCGAATATTTCCTTCGCCTTAACTGCTGATTATTATACGCCGGTTAAGGATGGATACGTTTGCATACATGTCGCTTTCTCTCAAAATCGCCTGTCTGAACAATACTCCGCCCGCTCCTCGGCCGCCATTTGGGCGACCTGCTCGATGACGCACGATGGCGGCGGCTTCTAGGCGATGAACCGAAGCTTCAAGTTGTCATGACACATGCAGGACTTTCCTTGACACCCCCTCGCGGCAGGCGATATGCTGGTCTTAACCGAATCTTGACCGAATCTTGACCCGCCGCGGTTGAAATCTCCCCTGGTGAGGTGTTACTCTAAACGATGGGAACCCGAATGCCGAATTCTTCGCTTCGCCGTCAAGCCTGGCCGCGCTTCCTCCGGGGCCCTGGCCAGAGACTCGTCGGAGTCTTCGCCCTTTTCATCCTGCTCCCGGGCGCGTTCCTCGGCGTTTTCGCGCTGCGCGTGCTGCGCCAGGAGAGCCAAGTCGCCAGGCAGCGAACGCGCGAGAGCCTTGAAAGAACCGCGGAAGAAATCGGCCGCAACCTGGATACGGAGTTCCGGCGGTGGAACGATGCGGCGCGGTCGGCTGCTTCGCTGGAGAGGCCACTCGATGTCAACTCCTTTCCGGAGATTGTCGGGCAAGCCTTCTCGGAACCGGGCGGCGGCGTGTTTCTGTCCATATCCGATGAAA
>JAPLSM010000257.1 GCA_026398635.1 Spirochaetota bacterium | reverse complement strand
GGCTTGTTCGATGTCGTGATCGCCCGCGCAATGAGCCGCGCGACCCTCTTGAAGCTCTTTCCCCTCATCTTCACGGGCGAGCACGTGAAGGACCCGCACGTCGAAACCTTCCGCTGCTCGCGGATCTCGGTGAGCTTCGAGCCTCCTCAGAGGGTGACCCCCGACGGGGAGATCCTCGGCACCACGCCGCTGGAAATCGAGGTCGTGCCCCGTGCGCTGAAGGTGTTCAGCCTGTAAGCCTCCTTTGGCTCTGCCTTGGTCATGGTCTTCAAGCAGCCCGGAGGAGTCCGATGTTGTTGATCATCTACCCCACCCCGGCGGGCTGAGATCTACGGCACGACCCGGCTCAGGAGCTCGTCGTCGGATTCCAAAATTGGCAGCCCTTTGGTGGGGAGCGTTATTACTCTGGCTGGCTATCATTCTGAGGTGACGGGGATTGCACCCGCCACCTCCATCATCCTCGCGCTTGTTTCTTCCCAGCCGTCATTCTTGACCGAGGGTCCACTTTACGGTCGGCTGCATGCCCTGCTTCCCATGACCTGCCCTAGCGACAATCCGTCTTTCGGTTGAGGCCCAGAAAGACCGGGAAATCGACATACCTCTCAGCCGGCGCTGAACAACCCACCTTCACGAGCGGACTTCCGGCATTCGAGCTGAGGTGACTGGTCGAAGCCTTCCCCTCGGAGACCCTTTCGGATGTGATCGAGAAGCGCTGCGCGGGTGGAGCCTTTCGCGGAGGCCCGCGCCGCATCACAGAAGAACCAGGTGAACGCACCGTTCGGACTCCCGCCGATGTCCGCATCCGCCGAGTATTGGTCGGACCTGCAGGCAGTCCAGAGAACGTGGTTCAGGCCCCTTGGTTTCGCCTTGACAAGTGTGCCGATCTTGGTCATCACCGCGGATGTCCGGAATGCCGCACCCAGCTTCGCCGAATCCCCGGGTGGGCGCGGCATGAATCGGACCCGGGCGGTTCTGGCGCGGAGCCCTCCCGCAAGCCCGGCTTCCAAGGCACCGGATCCCTTCCCGAGCGCGATCTCCCGCGTCCCCGTGCCCGAGTGGCAGCAGTCGAGGAGGACCTCCAGATGCACTTCCTTCGCCAGACCGCTGAAGATGTCCGACAGATCATCGTCGCTGATCCAGCAGCCGTCCCAGGAGAAGTCGCGGGGGCAGATCACCTCGTCCAACCTGTCGGATTTTTCGTCCCCGTCCTCGTCGGGGACCTGCGACCCGTGCCCCGAATAATGAAACACGAGGGTGTCGCCGGCAGATGCCTTCGCCACCAGGTCCTGCAAGGCCCCCAGGATGGCAGCGCGGGTGGCACGCGCATCGACAAGCACCCGGACGCCTCCCGCGTCGAACCCGAATTCCTTCATGATAAGGTTTTTCAGGTTGGCCGTGTCGTTCACGCAGCCCCCGAGATCGTTCCCAGAGCCGGGGTAATCATTGATGCCGACGAGGAGGGCCTTTTTCATGACGAACGTCCTCTCTTGGCTGGACAATACCCGAAATCCGGCTCGCATTGTAGATCCGCCATCAGTGCGGTGAAACCTTCTTCTCCGGATGAGCGAAGCGAAAGACGCTTGCGCAGTGAACGGTACGCTCCTATGATCCCTTCATGAAGATCAAGTCTTGCCTGCGATGCACGCGCACGGCCGTGTTCGTGCTGCGGTGCCTGCTGCTGTTTCCGGCCGGGTTCGCGGTTGCCCAGGTCTCTGGCAGCCTTCAGTCCGACCCACTAGACCTCCGCTGGCTCTCCGTCCTATCTGGCCGTGTCCTCCCATCGAGCGCGACTCCCTGGTCGGGTGCCGCGGCGCTCCTCGCCATTGAGGGGCTCCCCGACCCGCTCACCGATGGAGGCTCGGGTTTGGCGACTGAAGCGATAGCCAGCCTTACCTCCGCCCGAACGAGCCTCTTTCCTTCGCCGATCGGCTGGAGAAGGTCGATCCGCTCGGCACGCTCGAGCTGTCCTACCAGGCCGGCCTATCGCTGGCCGTCTTCATCGAGGCGACGCTGCAGCGGGAATACCAGCTGTACTACCTGATGCCGGACTCGACGTCCAACCTGCCCTCCCCGCTGCCCGGAAATCCCGTGGCGCTCGAGAACAACGACGTGCAGTCGGGATACCTGCTCTATTCGCCGGGCCCGTTCGAGATCGTCTTCGGGCGCCAGCGCTTCAGCCTCGGTCCCTCGCCGCTCACGTCCCTCGTCGTCTCCCGGGCGGTCCCCTACCTCGACGCCCTCGACGTGAGTCTCTCGCTCGGCCGGCTCCACATGACGCTGCTCGTGTCGACGCTGGAAAACCGCGCGACGATCGACGACGGCGCTCACGGCACAGCCCCCTATGCCTCCGACGAGACCGTGATCCTGCACAACGTGCACTACTTCGAGTACGATTTCGGGTTTATCAGGGCGGGGATCGGTGCGCAGGTGATCATCATCCGGCCGGCGAACGCCTTCCAAATCGCCGACTTCTTCCCCGTCTTCAGCTGGCACAATGCGGACATCGTGCCCAACAATCTCACTCTGACGATGGACGTATCGGCCGTGCCCTATCCCGGCCTCGAGCTGTACGCGCAGTACGGATTCGACGACATCAATGCCTCGTTCGTAAGCGTTGACGGGACCATCCCTACGATAACCGCAGGCCTCATCGGCGCGTCATGGCGGTCCCGGTGGCCGCGCTCATCGCTCGAAGCCGTTCTCGAGGCGGGGTTCACCCATTACCTCTGGGGTTCCTTCGATGACGGCGCCTACCTGGCGCGCGCCATCTATCGGCTCCACGTCGACGGAATCAACGAATGGATCCCCTTGAACTCCCCGTTCGGTCCGGGCACGATCTGGGTCCTCGCGCGCGCGTCCCTGACAACCCCCTGGAACCTCGACGTGGTCGCCAAGGCGCAATTCCTCGCCCGCAACCCGTCCGCGAACCTCACCGGAACCTACGACGGGAGCGAGGCGATCGCCAACGCGGCGCTCGAGCCTTCGCTGCAGGCGGGCGTCGAGGTCGCGTATTCCCCGTGGAAATGGCTGCGCGTGACGCTGGAGCCCGTGCTCCACTGCACGTCCGCGAAAACGTGGATGGAGCTGACGATCGGCGCTGGTACGCTCCTCGAGACGAGGGGCCGGGTGCCGGCGTCGAGGCCACGGGGGTCTATCCCGTCGCCGTGAGCACCGTCGCCGCCGGGAATTGCGGCAGTTCACGCGTTTCTGCTACAGTGCCGGTCGGAATGGCAACCCTGTACGTGATCGCAACACCGATCGGCAACCTCGAAGATATCACGCACCGGGCAGTCAGGATGCTCGGCCGGCTCGATGCCGTAGCGTGCGAGGATACCCGCCGCACGCGCGTCCTCCTCGCCCGGTATCACATCCCCGTACCCCGGACCCTTCTCTCCTATCGCGAAGCCACGGAAGGCCACGGGGGCAGCCGGATTCTCGGTCTCCTGCGCGATGGGATCGACGTCGGTCTGGTCTCCGACGCGGGGTATCCGGGCATCAGCGATGCGGGGTACCGGATCATCGCCGCGGTCATCGAGGCCGGTCACCGGCTCGAGGTGATCCCCGGCGCCGGCGCGATCGCCCCCGCGCTCCTCTCTTCGGGGCTTCCCACCTCCAGCTACACGTTCAAGGGCTTCCCGCCGCGGAAGCCCGGCCCCCTGCGGAAGTTCCTCGAAATGGAGAATGACCTCCCCCACACGCTCGTGTTCTACGAATCCCCATTGCGCGTGGCGAAGTTCCTCTCCTCGGTGCAGGAGGTGCTGGGGGATCGCAGGGCAGCGGTCTGCATCGAGCTCACGAAGAAGTTCGAGCGGACGCTGCGCGGTTTCGTGAGCGAACTCTCACAGCAGCTCGCCGGGAAGGAGCTGAAGGGGGAGGTGACTGTGGTGATTGCGGGCGCTAATCCGAAGTTCAGCCGCCCGGAAGACGAGGACGACGCCGGGAACGGGGAGGATGGCTGATGGCGAAGCTGTGGGACAAGGGCTATCGACTCGAGTCGCTACTCGAGGCATTCACCGTGGGAGACGACTGGCGGGCGGATGCCCGGCTCGTTTCCGCGGATTGCGTGGCGAGCATGGCGCACGCCGCGATGCTGGAGTCGATCGGGCTCCTGACCCGCCGTGATGCGGAAGGTTTAAAGCGCGAGCTCGGGGCCATCATCGAAGCCGCGGATCGCGGACAATTCACGATTCAACCTTCGGACGAGGACTGCCACACGGCCATCGAAAACCGGTTAACCGCGGTGCTCGGTGATGCGGGCAAGAAGATCCACACCGGCAGATCGCGCAACGACCAGGTGCTCGCCGCCCTCAGGCTGTGGACCCGGGATTTCCTGTTCGCGTTCCAGGAATCCTGCCTTTCCCTCTCCGGGCAGCTGCTCGATTTCGCGGAGAAGCACCGGATGGTCCCCATGGCCGGCCGTACACACCTCCAGCCCGCCATGCCCTCCTCGGTCGGCCTCTGGGCCGCTGCCCATGCCGAGGAGTTGATCGACGAGATGCTCCTCGCCAGCACCGCCTTTCATCTCGCCGACGCCTGCCCGCTCGGTTCGGCAGCGAGTTACGGGGTGCCGCTCCCCCTGAACCGCGAGATGGTGTCGGACCTCCTGGGATTCGACCGCGTGCAGAACAATGTGCTATACGCCAACAACAGCCGGGGCAGGGTGGAGAGCATCGTCCTGTCGGCCGTCGAGCAGGTGTGCCTCACCCTGGCGCGGATGGCCGGGGATCTCATCCTGTTCTCCCTGCCCGAGTTCGGCTGGTTCACCCTCCCGAAAGAGCTGTGTTCTGGCTCGAGCATCATGCCCCAGAAGCGGAACCCCGACGGCCTCGAGCTGGTGCGGGCGAAGGCCGCGGTGGTCGGCGCCGACCTCGACGCCGTCAAGGCAGTGGTCCGGGGGCTCCCCAGCGGTTACCACCGCGACTTCCAGCTGACCAAGGAGCCGTTCTTCAGAGGGTGCGAGACCGGCCTCGCCTGCGTGCGGATCATGGACCTCACGGTGTCGAAACTCTCGGTGAACGTCGAACGGCTCGCGGCGGGTTTCACGCCCGACGTGTTCGCCACCGACCGGGCGCTCGAACTGGTCGCGGAGGGTTTGCCGTTCCGCGATGCCTACCGGCAAGTCGGGGCGAACCTCGAGGCCTTGCGCGGCAGGGACCCCGTGCAGGCGATCGGGCTGAGGACGTCGACCGGTGCGCCCGGCAACCTCAGGCTCGACGTGCCGCGTGAAGCTGCAGCGAAGGCGGCGTCGGCCGTCCGGGCGCGACGGGAGCGCATCGCGGGGCGTATCCGGGCCCTCGCCGGCTGCGACGTGCCGTTCTTCCGGGACCCCCTTCAGGACAGGTAGCGCAGCGCCACTCGGCCGAGCAGGAATCCCGCCCCGCAGGCGAGCGCCCCGAAGAGGAGTGTTTCCAGCCCGCCCGCCAGCCAGTTGGCCTTGGTCACGCGCGTCGACACGATCCCGATGCCGAAGAGGAACGCGAGCACGAGCGCCGCGGAGACCCACAGTGCCGCGGCCACGGACGGGAGGACGAGGAACGGCAGCACCGCGGGCAGCGCGCCGAGCAGGAAGGCTCCCGCCGAGACGAACCCGATCTCCCAGGGGTTGTCGATGGACGAGGGGCTGATCCCGATCTCCTCCTGCACCATGAAGCGCAGCCAGCGCGAGGTGTCCGCGGCGATGCGGCGCGCCGCGAGGTCTTGCTCGCCGCGGGTGAACCCCAGCTCCCTGAAGACCACCCGTATCTCGGCGGTCTCCTTGCGCGGGTTGGCAGCGATCTCCCTCCGCTCGCGCTCGATCTGGTTCTCGTAGAACAGCTTCTGGGCCCGGGTGGAGCTGTACGAGCTGAAGAATATCGCCAGGGCGCCCGCGACCACCTGGATCGTCACGGCGCCGAGCAGCGCGTCGCGGCGCGCCAGCGACAGCGAAATGCCGGCCAGGAACGACACGGTGGTGACGAGCCCCGAGTCCACCGAGTAGAGCACGTCGCGCACGAGTCGCCCCTTCGCGGTGTGCCAGTTCTCCCCGTGCCACTGCTGCAGCCGGTCCGCGGGCGTGCTGAACCTCGGGAGCTTCATGGACAACCCGGGTATGGTAGAGGGGCGTCTCGTGTCAACCCCGGCTGCTATCCAACCGGTGCCCCCGATTCGTATCTTCTTCCCGTAACCGATACCGGATTGATCGATACCGCGGAGTCCGTGGGGCCCGCGGTCGTACACATCGAGGTGGAAGGACGCCGGCCGTCCGGAGTCCGCGAGCCGCGGGGAAGCGGCTCCGGACTCGTCTTCACTCCTGACGGGTACGTCCTGACCAACAGCCATGTCGTGCACGGTGCCGCGAAGATCGATGTCGTGCTCCCCGACGGGAGACGCTGCGGTGCGGACATCGTCGGCGACGACCCCGGCACCGATCTCGCGATCATCCGCATTTCCGCCCGCGAGCTGCCGGTTGCCCGGCTCGGCGACTCGCGCGACTTGCGCGTCGGCCAGCTCGTCGTGGCCATCGGCAATCCCCTGGGGTTCCAGTGGACGGTGACCGCGGGGCGAGGTGGTCGGTATCAATACGGCCATCATCCTCGGCGCCCAAGGCCTCTGCTTCGCGATTCCCGCGAGCACGGCGCTCTACGTGGCGCCGCGTCTCATCCGTGACGGCCGCATCCGAAGAGGCTGGCTGGGCGTTGCCGGCCAGACGGTCGCCATCCCACGGCACGCCATCAACGTGTTCGGCCTGCGCGGAAACGGCGGGGTGATCGTGATCTCGGTGGAACCGGGAAGCCCGGCCGAGCACGCCGG
>JAPLSM010000253.1 GCA_026398635.1 Spirochaetota bacterium | reverse complement strand
ACTCGTTCTCTTCATGGTAAGCCTCCTTGCGGCGCCCACCATCAGGTGCGCCAGGGTCCAGTCTAGCATACGCGCTCAGCATCCGATAGGAACTGCCAACAGCCGCCCGCAGGACTTCCGATCCCTCATTTTTCAGTGTTTCCCGGCGATTTCTGCCCATCAGTCCCGGCCCTGTACTTCAATCCCGCACAGCAGCACCGTATCGCTTTCGAGTATCACCCGGGACGCAGGCGCTAAACAAATTGATAGGCGGATGTATCGCCCCCCGCGTCGCCGTCGACCCCGGGTTCCAGCTCTCGACGATCCACTGCGGAACTTCAGGAGACACGGGACAAGTACCGGGGACTGAACTGTCAGTATCAATCGCCTGATCGACGCTTGGCCGTCGCCTTCGGCCGACGCAGCTTCGTCGTGTTCACGGTAAACCGTTTAGCGCCCGAAGGAGCGCGGTGGAGCAAGTCCGGTCCGCAGCGAAGCCGGCTCTCCGTGCCGACTCCCGGTCCTCGGAGCACCTGTCGGGGAGAAAAGGAGAGTGGTATACTGCAGGCAAATAACAGTTTTAGTCTCTGGTACAAGGTGCACAAGGCAGGAAAGTGAGGCCGCCATGAAAGTGAAAGTGCTTCTATTTACCGTGGGTGTTTTACTGATGTTCGCGGTGGCAAGCGCAGCCGCGATGGGCCCCCAGGAGTATTGGCCGGGAGAGCGTTGGCGGACGTCAACTCCTGAAGCCCAGGGCCTCAGCTCTGCGGAGCTCGCAAAGGCCTTCGATTTCATCTCAGAGAAGCAGATCAACATCCACAGCATGCTCCTTGTCGCTCATGGCTACCTCGTGCTGGAAGCATATTTCTACCCCTGCGGCAGGCAGGATCTCCATGACATCTGCTCCTGCACCAAGAGCATCTCATCCACCCTGGTCGGCATCGCGATGGACAAAGGGAAGTTCCGCTCGGTACGCGAGCCGCTTGCGGATTTGTTCCCGGGGCGCAGGATCAAGAATGACGAGCCTCGCAAACGCCGCATCACCCTCGAACATATCCTGAGCATGTCTTCGGGGATGGACTATCCCCTGCTCGGAGAACCGCGGCTGGCCCCCATGAGGGAAGCCCCTGACATGGTCCAGCACATCCTGGACCTCCCTATGGTCGCGGAGCCGGGGGCTGTGTTCGGCTACAACAGCGGGGGCTCCCACCTGCTCTCCGTGCTTGTCACCTTGCGCACAGGCCAGACCGCGGAGGAGTTCGCCCGGCAGAACCTCTTCGGCCCGCTGGGCATCCGGGACATCTCCTGGCCCACCGATGCCCAGGGCAACTCGCGAGGATGGGGTGACCTGATGATGAGGAGCCCCGACATGGCAAAGATCGGTTATCTCTTCTTGAAGAAGGGCCGCTGGGACGGAAAGCAGATCGTGTCCCGCCGATGGGTGGAGGAAGCCACACGGAAGCACATCGACGCCCCGGGCGCGGCGGGGTACGGCTACCAGTGGTGGCTGCGCGATGATCCGCCAAGGTTCGAAGCCCTCGGCCGGGCAGGCCAGAGGATCACCGTTCACCCGTCGCTCGACGCGGTCGTGGTCTTCACGGGCGAAGGGTTCGAGCCGGGAGATGTCGGTTCATTCCTCGGGGCAGCGCTCCGTTCGGATCGTCCGCTCCCCGAGGATCCGGCAGGCTACGCGATGCTCCAAACAAAAATAGCGGCAGCAGCCAGCCCTCCGGCTGCTCAGCCAGTGCCCAAGCTCCCTTCCATTGCCATAGCAATCTCCGGGAAGAAATACGCGTTGGAAAAGAACGGCCTCGGTATCCTCACCATCCAGTTCGCCTTCACGGGCGGAGATACCGCCCTCCTCGAGATGACACTCGGGGAGGGCCGGGAGTCGCATCCGGTAGGGCTGGATGGCGTCTATCGCGTGTCGAGGCAAAGCCCCGATGCACCGCCGGTCGCTGTAAAGGGGGCATGGCTGAGCGAGAAGGCGTTCGGTTTCACGTACAACGCGTTCGCAAAAGCTAAAAAAATATCAGCGCTTACGGTTTTCCAGGAAAACGGCATTTCTCTGACCGTGAAGGACCCCTACAACAACCTGGACATGACCATCGCGGGCCACGCGATGAAGTAGCGCGGTGGTCAGCTGCTAGGGGTCCGAGGTCGGTGGAGAGATCTCGGCCCAACCCGGCCACGAAGCCGACCTGATCTTGTTTCGACACCCCGCTGGTGGTGCTATGATGGATGCAGTTTTCAGGTGATGCCCCCCTTTATGAAAAGTGAGCCCGATGAAGTCAAGAATCGAGACCGCTGTCCAGCGCTTTGGCGACGGCTGCAACTGTGCCCAGTCCGTCTTCACCACCTATGCGCCCCGGTACGGAGTGGGGGAGAGCGACGCGCTGGTCCATGGGCTGGGGAAGCACTTCGCCTCCCTGCATGGCTCCCTCTTGTACAGGCGCCTCCTGGGCTGCGACTCGAATTCGGATGAGGGCAAGATGCAGTTCAAGAAGCAGAAACTCCGAAACACGAAGTGCGTTGGGTGCGTGCGAGATGCCTGCCGGCTGCTCGAGGAAATGCTGCCGGCGCGGATGGCGGGTTGAGACGTGGACGGAACTAGAAGAGCGGACATCAAGGCCGGCAGCCGCGTTCGCATCGTGCTGAAGCAGGATCAACGCTCCGGCAGGCATACCGAAGGAATCGTCTAGGATGTCCTCACGAACTCGCCGGAACACCCGTATGGCATCAAGGTCCGGCTCGCGACGGGTGAAGTGGGCAGGGTCAAGCAGATCATCCCATGAAGGGGGCGGTGACGATCCGAACCCGGGAAAGCCTTGAAATAGACCAACACTTCACGCAATATCCCGTCATGGAGGTGATCATGGTGAAAACGAGAATGCGCTGGGTTTTCGTCGGCCTGGCGCTGGTGATCCTGTCTTCCTGCGGTTACAACTCGCTGCAGCGCAGCGAAGAGGCGGTCTTCAAGGCCTGGGGCGACGTGGACAGCCAGCTGCAGCGACGGTCCGACCTGATCCCGAACCTGGTGGCCACGGTCAAGGGCTACGCCGCCCACGAGAAGGAGACCCTCGAAGCGGTCGTCGAGGCACGTGCCAAAGCGACACAAGTCACGATCAAGGTCGAGGACCTCAGCGACGAGGAAGCCATGGCGAAGCTGCAGGCTGCGCAGGGGGAGCTCTCCTCCGCACTCGGACGACTGCTAGCGGTTGCGGAAGCCTATCCCGACCTGAAGGCGAGCCAGAACTTCCTCGACCTGCAGAACCAGCTCGAAGGCACGGAGAACCGCATCAGCGTGGCGCGCCAGCGCTACAACGAGACGGTGGAAAGCTTCAATGGCTCCATCCGCAGCTTCCCCTACTCCCTGACGAACAGCCTGCTGCTGCACCTGAAGCGTAAGGAGTACTTCGAGGCGGACAAGGCCGCCCGGGAAGCCCCGAAAGTTCAGTTCTGATGCCGACGGCCGGCCGGTGCTTGCTGCTGGCCATGGCCCTTTTTCTGGCGGCCGGGCCGGCACTCTCCGCCCTGGATGTCCCTGCCCTGACGGGACGCGTGAACGACTACGCGGACATGATCTCCGCCTCGGCGGAGCAGTCGATCACCCAGAAGCTGGAAGGTCTCGAAGCCTCGGATTCGACCCAGGTGGTCGTGCTCACCATCCCGAGCCTGGAGGGCGAGGACATTGAGGGCTTTTCCATCCGGGTAGCCGAGGCATGGAAGATCGGGACAGCCGAGCACGACAACGGCGCGATCCTCCTGGTGGCCCAGGACGACCGCGCCGTGCGCATCGAGGTCGGCTACGGGCTGGAAGGGAAGCTGACCGACCTGCTTTCCGGCCGGATCATCCGCGAGATCATCCTGCCGAACTTCAAGGCCGGACGCTTTAATGAGGGCTTCCTGCAGGCTGTCGACGCGATCATCGCTGCGGTCAAGGGAGAATACACGGGAACCAGCCAATTGCCCGGCGAAAAAGGCGAGCTGATGTCCATTGCCCTCCCCTTGATCATGGCAGCATTCATCGCGGGCAGCATCGGCTCTCGCCGCATCTTCGGGGGCATTGCAGGGGCGGTGCTCGTCCCGCTGGCGAGCATGCTGGCCCATCCCCTCGGCTGGCTGACGCTGATCTGGGTCCCGCTGGGCTTCGGGGGGGGACTGCTCGCGGCCAGCCTCCTCGCTTCCCACATCTCGGGCCGGGGCGGCCGCGGCGGCGGTTTCTGGCTCGGCGGTTTCGGCGGTTTCTCGGGAGGCGGAAGCTCCGGTGGCGGAGGATTCTCCGGAGGCGGAGGAGGCTTCGGCGGCGGCGGAGCCACAGGACACTGGTAGGAGGTGCCGAAATGAAAAGCCTGGCAGCCAGGTTCGTGAGCGACGCCGACCGGCAGCGAATCACTCGGCGCGTACAGGAGGTGGAGAAAACCACCTCCGGCGAAATCGTCCCATTCGTCCGCTCCGCGAGCTACCAGTATCCTGCCGCTGCCCTGCGGGCAGCGCTGGCCGTGAGCGCGCTCATCGCCGCTGCGGCGACCGCTGCAGAGGGCTTCTTCATGCTCTGGGGCACCCTGAGCCTGCTGGACCTCTGGGTTTTCCCGTCAGTTTTTGCCGCATGCTTCCTAGTGGTCTATGCGCTGACACGCATCGCTCCCGTCCTGAAACGCCCGTTCATCTCGCGGGCGGAGATGACGGACGAGGTCGAGGAGGCCGCGCTCACGGCCTTTTACCGGCATCGACTGGCGGAGACCCGAGACCGTACGGGGATTCTGCTCTACGTGTCCGTGTTCGAGCGCCGGGTCGTGGTGCTGGCCGACAAGGGCATCAACGAAAAGGTTCAACAGGAAACCTGGCAGCAGGTGGTGGACATCGTGCTTCGAGGGATCCGCGAGGGCCGGCCGGCGGATGCCCTGTGCGAAGCGGTCACCCGCTGCGGCGAGCTCACTGCTCTGCAGTTCCCGCTCCGCGCTGGCGACAAGGACGAGCTCCACAACCTCATCGTAGAGGACTGACAGCTTGGCCCGCGGGCTCGCGGGAAGGACCGTCGTAACATGAGCTGATCACGGCCGGCAGAGGAGGCTACCAATATGAACACATGGACCTGGGCCTGGCAGTGGTGGGGCACCCTGGTGGCCGTCAACTGCATCAACCTCGCTGCCTGCCTGGTCATTTTTATGAAGTCGAAACGAGTGAACGAGATCGAATACACAGACTACCGGAAATGGATGCGAGTGCTGGGACTTGTCTTCGTGCTGGTCGCCTCCTATCGTGCCGTCTTCGTCTCGAGCTACCTGGAGCAGCTGGCCTGGTTCGACAGCGTGGCCAACAGTTCGCTCCTGATCAGGTGCATGGCCATCTTCGCCGAACTCTCCTTCGCGGCCATGATCATGCTCGGCCTGCTGCAGGTGAACAAGGAAGTGCCGGCGCCCGCCGGGAGGCAGCGAGGCGCCTTCATGACCTTCCTGGAGACGAAGACTCCATACGTGCTCTTCGCGTGCATCGCCCTCGCGCAATTCTTCGCGACGAGCGCGACGATCACGAAGATCAACCTCCTGTTCGCGATCGAGGAGACCCTCTGGGCCATCGGATTCGTTCTGATCTTCCCGCTGGTGCTCATCCAGTTGAAGCGGGTCCATGCCTTGAAGGACGAGAGGTCGAGAAAGGAACTGCGACTGTTCCGCATCTTCACGATCATCATGACGATCTGGTGCATCGGCTATGGCGGCTTCGAACTCTTTTTCAACCTCCCCGTCGTGTACTGGCCGAGCTCTATCGCGCAGCTGCGGTCGGCGGTTCCCGTCCCTGCGATCAGGACCGGCATCGAAGCGGTTCGGGACGCGTTCCTCGTCGTGCGCGAGACGAAGGACCTCGCGGCCTGGGGCGGCCTCGGCTTCGTCATCTGGCATTCGGGCTACTTCAGCGTCTGCGTGTGGATGGTGCTCTTTTTCATGAACGGGCCGAGGAGACTGAAGTCGAGGCAGGCGTAGCCGCGAAGGTCCGATTCGCCCTGACCGCGACGCGGCGCTACCAGTAGTTCTCCACCGCCTCGGCCGAGCCGAACAGCCGATCGGATTCGCCGACCTCGATCCATCGGCCGTCGTCGAGGCGTACCCGCCCGGTGAAGAATCCGTATGCCTTCAACACGCTCATCCGGAGAACCACGAAGTTCGTGCCGCCGCGCTCGATGCATACCGGTCTGAGGGTGAGGTCCACGCGGCCGTCGTCGTCGGTGAAGGCCCACGCCCTCATCGGGTCCGCCCGGTCGAAGGTGTATCGCGCCTTGTCCAGGTGGTGGCCCATGTTGTCGTGGAAGATCATGGACTTGCTCGACTCGGTACCGAACCCGTAGTCGATGTTCAGTCCGAAGGGGATGCCGCCCACCACCCCGGAAGCGGTGCACCACCGCCACTCGACGTGGTACGGGAAGACCGCGCGGCTCCAGTCCAGGCAGCCATGGCTGTGGTTGTCCGGCGAGAAGCGGTACTCGTCGCCGCCGATCCTGACCCGGCCGTCGGGCACCATGCAGTTGATCGTCTGCGCGTAGACGAACCGGGTCGCCCGGCGGAAGGGGATCGCATTGACCATGGGGTCCTGGCCGCGCGGCTGAGTCAGCGCCAGCTTTCCGGACAGGCCCGCGCCGCCGCGGAAGTCCGGGAAGGTGAACTCGAAGTTGCGCACCCCGTCATCGCTCCGGCGGCACTCCCACCGGACGCCTGCGTGGTGAAACACGACGTCACCGGCCTCCGAGCCGGGCGGCAGGCCCATGCCGCCGCGCGTGAGCCAGAGCGTGGGGCCGTGCTCCTCGAAGGTGCCGGCCCGGAAATCCATCCACTTGACCACTGCGCGGCCCTGGTAGCCGATGTCGTAGACGAGCAGGACGATCCCGTACTCGGGATTGACGACCTCGTAGTAGTCCCACTCCTTGATGCGAAGGGGCGACGCGCCGACGCGGCTGCGGTCGTAGCGCAGCAGCGGCTGCTTCGCCCAGCCGCTCGCGGCCAGCCTGCCTCGAGCATCCAGGAGATCGCCGACGGACGGGATCTGCTTCTGCATACGTCCCTCCCCGCGCCGCCACTCGTGTGCGGCCGCCACGATCCATGGTAGCATGGCGACCAAGAAGGAGATACCGGCATGAAGTCCCGCCACGAGAACTCGCGGCTGATCCACGCAAGCTTCGGTTCCCGGGAGATGTTCTCCCAATGGTTCACCTCGGCATTCGGCCTGTACACCTTCTTCTTCTACGAGAGCGTCATCGGTCTGCCGTCGGAGCTCGCGCTCGCGGCGTTCCTCATCTTCTCCGTGTGGAACGCAATCAACGACCCGATCGCCGGCTACCTGATGGAGAAGATCAAGATGCCGTGGCAGCGCCGGCGGCACTTCCATCGCTTCCCCTGGATCCTGATC
>JAPLSM010000423.1 GCA_026398635.1 Spirochaetota bacterium | reverse complement strand
GACCCGCCGGGTGGCGGGGCGGTCGCGCGGCGCCCCATTCCAATCCTGGTCCCAGGGATTGCGCAGGCTCGACCGGTCGTGCCACGATGGCGTCGATGACGCGGGCGGTGAAGGCAAAACAGAAGAACTCGAGGATGTGCTTCGTCTGCGGTCTCACGAATCCCGCGGGCCTGCACGCCTCGCTGTACGAGGTGGAGTCTGGCGAGGTGGTCGCCCTTTTCCGTCCCACGGAGCAGCACCAGGGGTACCCCGGGCGCCTGCACGGTGGGATCGCGGGCACCATCCTCGACGAGACCATCGGCCGGGCGATCATGGTCCGCACGGGGGGCGAGGTGTGGGGGGTGACCGTGGAGTTCACGGCCCGGTACCGCAAGCCCGTACCGCTGGACGTCGAGCTGCGGGCCGTGGGCCGGATCGTGAAGGATTCCCCACGGTTCTTCGAGGGCGCGGGGGAGATCCTGCTGCCCGTCGGGACCGTGGCCGTGGAAGGACGGGGACGCTACATCCGCATACCGCTCGAGCGCATTTCCGATTCCTACGCGGAGCGGGAGGACTGGCGGGTGGTGGAATCGCCGGATGACCCGGCAGCACTCGCCGTCGAGGGCCCCGACCCCCGGTCAGCGGATACCGGCGGCGGGGTTCCCGGGTCCGCCTGACCGCCGCTGCCTCTGGCTTCCCGCGTTCCCCCGCTGCGGAGCCGGCGGGCGAGCCTCGAGAAGATCATCAGTTTCGGGAACCGGTTCTCGCTTCCGGCGAGCAGCCGCCTGATGTTCGACCGGTGCGTGAAGACGATGAGGCCCGCCAGCGGGAGGGAGAACCAGAACAGGACGGGCGGCACCTTCATTAAGCCCGTCGCGTCCAGCACCGCGAGGATCACCGGGAAGAAGGCGGCCGCAACGATCGAGGCGAGGGACACGAAACCGGTGGCGAAGAGCACGACGGCGAACACCGCGGCCGAGATCGCGAGCGGGACCGGGTAGAGAGCCGCCACCATGCCCGCGGCGGTCGCCACGCCCTTGCCGCCACGGAAGCGGGCGAACACGGTCCAGATGTGGCCGACGACTGCCGAACAGCCCGCGAGCACCTGAACGAGCTCGCGCGGGACGGGCGGATCGGCCGCGAGCCGTGAAATGAGCAGCGTGGCCAGCAGGCCCTTGCCGACGTCGACGATCACCGTCGGAAGGCCGGCCTTCCAGCCGAACACACGGAACGCATTGGTGCCGCCCGCGTTGCCCGAACCCAGGTCCCGCACGTCCTTTCCGAAGAGGAGGCGTCCCATGATGAGGCTCGTGGGGATCGACCCCGCGAGGTAGGACAGGAGCATCACCAGGCCGAGGGAGAGGATGCCGCTCACACGGCGGCCCCCGGAGTGTCCGCGGGTTCGGGCACGAGGTAGGCGAGCCCGACCGTCCCCAGGCCGACGTGCGCGACGAGCACTGCGGTCGCGTCGACCACGAAGATTTCGCGCTCGAGGGCAAATCGCTCCTCGATGCGCCGCTTGAGCCACCGGGCGTCATCCGGGGCGTCGGCGTGCGCGATGGCGAACTCCGCGGGCGTGCGGGGGTCCAGCTCCGCCGCGGCGATCTCGAGCATCCGCCGCCGCCCCCCCCGGACGCCGAACACCGTCGATCCCTGCACGGGCCGGCCGTCGGTGGAGGCGTCGAGCCGGATGAGGGGCTTGAGGTTCAACAAGGTCGCGGCGAAGCCTTTCAGCGGGCTGACGCGCCCGCTCCTCACAAGACCGCGGAGCGACGGCACGGCGACGTAGATCCTCAACCGGGGAACGAGCCGGCGGACCAGTGCGGCGGCCTCGGCCGCGGAGGCGCCCGCCTCGATGGCCTCTGCGGCGCGCCGGGCCAGCAGGCCCATGCCGATGGAGGCGCTCCGCGTGTCGACGGTCTCGATGTGCGCGCCGCGCTCACGTCCGACGGCCTTCGCCGCGGTACAGGCGGCGTCGTAAGTGCCGGAGATCGTGCCCGACAGCGAAAGCGACACAACGTCGCGGTAATACTGGAGCAGGAACTCGAATCGGCCCTGGTAGTCGGCGGGCGCCGGCTGCGACGTGGCGGGGTGTGGCCCGCGCCGGGAGGAGCGCAGCATCGCGTAGAAGGTCTGCGGGTCGATGGTGAGCTTGTCGAGCCAGGTCTGCTCGCCCCGGCGCAGGACGCAGGGCACGAGGTGGATGTTGTGCCGCTCCCAGACGTCGGTGGGCAGATCGCACGCGGAATCGACCACGAGGGCCGTGCCGGGGTGCGGGGTGTGGGCCGCCCGGAACTGCGCGCGCATGTCCTCCACGCGTTGGCTTTCGACCCGGCCGTGGCGTACCAGGAGCTGCACCGCCTTCGCCGGGTGACTGGTGTGGAGGTGGACCTTCATCCGCGAGGCTGATCCGGCCACGATGATCGAGTCGCCGAATGGCGCGAGGGCCTCCCGGAGGGCCTTCGCCTCGAGGTCCGCGCCCTCCACCAGGCACTGGGTGCAGTAGCGGAAGACGGGGTCCTCACCGACCGGCTCCCTCGCCAGTTTCTCCTCCGGCAGATACCGCTCGAGCCGCTCGACGTCGCGGATCCTGCCGCTGGAGATGTAGGCGGTGATGCCGGCCAGCAGGTGCACGAGGCCCTGCGCACCGGCGTCCACTACGCCGGCCAGTTTCAGCACCGACAGCTGTTCCCTCGTCGCCTCGAGCGACCGCACGGCCGCGCGGTACGCGTGGTGCAGCACCTCGATGAAGTCCTCGCTGCGCGTGCTCCACTCCCGCACGCTCTCGCCCCAGTCCTTGAGCACGGTGAGGATGGTGCCCTCGCGCGGCTGCGACAGCGCCTCGTAGGGGTAGGCGACGGCGCGGACCACACCGGCGCCGAAGAGGCGTGCCGAGAGGTGCGCGGCTCCCGCGAACTCCTCGGCGAGGCCGTGGAGGAACTGGGCGAGGATGGTGCCGCTGCAGCCCCGGGCCCCCGCGAGGGCGAGATCGGCCGCGCGGCGCAGCATCCCGTGCACGGACCGGTCGCGGCTGGCTGCGATGCCGTCCACGATCGCGCCCAGGGTGCCCGCCATGTTGGATCCCGTGTCGGCGTCCGCGACGGGGAACACGTTGATGGCGTTGAGGTCGTCCCGGTGGGCACGCACCTGCCGGGCGCCCGCGATGATCGCCCGGCGCAGGCGCGAACCATCGAGGTAGCGTATGCGGGGCTTGCCCTGCGTGCTCACACGTCGAGCCTACGGACTGCCTGGCGCGAAGTCAAGCGAATCGGGACGCTCCGCGGCCTCGCCCGGAGGCGCGCCATGCGTTGACACCGGGCGGGCGGACGTGGCATGCACTCCGCATGCACCGGACCGCATTCCTCCTCCCCGCGCTCGTGCTCGCCGCGCTGCCCGCGATGGCTGCTTCGTTGCCCGACGGCCTCTACGCCGAAATCAGCACCACGAGGGGCGTGATCGTCTGCCGGCTCGAGTACCGCAAGGCGCCGATGACCGTGTCCAACTTCGTGGGCCTCGCGGAGGGCACGCTCAAGGCCAACGGCGTAACGGGGAAGCGCTACTTCGACGGCCTCACGTTCCACCGGGTCGAGCCCGGGTTCGTGATCCAGGGCGGCGACCCGAAAGGTAATGGCTCCGGCGGACCCGGCTACCAGTTCCCCAACGAAACGAGCCCGGACCTGAAGCACGACGGCCCCGGGGTGCTCGCCATGGCCAACGCCGGCCCGCACACCAATGGCAGCCAGTTCACCATCACGATGCAGGCCACCCCGCACCTCGACGGCGGCTACTCGGTGTTCGGGAAGGTGGTACAGGGCAATGACGTGGTGGCGAAGATCGTGAAGGGCGACCGGATGACGAGCGTGAAGATCCTGCGCATCGGCTCGGACGCGGAGGCCTTCATGGTGACCCAGGCCGGCTTCGACGCTCTGGTCGCATCTGCAAAGACCGCGGTCGCGGAGAAAGCCCGGAAGGACCGGGAGGCGGCGCTCTCGACCATCGCGAAGAAGTACCCGGACCTGAAGGCCACGGCCTCGGGCCTGCGGTACCGGATCGTGAAGCAGGGCTCCGGCCCGAGCCCGTCGGACGGTGCGCAGGTGACCGTCCACTACACGGGTTGGCTGCTGGACGGCACGAAGTTCGACAGCTCGAAGGACGGCGGCAGCCCCGCGACCTTCCGGATCGGGCAGGTCATCGAGGGCTGGAACGAGGCGCTGAAATCCATGAAGAAGGGGGAGGTGCGCCTCCTCGTGATCCCGCCCGAGCTTGGCTATGGCGAGCGCGGCTACCCCGGCGTCATTCCGGGCAACGCCTTTCTCGTCTTCGAGTTGGAGCTGATCTCGTTCTAGGAGCCCGCCGTTCCGATGATGCCGGCCGCGCTCGAGGCGGATTCCCGTGTCCCGATTTTCCGCTTGACACATGCACGCGGATGGGGTATGAATCGTCCCACGATGAACGTGAGCTCGGCGCGCAGCCTCTGCTTCAACTGGTGGTGGTGGACAGCGGGGAGGGATCCTCGGTCCGCCTGAGGCGATCGTGACGCCGAGAGGACCGCAGGTGGTCCCTCCCCGGAAACCCGAGGAGGAGCCACCCGCGGTCTTTCGTTTTAAAAGGCCCCGGGCACCGCCCGGGTTTTTTGTTTTCCGGGCCGACCTCCTGCGGCAACGCGTCCCGTGCGGACGCGACAGAACCCGCGTGCACGACACGCAAAGGAGACGACCATGGACGACCGCATCTTCCAGCTCCCCACCCGCGAGATCCCGAAGCACTGGCTGAACATCCAGCCTTCGCTTCCTGAGCCGATCCCGCCGATGCTCAACCCGGCGGACGGCAAGCCCGTGCCCCTGGAGGCCTTGCAGGCGCTGTTCCCGAACAGCCTGCTCGAGCAGGAGGTCTCGCAGAAGCGCGAGATCCCGATCCCCGACGAGGTGCTGAAGGTCCTCTCGATGTACCGGCCGACACCGCTCATTCGGGCAAAGTTCCTCGAGGAGGCGCTCGGCACGCCCGCCATGATCTTCTTCAAGAACGAGAGCGTGTCGCCGACGGGCAGCCACAAGCCGAACACCGCGGTGGCCCAGGCGTACGCCAACAAGATGGAGGGCGTGAAGAACCTCGTTACCGAAACGGGCGCGGGGCAGTGGGGCAGCGCGCTCGCCTTCGCGGGCGTGCACTTCGGAATCAATGTCAAGGTCTTCATGGTCCGGGCCTCGTACGAGCAGAAGCCCTACCGCAAGATCATGATGGAGAGTTACGGGGCGAAGGTCTTCCCGAGCCCATCCACCGAGACGCGGGTCGGCCGCAGGATGCTCGAGGACAAGGCGAACTACCCCGGCTCCCTCGGCCTCGCGATCAGCGAGGCGGTCGAGCAGGCGATGGACGACCCGGGCACCAAGTACTCCCTCGGCTCGGTGCTCAACCACGTGCTCCTGCACCAGACCGTGATCGGGCAGGAGGCGAAGGCGGCGCTGGCGAACCTCGGCCTGTACCCCGACGTCATCATCGGGTGCCACGGCGGCGGCAGCAACTTCGGCGGCATCTCGATCCCCTTCATCGAGGACAAGCTGAGGAAGGGGAAGAAGATCGACATCATCGCCTCGGAGCCGCTCGCGTGCCCCACCCTGACCCGCGGTATCTACGCCTACGACTTTGGCGACGCGGGCATGTACGTGCCGCCGGTCAAGATGTACACGCTCGGCCACGGGTTCATCCCGCCGTCGGTGCACGCGGGCGGCCTGCGCTACCACGGCGCAGCACC
>JAPLSM010000244.1 GCA_026398635.1 Spirochaetota bacterium | reverse complement strand
GCCCATGCCGATCATGGGCAAGTACTACCAGCATTACGGCGGCGACTTCGTGCCGCCGCGCGCGCTCGGCAGGATGTGCGCCGAGCGCTTCGTCCGGGAGCTGGCCATGGACAACGCGGGGTTCTGCCGGTTTCACCGGGGTTGGGTGGAGGAGCTGGCTCCGGAGATCTTCGGGAGCATCCACGGCATGAAGGAGCAATTCATCGCGTCCACGGCCGTCACGGCCAGCCGGATCAACTCCCGCAACGCCTCCGTGTACTGGGAGTCAGAGCGGAACCTCGACTTCGTGGTCACGTTCCTGAAGCGCGAGCAGGAGCTCGGCGCGAGCGATGCTCCCGAGCTCGCCGCGTGGATCAGGCGGTTCGAGGAGGACAAGCAGGAGGCGGGTCTGGACTGGTGGTTCGAGGTCCGCAAGGGAATCGACGAAAGTCTGAGGGAGTTCGACCGCTAGGGCACTTCCCCCTCTGCCTTGCGCTTCCACGTCTGCAGAGGCAATGATCTCGCGAGAGTCGTAGAATATGAACCACGGCGAGATAGTCACATTCCTCTGGGGCGTTGCAGACCTGATACGGGACACGTTCAAGCGGGGCAAGTACCAGGATGTGATCCTGCCCCTTACCGTGCTCCGCCGCCTCGATTGCGTGCTCTCATCCACGAAGGAGAAGGTCCTCAAGACCCAGGCGCAGTACAAGGGGAAGCTGGAGAACCAGGATCAGCTGCTCCGGAAGGCCTCGGGCTTCGCTTTCTTCAACACCTCCCGCTACGACTTCGACAAGCTGCTCGCCGACGCGCCGCACCTGGCGGGGAACCTGCGCAACTTGATGGCCGGCTTCAGCCCGAACATGCGCGAGGTGCTGGAGAAATTCGACTTCGACAACACCATTAGTAAGCTCGAGGAGGCGGGGCTGCTGTTCCAGGTGCTCGAACGTTTCAAAAACGTGGATCTGCACCCGGACCGGATCGACAACCCCACAATGGGAACGATCTTCGAGGAGCTGATTCGAAAGTTCAACGAGGCGTTGAACGAGAACCCCGGCGAGCACTTCACCCCCCGCGACGTGGTGCACCTGATGGTCGACCTCATGCTCGCCGGAGATGGGGATCGTATCCGTCGGAAGGGTGAAGTCCGCTCGGTCTACGACCCCTGCTGCGGCTCGGGTGGAATGCTGCTGATCGCAAAGGAGCACATCACGCTCGGTCGGCGAAGGAACGGCGATATCATCAGCACGCCCATCAACCCGCTCGCGGAAATCCACCTGTTCGGGCAGGAGGTGAAACCCGAGACCTGGGCCGTATCGAGGTCCGACCTGTACATGAAGGATCCGACCGGCCGCGATGCGGACAGCATCGCGTACGGCAGCACGCTCTCGGCGGATCGTCATGAGGGAAGGCGCTTCGACTACCTCATCGCGAATCCGCCGTACGGCAAGGATTGGAAGCGGGATGAAGATGCTGTTCGCGCGGAGAGTGAGCGCGGGCCGGCCGGCCGATTCGGGCCCGGCCTGCCCCGCATCAGCGACGGCCAGCTCCTGTTCCTCCTGCACATGCTCGCGCACATGAAACGCCCCGACGAGGGCGGGTCCCGCATCGCGATCATCATGAACGGCTCGCCACTGTTCACGGGCGACGCCGGCAGCGGGGAAAGCGAGATCCGACGGTTCATCATGGAGCACGACCTTCTCGAGGCGCTCATCGCCCTCCCCGAGCAGCTCTTCTACAACACCGGGATCGCCACCTACGTGTGGGTCATCACCAACCGAAAGGCACCTCCGCGCCGCGGCAAGGTGCAGATGATCGACGCAACCTCCTTCTGGACGCCGATGCGGAAAAACCTGGGCGACAAGCGGCGCGAGATCCCGCCCGAGAAAGCGCTGGACATCATGCGCCTCCTCGAGGGTTTCACAGATGGGGAGACCCGGCCGGTGACAGATGACGGGAAAGTGAAAGATGTGGTCGTGAGCCGCATTTATCCAACAACCCACTTCGGATTCCGCAAGATCACCGTCGAGCGTCCCCTGAGGCTGAACTTCCAGGCCAATGCCGAACGGATCGCCCGACTGGACGAAGAAAAAGGATTCCAGGCACTTGCCGTATCGAAAAAGAAAGGTGACGCTGCGGCCCGAGAGCAGGCAGAGGGGCGTTCGCTTCAACAGGCGATCCGCAAAGCTCTGGGCACTCTTCCAGGCACGCTGTTCAAGGATCGCGAGGAGTTCGACCGGGTCCTAGGCGAAGCGCTGAAGGCAGGCGGACTCAAGATCCCCGCGCCTGCCCAAAAAGCGATTCATTCCGCATTGTCGGAGCGGGACGAGACTGCTTCAGTCTGCAAGGAGGCAGAAGGCAATCCTGAGCCCGATACGGAGCTGCGAGACACCGAGAGCGTGCCGCTGTCGGAGACCATCGAGAGCTTCTTCGAGCGCGAGGTGAAGCCCCACGTGCCCGACGCATGGATCGACCGGTCGAGG
>JAPLSM010000333.1 GCA_026398635.1 Spirochaetota bacterium | reverse complement strand
GCCCTGGAGCTCGCGGCCCTCAACGGCCGGGTCATGTTCTTCGGCGGCCTGCCCGAGGGGAAGAACAAGGTGCCGCTGGACACGAACCTCGTGCACTACAAGCAGATCACGATCTCGGGCACCACGCGGCAGAGCCTCGCCCAGTACCGGGCCACCCTCGCGCTCGTCGGGGCGGGCCTGGTGTCGCTGGAGGGAATCATCTCGCGCACGTGGCCGGTTGCGGAAACGCGCGCCGCCTTCGACGAGGTGATGAAGGGCCGGGGCCTCAAGCAGGTGGTGACCTTCCCATGAGCGGCGGGAGCGCAGGCAGCGGGGGCGCTACGGACGCGGGCGGCGCGCACCCGGGCGCGCGCGTATTCCTCGGCGTGGACATCGGTACGCAGGGCGTGAAGGCCGCCGCCTTCGACGCCGAGGGCCGGTGCCTCGCCGAGAGCTTCCGCCCTTCCGACCTTCGTCGCCCCGCTCCCGGAGCGGTCGAGGAGGACCCCGAGCGCCAGGTGCGCTCGGTTTGCGAAACCATCGCCGAGTGCGCGGCGAAGATCGGGGCCGGCGGCGCCGGGAGCGGTGCCGGGAGCGGTGCCCGACGCGGCGCGGTGGCCGGCATCGCCATCGACGGCCAGATGGCTGGCGTGATCGGTGTAGGCGACGACGGTCGGGCCGTAACACCCTACGACTCCTGGCTGGACACCCGGTGCGCCCCGTACATCGAGCGCATGCAGCGGGAGGCGGGAAGCGAGATCGTACGGAAGGCCGGAGGCCCTCCGAGCTTCAACCACGGGCCCAAGATCCTCTGGTGGAAGGGCGAGCGGCCCGACACGTGGGCGCGCATCAGGAGCTTCGTGCAGCCGGGCGGCTACGCGGCCATGCGCCTGTGCGCCATGGACGGGGCCGCTGCGTTCATCGACGCGAGCTACTTGCACTTCTCGGGCTTCGCCGATACGCGGGCCGGGTCGTGGGACCCGGATATCTGCCGGCGCTTCGACGTGGATCCCGGAAAGCTCCCACGGATCATCGCGTCGCACGAGGTGGTGGGGGCGCTCTCGCCGTCCATGGCCAGGGAATGCGGCCTCGAGCCGGGAGTCCCCGTGGTGGCGGGCTGCGGCGACACGGCCGCGAGCTTCCTCTCCTGCGGAGCGACCCGTCCCGGCATCTGCGTGGACGTGGCGGGTACCGCGTCGGTGTTTGCCGCGACTACGTCCGCGTTCAAGGCGGACGAGCGGGCCATGGTCTTGAGCTGCGGGCGGTCCGCGACGCCGGGGCTCTGGCATCCCTACGCCTACATCAACGGCGGCGGCATGAACCTCGAGTGGTTCAAGCGCGACTTGGCGGGCGCCTTCGCGTCGGCCGGGCAGGCGCTGCCCGACTTCGACCGGCTTAACGCGATGGCCGCGGCCGTGCAGCCGTCCGAGGACGACCCGCTGTTCGTCCCCCACCTCGGGGGCAGGGTCAGCCCGAGCCGGCCGCGCCTCCGGGGCGCCTGGGTGGGGCTTTCCTGGAACCACGGCCCGGGGCACCTCTTCCGGGCAGTGCTCGAGGGGGTGGCGCTGGAGTACGGCATCTACCTCCGCACCCTCGAGGCGCTTTTCGGCGCCGGAACGGTGCGCGAGGTGCGGGTGACCGGAGGCGGCGAGAAGAGCGCGGTCTGGAACCGGATCAAGGCCGACACGCTCGGCGTGCCGGTCGTGCAGGTGAAGGGTGCCGGCGGCGCGCCCCTCGGCGCGGCGCTGCTCGCCGGGCACGGGACCGGGGCGCTGCCCGACCTGGGAGAGGCGGCTGGGCGCTGGATCCGGACCGGCACGGTGACGGAGCCGGATCCCCGACGCGCACAAGCAACCCGCGCGCGGATCGATAGATACGCGTCGCTGCTCGCGGCGCTGGAACGCTGGACTGACGGGGAATAGGAGGAATCGATGTCGGAGAAGGGGAACGTCGGGAAGCTGGACTTCCCGTTCGGCGTGGACTTCGACCTGGTCCACGGGATCATGAAGGACCCGCAGAATCACGTGGTGCGGCTGGCCTCCAGCATGCGCGGCCACTACAAGGACGCGAAGGCGCTCGAGGCACTCGTGGCCCTGGGCGACCCCGTGCACTACGAGGTCTTCGAGTACAGGATCCCCGAGCAGCCGGGGCAGCTGCAGTTCTGCATCAGCAAGACGTACCCCGGGACGGTCGGCGGCGAGTGCTTCATGACCAAGGGCCACTACCACAAGGTGCCCGACACCGCGGAGATCTACCTCTGCCTGCGCGGCGAGGGCTGGATGCTGATGAAGCGAAGCGACGGCTCCGCTGCGCGGGAACGGTTCCTGCCCGGGCGCATGGTGTACGTACCACCGCTCTGGGGGCACCGGACCGTGAACTCGGGCGACGAGCCCTTGATCAGCTTCTGCGTGTACCCGGGAGAAGCGGGCCACAACTACGGCGACATCGAGAAGGAGGGGTTCCCCGAGCGCGTGTTCAAGCGCTCTGGGAAGGTCGAGTTCGTCCCCTCCTCGAAGGCGGGGTAACGGCATGGCGAAGATCCTGGTAACACCGAGGTCCCTCACGAAGGGCGGCGACCCCACCCTCGACCTGCTGCGGAAGGCCGGCTACGAGGTCGTGTTCTGCACCCCGGGCAAGTCTCCCGACGAGGCGGAGCTCGCGCGCCTTCTGCCCGGCTGCGTCGGGTGGCTGGCCGGTGTGGAAAAGATAACCGACGCGGTGCTGGCGAAGGCCCCTGCATTGTTGGCGATAAGCAGGAACGGCACGGGCGTCGACTCCATCGATCTCGAAGCCTGCAAGCGACGCGGCATCCCCGTACTGCGCGCCGAAGGCGCGAATGCCCGCGGAGTGGCAGAGCTCACCCTCGGCCTCGCCCTCGCGCTGCTGCGCTCGATCCCCTTCAGCGACGCGCGCATGAAAGCGGGCGGGTGGGAGCGTCGGCAGGGCGCCGAGCTGGAGGAGAAGACTCTCGGGGTGATCGGCACGGGGAAGATCGGGAAGCTCGTCGCGCGCTTCGGCCTGGCCGTGGGCATGAACGTGGTCGGGGCCGACAGGTACCCCGACGCCGCGCTCTCGAAGACCCCCGGGTTCCGCTATGCGCCGGTCGCGGAGCTCCTGGCGGAGTCCGACATCGTCACCCTGCACTGCCCCCACGAGCCGGGGGCGAAGCCGCTCGTCGACGCCGCGGCCCTCGTCTCGATGAAGAAGGGCGCGTACCTGGTGAACACCGCCCGCTCGGGGCTCGTGGACGCCGATGCGGTGCTGCAGTCGCTCGCGGACGGCAGGCTTGCCGGCTACGCCGCCGACGCCTACGACACGGAGCCGCCGGCTGCCCACCCGCTGTTCGCTCACGAGCGGGTCATCACCACGCCTCACGTCGGGGCGTACACCGCGGAGAGCGTGGCCCGCGCCACGAGAGCGGCCGTGGACAATCTGCTGGCCGCACTGGGAAAGGGGGCGTGACGACATGCTGAAGGGGTATGCCGGGAAGGTGCTGCGCGTGGACCTGACCACGCAGAAGTCCTCGGTGGAACCGCTGAAGCAGCGCGAGGTCGAACTGCTGCTCGGCGGCCGGGGCATCGCGGCCAAGTACTATCACGACGAGATCGGCCCGAAGGTCGACGCGCTCTCAAGCGAGAACAAGATCATCTTCATGACTGGCCCCCTGACGGGCACAGCGCTGGTGTCGACCACCAAGTTCCAGCTTTCCACCAAGTCGCCCGAGACCCGGATGTACCTCTGCTCGAACTGCGGCGGCGACTTCGGACCGCAGCTGAAGAAGGCGGGCTTCGACGGGATCATCGTGGAGGGGAAGGCCAAGAAGCTCACCTGGCTCTCGCTGAAGGACGGAACCCTCGAGTTCCACGACGCTGCGGCCTGGAAGGGCTTCACCTCCACCCGGACGCTGGAAGAGATGCGCGCGGCGTTCGGCGAGACGAAGGCCGGCGCCATTGCCATCGGCCCCGCGGGCGAGCGCCTGGTCCGCATCGCCTACATCAACGTCGACGAGCGCGCCTTCGGCCGGGGCGGCCCCGGCGCGGTGATGGGATCCAAGAACCTCAAGGGCATCATCGTGAAGGGCTCGTCCGAGATCGAGGTGGCGGACCCCGACAAGGTCGCGGCCATCCGCAAGGCCGCGGTGGCGGACCTGAAGACCTCGCGGGCCAACCACACGAAGTTCGGCACCCCGCAGTACATCGAAGTGCTCAACACCCTCGGCTGCCTGCCCACGCACAACTTCCAGACCGCCACCTTCGAGGGCACGGACAAGATCGACGCGCACGCCATGAAGGAGAGGTACTTCGAGAAGAACTACGCCTGCTACCGGTGCACCGTGGCGTGCGGCAAGATGTGTGTCGTGAAGGACGGCCCGTACGCCGGCGCCCGGGCCCGGCCCGAGTTCGAGACGGTGGGCCTCTTCGGACCCAACTGTGGCGTCTCCGATTTCGGCGCGATCGTGAAGGCGAACCAGCTCTGCGACGAGTTCGGTATCGACACCATGTCCGCGGGCAACGCCGTGGCCCTCACCATGGAGCTGTACGAGAAGGGCCTGATCACGAAGGTCGACACCATGGGCATCGACGCCCGGTTCGGCAACCCCGAAGCCCTCATCGGCATCATCGGGCTGATCGCGGAGCGCAAGGGCATCGGCGACTTGCTGGCCGAAGGAATGTACGGGGTGAAGCGCGTGAAGCCCGAGTGGCGGCGCTACATCCTTGACGTGAAGGGCATGCCGTTCGCGGCGTACGACCCCCGGGGCTTCACCGGCAACGCGCTCACCAACGGCACCTCCAACCGGGGCGCGTGCCACAACGTGGGCGGCTGGACCATCCGTGCCGAGCTGCAGAGCGGCAAGTACGACCGGTACGCGCTCGAGGGCAAGGCCGCGCTCGTGAAGGGCGCACAGGACAGCCGGGCCTACGTGGACAGCATCGGCATGTGCACCGTGGTGCGCGGCGCCTTCAGCTTCTCCGAGAACCCGACCGGCGAGGTGATGGAGGCGGTCACCGGCCACCCCTTTACCCCGAAGCTCATGGAGATCGCGCAGCGCATCTACTGCATGGAGCGCGTCATCCTCAACCGGGAGGGCATCCGGCGGAAGGACGACCTCATGCCCGACCGGATCACGAAGGAGGCGATCGCCAGCGGGCCCACCAAGGGCAGGACCCTCACCGCTGAGCAGTACGACTTCATGCTGGACGACTACTACAAGCTCCGGGGCTGGGACGCCGACGGTGTGGTCACCGAGGAGACAAGGAAGCGATGGGGACTGACGGAGCTGCTGGGGTGAGCGGTGCCGCAGCGCGGGCGGACGCCGCGGCGCACGCCGACGGGGCCGGTCTCTCGGTGAATGTCCGCTACCTCTCCGCGGTCCGCGAGCAGGCAGGCACCCGGCGCGACGAGGTACTGCTACCGCCCGGAAGCACGCTCGCAGCCGCGGCCGAGTGGGTCCGGACGCACCGGGGCATCGAGGTGCCCGGGCCCGCCCTCATGAGCACCCTCAACGGGCACGGCTGGGCCCAGCTGCCGGAGGGCATGGCCACCGTGCTCCGCGAGGGGGACGAGATCGCCCTCTTCCCCCTGCTATCGGGAGGCTGAAGCGTGCGCCTCGAACCCGCCCGCGAGCCCACGATGTACTTCATCGGCGTCACGACCGCGAAGTCGATGATCATGCGCGTGTTCCCGAAGTGGGCCCGGCACCTCGGGCTCGGCAAGTGCCGCATCCGGGGCATCGACCTCGCGCTGCACGACGAGAGCGCGCGCTACCGGGAGGTCGTGTCGTTCATCAAGTCCGACCCGCTCTCCCTCGGGGCCCTCGTCACCACGCACAAGATCGACCTGCTGCGCGCGTGCCGGGACCTGTTCGACGACCTCGACGACTTCGCCTCCCTCATGGGCGAGGCGAGCTCGATCTCGAAGAAGAACGGGCGCCTGCAGGGCGGCGCCAAGGATCCGATCACGAGCGGCCTCGCGCTGGACGACTTCCTGCCGCCCGGCACCTGGAGCGCAACCGGGGCGCACGCGTTCCTCATCGGCGCTGGCGGCTCGAGCATCGCGCTCGTGTCGCACATCGCGGGTCGGGAGCACCGGGCCGACCGGCCGGCCCGGATCTGCGTGTCCAACCGCAGTCCCGGGCGCCTCGCCGAAATGCGCGAGATCAATGCCCGGCAGGGCTTCGACCTCCCGATCGAGTACGTGCTCACCCCCCGTGTCGAGGACAACGACGCGGTCATGCGCACCCTCCCCCCGGGCTCGCTCGTGGTGAACGCCACCGGCCTGGGTAAGGATGCGCCCGGCTCCCCGATCACCGACGCGGCGCCGTTCCCCGACCGGGGCTACGCCTGGGACTTCAACTACCGGGGTGACCTGGTGTTCCTGGATCAGGCGCGACGGCAGGCGGCGGGGCGGAACCTGCACGTGGAGGACGGCTGGCTGTACTTCATCCACGGGTGGCTGTCCGTGATCGCGGAGGTCTTCGATCGTAAAATCCCGATCTCGGGCGCGGGGTTCG
>JAPLSM010000336.1 GCA_026398635.1 Spirochaetota bacterium | reverse complement strand
TACCGCTCCTCGCAGCAACGCTTCTCCTCCTCCCGGTTATCCCGGCGGTTGCTGACGGGAAGCCGTACATGGTGGTGGAAGGCGACACGTTCTTCGGCATCTCCCGGCGACTGCAGGTGCCTGCCGCTGTCCTGCAATCCTTCAATGGGATAACCGATCCCGCGAAGCTGCGCCCGGGCATGGTACTGAAGGTGCCTTCAGCTCATGAAGTGAAGAAGGGTGACACCCTCTACGGCATCGCCCGGCAGGCGGGTGTCCCGCTGGACGAGCTGCTCGGCCTCAATGGGCTCAAGTCGTCCTCGCCGATCAAGCCCGGCGACCGGCTGTACCTTCCAGCCGGCGCACGGGCGACGGTCATTGCTGCCGCTGCGCAGGCTGTCGACTTCTCGAAGCCGCATCCTGCCGGCGGGACGATGATATGGCCCCATGCAGGCACGCGCGCCCCGTTCCAGGGGCGGGTGCTCGGCAGCGGCAGCCTGCAGGGCATCTCGTTCACCGGCAACCGGGGCGACCCCGTGTTCTCCGCCACGAGCGGCGAGGTCAAGTGGGCGGCCCCGTACTTCATCTACGGCAAGACCGTCCTGATCAAGACGAGCGACGGCCACCTGCTCCTGTACGCGGGCAACGAGGAGCTGCTGGTGCGCGTAGGGGACCTGGTCTCGCCGGGCATGGAGATCGCCCGGCTGGGCACGAGCCCGCAGGGCGGCGGGGCACGCCTGATCTTCTCCGTCCACGGACGGGCGGGGGAGTACGTGGATCCCGAGAAATACCTCGGCAACGGATAGCCTTTGGAAAGGGTGTATATGGGACGGCACCTGCGGCGAATGGACACTTCGGGAGCGCTGATCGAGGCGCCTGACCGGGCCGAGAGCGCGGAGGAGAAGGATCTCCTTGCGCTGTACATCCGGCAGATTTCCCGCTACCCCCTGCTGACCGCGGCCGACGAGCAGGAGATCGGCAAGGCGATTTTCTCCGCGCGCGGCGAACTCGAACGGCACGCGGGCACCGCGGGGGAACGGGCGCGCACCCGCATGGCCCGACGCACGGAGCTGGAGCGCCGAATCTCGGCGCTGAAGAACCGGCTCATCACGGGCAACCTGCGCCTGGTGGTTTCCGTGGCGAAGAAGTACCAGCACCGAGGCGTGTCGCTGCTCGACCTCATCGACGAGGGGAACATCGGCCTCATCGAAGCGGTCGAGCGGTTCGACTACCGCAAGGGCTGCCGGTTCTCGACGTACGGCACCTGGTGGATCAAGCAGGCGGTCATCAAGGCGCTCGCCGAGAACGGCAAGTCCATCAAGATCCCGATTCACCTGCTCAACACGATCAAGAAGTGCTTCTCGATCGCCCGGCAGCTGACCCAGGATCTCGGCCGTGAACCGACCCACGCCGAGATCGCCGCCTACCTCGGAATGACGAAAACGAGGGTGCAGGAGCTGATCGGATTCTCGCACGAGCCGGCTTCGCTCGATTCACCCGTGGCCGACGAGAACGCGTCCCGGCTGGTCGACCTCATCCGCGACGACAGGGCGCCCGAGCCCAGCCGCAACGCGTTCGCCATGGCGCTGCAGGAAACCCTCGCGATGGTGCTCGAGAAGCTGACCGACCGGGAGATGCGGATCATCAAGCTTCGCTTCGGGCTCGACGGCGAGGGACCGTTCACCCTCGAGGAAACCGGCCGGATCCTCGGCATCACGCGGGAGCGCGTGCGGCAGATCCAGGAACGGGCGCTGGCGAAGCTGCGCCAGATGCGGGCCGCGAGCGAGCTCGAAGCGTTCATGGAAGCTTGACACACCGTTTTGCCGCTCATACAATAGTATTTATCCAGAGCGAAACGAAGGAACGCGAATGCCCGGTGCGTACTCGCTGAGCGGCCTCTCGATCGTCACCCCCGACGCGGTCATCGCCTCGGGGTCGCTCCAGATCGACCAGGCGCGCATTGCCCGGCTGGGCTCCACGGCCCGTTTTGACGTACGTTTCGGCGACGGCTATGCCGCTTTCCCGGCGCTCATCAATGTCCACGACCATTTCAACGGCAACTACCTGCCGAAGGTCGGCCCCCCGCCCGGGGAGTTCTACCTGAACTGGTCGAACTGGGAGAGGGATTTCAAGAACTCCGAACTGCTCACCGTCGAGCGGCCCAAGATACCGCCCGAGGACCGATACGAGCTCAGCGCCTACAAGAACCTCTTCTCGGGCGTGGTGACCGCCAACGACCACTTCGGGCACGAGTTCAACGAGCCGTTCATCCCGCGCATGCCCATGCGGCTGATCGGCAACTACACCCTGGCCCACGAGTGCTCCTCGTTCGACCTGAAATGGGGCGAGGGCATCGAGATCGAGCACGAGCGGGCACGGCGCCTCAACTGGCCGTTCATCACCCACCTCGAGGAGGGGTTCGACCCCGAGAGCCAGGACGGCGTCGGCGTCCTCGAGCGGCTCGGGTGCCTCGACGAACACTGCGTGCTGATCCACTGCATCGGGTTCAGCGCCGAGGACATCGAGAAGGTGGCCAGGGCCGGAGCCTCGGTCGCCTGGTGCCCGGCCTCGAACCTGTTCATGTTCAACCTGACCTGCAAGGTGCGCCCCATGCTGCGGGCGGGGATCAACGTGGCGATCGG
>JAPLSM010000488.1 GCA_026398635.1 Spirochaetota bacterium | reverse complement strand
CCCAAACGAGAGTTTCTTCAGACGCCTTCGAGCCGTTGACCGGGTCGTACTGGAAAAAGCCGGAGACGGGCTCCCGGCCACGCCAGCATTCGTCGTCGACGAGGCCGTCGATCCGGGGTGGCGCCTCGATGCGGCTGATGGCCAGGGTTTTGGACCGTTCTTGGCTGAAAAGAGAGGGCGTAAGACCGGCGATTAGCGCAAGAACGCCCATCCAGGCGAGGGGACGGTGTCGATATCTCGGCATCATTCAGACTCCTGGAAATTAAAGTCCACCGTTCCTTTTGACGGGACGGAGCGGAGTTTCTTCCCGGAAATTAAAAGGGGAATCCCCCGCTGCGGTTCTTCATGGCCAGCGCCGCCATCCGTAGGATCATGAAAATGATGCCTCCGGAAAGGCCGATTACGTAGAGGATCAAGAGGGCCGCGTTCAGGCGGGGGAGTTTCTTCGAATACACCCAGGGATAGATCAGGTCGAAGAGGGTCTTGCCGAAGAAGATGATCAGGAGGGTCAGTCCGAGAGCGGAGCGGTAGAGGTACGACTTGACGTTGGCCATGTCGATCCGGTCGAGGTTGACCAGGGGATAGAGGAGCCAGGCTGCGAGGGCCCAGAAGGCGAGAGTCAAGGCGATGACCCAGCCTCTGTTTCTCGCTTTCTTCGGCATGTCAGCCGCCGGCCCTAACTTACTACGGGGAGCAGTAAATAACTTGCATAATCCTCGCTGCTCCCCGAGTACTTGCCGGGCTATAGAGAAGTCCAAAGACATCTATTTTCTGCCCGGCATAGTATCTCACCGCGGCGGCTTTTTCAACGGCTAATGCGTGCCTCTCGGGTGGCAGGCGTAGCAAGCCGGGGAGCTGTAGGCGTATCCGGTGACATCCCGGTGATTATTGTTCGTCGCCGTTTGTTCGTGGCACTCGAGACAGCTGAAGGACCGAAAATCGCTCGTCCGGTGGCATTCGGAGCAAGCGAGGCCGGCGTGCTTGCCCGACTGGATCGGGAAGTCGTGGATAAAGGAGGCCCCAGTCCAGCCGTTCGCCGAGTTCCCGTGACATTCCGTGCAATCGAGGGGGAAACCGGCGGCCCTGTGGTCGGGGTCGGCCGTGCCGTTGTAGTCATCGAGATGGCAGGCGGCGCAGTCGGCCGGCGTGCCCGCGTAGACGCCGTTCGTGTGGCAGTCCGAACAGGTGGCCGAGGCGTGTCTTCCCCGGAGTTCGAAGCCGGCGTGGCCGCTGAACGAGGCCCCCGACCAACCCCGCTGGTTGTGACAGGTCTGGCAGTCGGTCGGAAAGTCGGCTTCTGTGTGGTTCGGTTCGCGGGTTCCTTGGTAATCGGACTTGTGGCAGGAATAGCAATCGGTCGGCCGGGGGGCGAAGCCGACGCTTCCATGGCAAGCTTCGCAGTCGAGGGTCCGGTGGACGCCCTCGAGCCGGAATCCGGCCTCGGTCTCGTGGCTCCACTTGGCCGGGTCGACCTTCTTCCAGGACATGGGGCTGTGACAGTCGGAGCAGCGCGTGCCGAGCCGGAGGCCGTACCGGTCGTCCTGGCGGCGCTGCCAGTGGCAGACCTCGCAATCCGTCGGGGTGCCTTCGAAGACGTTGCTGACGTGGCACTCCCGGCAGGTCAGGGTCCGATGTTTTCCGACGAGAGGGAAGTTCGTCTTGTTGTGGGACTCGGCGGTCCATTCCCGGGCGGGCTTGGCCGTGGCGGCCCTAACCGCCTTCTCCTGCCCCGTCCCTTTTTGGGCGCCGAGGACGAGGAGAAGCGGGAAGAGCGCTCCGGCCAGAAGAACGATCAGTCCGGGTTTGGGACGAAGATGGATCATGGTTTCCTCAGCGGCTCCTGTAGATCAATCGGACGAAGAGAAAATGCTCGTTCAGGCCGGATTGGAGGAATCCTCCGTACTCGACGGACGCCGAGAAGCTCCGGCTGACCCGGACGAGGGCCCCGAGCGAGACGTTCCGGGCGTCGTTGAGATGGATAACCTGGGGATCTCCGCCGCCGGAGTCGAAACGCACGCCGTTGAAGGAGTTGGAAAATCCCCCATACAGGGAGAACCGCCCGAAGTCCTTCGTCAGGGAGACATGGTAGGTGTCGGATTCGGACAGGTCGCCCCGGTTGAGGGCGTAGTCGCCGACGATGGAGATCCCCTGGCCGAGGATGTTCCAGGCGGAAGCGCCGAACCGCCAGGTGTGGTTGAGGATGCCGAGGTCTTTCTGTTCGCTCTGTTGGCGGCTCACGGACAAGCGAACGGTGGGCGTCGGCTTGAGGCTCAGCCTGACGCCGTAATAGCCCGTGTAGTAGAACCGCTCGACGTTCTGGTCGTAGATCGTCGGGTCTTGGGAGGCGGCGATGAGATAGCTGTGGAAGTCGAGGCCCCGGCCCGAGCTGTAGCTCCCGGTCAGGTCGGCCCATCGGCCGAGGTCGAGCCGGACGTTCCCGAAGAGTCTCGATAGACGGTTCGAGCCGTCGATATGGCTCCCCAGCTCGTATTCCGCG
>JAPLSM010000461.1 GCA_026398635.1 Spirochaetota bacterium | reverse complement strand
GAGGCGCCGAGCGCATCCCCGTCCCACAGCAGGGCGCGCATCCGGACCAGGTCCACCACGCCGACGAACTCAGCCTCGGCTCCGATGGGCAGCTGCACGGGCACGGCGTTGGCGCCGAGCCGGGCGTGCATCTCCTGCACCACCGAGGGGAAGCGGGCGCCGACCCGGTCCATCTTGTTGACGAACGCGAGGCGCGGCACGTTGTAGCGGGTGGCCTGCTTCCAGACCGTCTCGCTCTGGGGCTCCACGCCGGCCACGGCGCAGAAGACCCCGATCGCTCCATCAAGCACTCTCAAAGAACGCTCGACTTCCACGGTGAAGTCGACGTGGCCGGGCGTGTCGATGATGTTCACCTGCACGTCCCGCCACTCGCAGAAGGTCGCGGCCGCCGTGATCGTGATGCCGCGTTCCTTCTCCAGGTCCATCCAGTCCATCTTGGCTTCGCCGTCGTGCACCTCGCCAAGCTTGTGGGTGCGACCCGTGTAGTACAGGATCCGCTCCGTCGTCGTCGTCTTGCCCGCGTCGATGTGGGCCATGATCCCTATGTTGCGGATCGACGACAGGGGATACCGTTCTTTCATAGGACGCCGGAGGTAAGCCCGCTACCAGCGGTAGTGGGCAAAAGCCTTGTTCGCCTCCGCCATCTTGTGGGTGTCTTCCTTCTTCTTCACCGCGGATCCTGTGTTGTTGTACGCGTCGATGAGCTCGGCGCTGAGACGCTCGGCCATCGAGCGACCCTTGCGGCCCCTCGAGAACGAGATCAGCCACCGCATGCCCAGCGCGTCGCGCCGCTCCTCGCGGATCTCGACGGGGACCTGCAGCGTCGCGCCTCCCACTCGGCGCGACTTCACCTCGACCACGGGCTTGACGTTGTCCAGGGCCTTCTGGAAGACCTCGACCGCGTCCTTGCCCACTTTCTTCGTCACGATGTCGAGCGCCCCGTAGATGATGTGCGTGGCGGTGTTCTTCTTTCCCTGCAGCATCATCCGCGTGATGAACTTCTCGAGCACCGGGCTCTTGTACCGGGGATCGAGAACGACCTTCTTCTTCCGTATCAGCTGCCCTCTCGGCATCGTACTTCCTCTTCTCCCGACCGATTCAGGCCTTCGGCCTCTTGGCGCCGTACTTGGAACGGGCCTTCCTGCGGTCCTCCACCCCGAGGGTGTCCTTGGTGCCGCGGATGATGTGGTAGCGCACCCCGGGCAGGTCCTTGACCCTGCCGCCGCGGATCAGCACCACGCTGTGCTCCTGCAGGTTGTGGCCGATGCCGGGGATGTACGCCGTCACGTCGATGCCGTTCACCAGCCGCACGCGCGCGATCTTCCGCAACGCCGAGTTCGGCTTCTTCGGGGTCATCGTGGCGACGCGCGTGCAGACGCCGCGCTTCTGCGGGCACCCGCCGAGGGCGGGCGACTTCGTCTTGTGGCGCGCGGCTTTCCTGCCCAGGCGCACCAGCTGGTTGATCGTAGGCATAGGCTCCTGTTACCCCTTGGCCGCCAGAAACAGGGCGGCTCAGAATGCGGTCAGCGGGTGAAAAGTTTACCCTTCGACAAAAATAATGTCAACCCCTTCGATACTGATCTCCGGAGTTGCCGGCCGCCTCTCGGACTGTTCATTGCCAAGGTCGGCCTATCGCCGTCCCTAGGGCTCCCGCTCGGCCTTACGCAGCTCTCGCTGTCCGCTTCGCGGCCACCCCTCTCGGCGCGCACGCGTGACGGGAGCCCCTGCGCATGGGCCGACCCGTACCACCCTTTGGGTGGTAGGCCATCCTTGGCTCGGCCGTCCCCAGGGCGGCAGCCCTAGCGCGCCTCTGGCGCGCGGAGGCGGGAGCCCTCAGCCTTCCGTGGCTAGGACAATCTCCGGGGACGGGACCGCGGCCTTCTCGGCCTCGAGCAGGGCCTGGAGCTCCCGCTCCTTCCGCTTCTCCTCGAGGATCCGGCTGACCGATATGTCCAGGTCCTCCCCGTTTTCGTCGTAGAGCTTCACCTGCCGGTATTTTTTCATGCCCGTGCCCGCGGGGATGAGGTGCCCGATGATGACGTTCTCCTTCAGGCCGTGCAGGTGGTCGACCGCGCCCGCGATCGACGCGGTGGTGAGCACCCGGGTGGTCTCCTGGAAGGAGGCCGCGGAGATCCACGAGTCGATGTTGAGGCTGACGCGCGTGATGCCGAGCAGGATCGGCCGGGCCACCGCGGGCTGGCCGCCCTCGCGAATCACCTTGCGGTTCTCCTCGTGGAACTTGAACCGGTCGACCTGCTGGCTGTAGATGAAGCTCGTGTCGCCGACGTCGACGATCTCCACCTTCTTCATCATCTGGCGGATGATGACGCCGATGTGCTTGTCGTTGATCCTGACACCCTGCAGCCGGTAGACCTCCTGGATCTCGTTCAGGAGGTAGCTGTGCAGGTCGCGCTCGCCCATGATCTGCAGGATGTCGTGCGGGTCCACGGGTCCGTCGCAGAGCAGGTCGCCTGCATCCACCTCGTCGGCCTCGCGCACGATCAGGTGCTTGCCCATGGGCACGAGGTGCTTGAACTCGCGCTCGAACGGGTCGGTCACAATGATGACGCGCTTGCCCTTCACGAGGCCCTTGAACGCGACGCGGCCGCCGACCTTCGCGAGGATGGCCGGGTTCTTCGGCCGGCGAGCCTCGAAGAGCTCGCCGACGCGCGGCAGGCCGCCCGTGATGTCGCTGGTCTTCACGCTCTC
>JAPLSM010000030.1 GCA_026398635.1 Spirochaetota bacterium | reverse complement strand
CGAGCCGCAGCGTCGGTTCATCCCCCGTTGTCGGAAACGAGTGCCACCCCCACTGCGCCTGGGTGCACAGCGGTACGCCCTCCTCGTACGTTCCGCGAAACGTCTGCAATCCGGTGCCGTCCACGGTGAAGGCGATCTCGCCGTTCCCCACGGACAGGGGGCAGCGGCAATCGAAGGACCGGAGCACCGGATTGTGTCGGCGGACGAGCCCGATCCGATCGATGGCCATGGCGTGCCGGATGGTACGCGAGGGCCGGGCGGACCGGCAAGGCCGGAACGTGTTGTGCGCCCCGGTTGCATTCCACCCGCCGGCGGCTACACTGATCCGGTGATCGAGCCACCGGGCGTGCAGGTCTTCGGCCAGCGCGAGCTCGTCGAGCACCTGGAATCGGGCGGCCGGCATTACTACCACTGCATCTCGATCGGCAACCCCGGCAGGGGGTTCGGCCGGCCCGACACCGTCATGCCCCGGATGTTCCGCCGGCACTTCCGCCGCATCCTCCGGCTCGCCTTCTACGACGCGGAGAAGGTGAGCCATCTCGGCACCATGCGGCCCCGTCGCATCCCCCGCACGTCCGACATCCGGCGCGTGATCCGCTTCTTCCGCCGGACCCGTCGGCGGGCCACCGGCTACACGCCGCACTGCTGGGGCGGCGTCTCGCGCTCGCCCGCCGTGGCGCTGGGCATCCTGTACCTCATCAGCGGGTCCGAGACCACATCCGGGGATATCCTCCGCCGGATCAGACCCGATGCCGCGCCGCACCAGGGGATCGTCCGCTCTTTCGACGAGCTGCTGGGCAGCAACCTGAGGGCGATGAGCGACGGCATCCGCGCGGAGCGCATCGCGAGAATGCAGCGGGAGTTGGACCTGACCGGGGACGCGCTGCTCGAGGAGCTGCCCGGCGCGGATGGGGAGGAGTAGGCATGGACCAGCAACGCTTCGAGGACCTCGCGCGCGGACTCGGCTTCCGAACCGACGGGAGCGCGGCGTGGGGCGAGCGCGAGGGGTATCTGCTCTCGCTGCAGGGGGATGGTTCCGATGTCCTCAAGGGCAGGGCTGCGGTGGATGGCAGGTACGAGCCCACGCGCCTGCAGCTCGACTCCTGGCTCGCCACGGCGAAAGCCGAAGGCCGCATCAGCGAGTACGCGGACGCCAATGGCAGCATCTCGGTCGGCCTCCCCGCCGGCGGCGTGGCCCCGGTCGACATCGGCGGATTCCTCGACGCGCTGGTAACGAAGCTGAAGGAGCTGGGGTTGCGGCCCGGCTGCTTCAACTGCAACACCGCGGTCGGCGCTCCCGCTGCGCTGGTGAACGGCGCGGCGTACCCCCTGTGCGGTTCCTGCTACGACAAGCTGAAGACGGCCTCCGTCGCCGCGGAGGAGCAGCGGAAGCTGGGGCCTTCCGCCATCCTCAGGGGACTGGTCGGCGCCCTCGCGGGCGGCCTCCTCGGATCCGTGCTCTGGATCCTCCTCGGCACCATCGGCTTCTATGCGTCCATCGCCGGGCTCGCCATCGCCTGGGCAGCGTCCAGGGGATACACGCTGCTCAAGGGCGGGCTCAACCGGGCGGCGCCGTTCGTGATCGGCGCGGTGATCCTCTTCTCCGTCCTCTTCGCCGAGGCTGCGGGCATCGTCATCCAGCTCCTGAAGGCGGGGAGGTCGCAGGGCTACGACGTCGGCATTCGGGCCGCGATCCTGGCCCTTCCCGCCGTGCTCTCGGACGGCGACGTGCTCGTCGGCATGCTCCCGAACCTCGGTCTCGGCCTCCTCTTCGCCGGACTCGGCTCCTGGCGGCTGCTGCGCAACCTCCATCGCCAGGCGGCAGCACCGCTACCGGACGTCCGCCGGCCGTAGGCGCGGGTGCGGGAGGCGATGCGCGGAGCCCCTTGCCGGGGGGCGCTGTCGCCGCCTTGCTTTCTATGGTATAGTACCTGGAATGAGGAGGAACTCTATGAAGTTCAAGAGATGGTCGGTTGTCGTGCTGGCCTGCGCGGCGCTGTTCTGCGCCGCTGCGGTCCAGGCACAGGAGAAGCTCGAGATCTTCTCCTGGTGGGCTGGCGACGAGGGCCCTGCCCTGGAGGCCCTCATAGCCAAGTACGCGGCCCTGTATCCGAAAGTCCAGGTGATCAACGCCACGGTCACCGGCGGCTCGGGGGTTAACGCGAAAGCGGTTCTGGCGACGCGGATGCTCGGCGGCGATCCTCCCGACGCGTTCCAGGTCCACGCGGGCCAGGAGCTGATTGGCCAGTGGGTGGCCGCGAACCGCGTGGAGGACCTCACCCCCCTGTTCAAGTCCGAGGGGTGGACGGCCAAGTTCCCCGCCGGTCTCATCAGCCTGCTCTCCGCCAAGGGCGGCATCTGGAGCGTTCCCGTCAACATCCACCGGTCGAACGTGATGTGGTACCTCCCCGCCAAGCTCAAGGAATGGGGCGTCACGCCTCCGAAGACCTGGACCGAGTTCCTCAAGACCTGCGAGGTGCTGATGAGCAAGGGCGTCGAAGCCCCGCTGTCCGTCGGCGAGAGCTGGACCGTACAGCACCTGTGGGAGTCGGTGGCGCTGGGCGTGCTGGGACCCGACAACTGGACCGCGCTGTGGACGGGCAAGCTGAAGTTCACAGACCCCAAGGCCGTCGCGGTGTGGGACACGTTCGGGAAGGTGCTCGCGTACACCAACGCGGACGCCTCGGGCCTGTCCTGGCAGCAGGCCACCGACCGGCTCGTGAGCGGGGACTCCGCGTTCAACATCATGGGCGACTGGGCGGCCGGCTACATGTCGACGACCCTGCGGCTCATCCCGGGCGAGGACTTCGGCTGGGCCCCCTCCCCCTCGACGAGCGGCGTCTTCATGATGCTCTCCGACTCCTTCGGCCTGCCCAAGGGGATCAAGAACCGCACCGCCGCCCTCAACTGGCTGAAACTCCTCGGCTCCAAGGAGGGGCAGGACATCTTCAACCCGCTGAAGGGCTCGATCGCGGGCCGGGTCGACTCCGACATGTCGAAGTACAACGCGTACTCGCAGTCGGCGGCCAAGGACTGGAAGGCCAACAGGATCGCCGGCAGCCTCGTGCACGGCGCCGTCGCTCCCCAGAGATTCTTGAATGATTTCGGAACGATCATGAGCGTCTACCAGACGACCAATAGTTCCAAGGCGGCAGCCAGCGCGGCGCAGGCCATCGCGGACCAGGTGCGCCTGGGTCTCTACTAGACCCGCCGCGGCCGAAGCACGCGACCATGCCCCGCCCGGACCGCTCCGCGGCGGGGCTTTTCCTTTCTGGCGGAGGCAACCATGAGGTGGCGGAAGAGCAAGGGACGGATTCTTGGCTTCATTGTGCTGCTGCCGTCGTTTCTCCTTCTCGGGATCTTCGTCTACTACTTCATCGGCCGTACGGTCTGGTGGTCGCTCACCGACTGGGGGCAGAACCCCGAGCAGGCGCTCGCTGCGAAGCCTGTCCTCCAGTTCGTAGGGCTGGCGAACTACCAGGGGCTATTCACCGGCATCGTGGACAGCCGGTTCCGCCAGGACCTCGTGAGCACCATCTTCTTCACCGTCTTCTTCATCATCGGGTGCCTGGTCCTCGGCCTCGTCCTGGCCGTGCTCCTCGACCACAAACCCCGGGGCGAGGGCGTCTTCCGCACGGTGTTCCTCTTTCCGTTCTCCCTGTCGTTCGTCGTGACGGGCACAATCTGGCGCTGGCTGCTACAGCCGAAGAGCGGCATCAACCGTCTGCCGACCTTCATCGGCCTTCCGGCCGGGAAGTTCGCGTGGCTGACCAGCCGGCAGCAGGTCTGGCGGTTCGATTGGAGCTTTCTCCCGCTGATCCTCGCCGTCGCGGCGGCGGCCGTGCTCGCGTTCGTAGCGGTCGCCTCATTCCGCGCGGCCCGCGCCCGACGCGGGTGGATTGCCGCGGGGACGGCCGTGCTCCTCGTCGCCTGGGCCGTTCTGTTCGGAAGGAACCTGAAGCTGCTGGAGTTCCCCGAGCCGCATGGGTTCAACCTCGCGTTCGTCGGGATCATCATCGCCGCGGTCTGGCAAATGTCGGGGTACACCATGGCCCTGTACCTCGCGGGCCTGCGCGGGATCTCCGTGGAGATGCGCGAGGCGGCCGTGGTCGACGGCGCCAGCGAATGGCAGCTCTACCGGCGCATCATCCTTCCGCTGCTGGCGCCCATCACGCTGTCGGCGATGATCATCCTCGGGCACATCAGCCTGAAGATCTTCGACCTCGTCTTCGCCATGGCTGGGCCCGACAACACCAGCACGGACGTGCCGGCGCTCCTGATGTACATCACGACCTTCCGCGGCAACCAGTTCGCAAAAGGCGCCGCCATCGGCACGATCCTGCTGCTGCTCGTGGCGGTCATCATCCTCCCCTACCTTGCCACGCAGCTGAGAAAGGGGGACCGGGGATGAGCACGCTCGCCGTCTCGGGGCGCC
>JAPLSM010000383.1 GCA_026398635.1 Spirochaetota bacterium | reverse complement strand
GTTTGCGGCGGCGGGGAGGCCAGAGCCGTGCCGTGATCGCTCTGGTGGGTGGACATCCACTCCGTCTGCGTGGCCGACAACGCGGTCAACGTGTTCACGGACAACCGGATGGCGAGCGGCGACGAACGGTCGGTGCGCGTGCAGTACACCCCGATCGTGCAGTACGTGGCCATCACGCTGCTCGCGGACGCGAGCGACCGGTTCCACGCCGGAGCTCCTGCGCTCGCGCACCAGTCGCGCGACTCGGCGCTCGCGTGCTGGCGGTCGATGGGAGGGCGGACCGCGGACGGGTTTCACCGCTGGACCTCGGTGCTGTCCTGGCGTCTGCTCGCGGCGCTGCGCCTGCACGACTGGGGTATCGTGCCCGAGGCCGCGGTGACGGATCTCGTCACGGGTCTGCTCGACCTGCAGTCGGAGCGCGGCTTCTTCTGGATGGACGCGGACCGGCGCGACCCGTACCGGGGCATCGTGAACGCTGCGCAGCCCGCCATCGCCCTGTGCTCGTTCATCGAACGCGACTTCGAGCACCCGATGGTGGACCGTGCCCGGGAGGCGCTCGAGCGGCTCTGGGAGGGGTGCGTGGCGCCGCTCACCGCGGCCAACCCGTACGGCATGATGCCGTACGGTCTCTATGGAGAGCCGCGGACCGCAGCAGCGGGCGACCTCTACCACGAGGCAGCGCCGGGCCTCTGGTACCGTTTCTTCATGCCCGAGCACGCGCCCGAGCGGGTCAACCACGGCCTGGCCGCGCACTGGACGAGCTGGGCGCACGCGCTCGGCATGATGGGCAGGGTGCTCGAGCGCCGGGACTTCCGGGACGCGGCGTTCGACCAGCTGGCGTGGCTCACGGGCGCGAATCCCCTCGGGGTCTCGATGATCTCGGGCGTCGGCGTGCGGACCGCCGCGCCGTACAGCCGGTTCCTGGGGCCCATGCCCGGCGGCTTCATGATCGGACCACGGGGCTCAGCGGACGACACGATCTGGGTCGACACCGAGGGCCGGCTCGCCTGGAACTCGGGCGAGTACTGGATGGCGCCGCTCGCCAACGCCCTGATGGCGCTCGCGGAGCTTCTACCCCCCGGCACGGCGCCCGCCTCGCGCAGGCTGGGCGTCCCCGCCCGTCCGTAGCAGGAGGATGCATCCCGTGCGCAGACACCCCCTCACGTGCTTATCCGCCTGCCTCGCCGCGGCCCTGCTCGCTTCCTGCGCGGGAGTGCCTGAACCCGCAGCGACGCGCGAAGCGCCCGGTCGCTGGACCGGAGGCCGGGTGGTGCTGACGCGCTTCGGCGCGGTGCGGGGACGACCGGACGACGCGGACACCTGGTCGTGGAAGGGCATTCCCTTCGCCGCCCCGCCCGTCGGCGAGCTGCGCTGGCGGGCCCCGCGCGACCCTGCACCGTGGAGCGGCGTGCGGGATGCATCGAGCTTCGGCAGCCGCGCCGTCCAGGTGCAGCCCCTCGGGGGCGGGATCACGGGGTCCGAGGACTGCCTGTACCTGAACGTGTGGCGGCCGCGCGACGGCGAGACTGGGCTGCCCGTGTACGTGTGGATCCACGGCGGCGGCAACTCCCTCGGAGCCGCGGACATGGTGCCGGATTATTACGGCCACTGGGTGGCATCTGCCTCGCGCGTGGTATTCGTGTCCGTCAACTACCGTCTGGGTCCCCTGGGGTGGTTTGCACTGCCCGCCCTGCGGGAAGGCATTTCGACCGAGGACGACTCGGGCAACTTCGGCACCCTCGACCTCGTGCAGGCGCTGCGCTGGATCCGGGACAACATCGAGGCCTTCGGCGGCGACCCGCGCACGGTGATGATCTCGGGGGAGTCGGCAGGCGGCATGAACGTGCTCTCGCTGATCGCGAGCCCGCTCGCCCGGGGCCTGTTCCACCGGGCGCTCGTGCAGAGCGGCGTGAGCGCGACCACATCCGTGGAGAAGGCGGAGGAGCGTGCGGCCGGGATGCTCGCCAGCCTGCTCGTGCGCGACCGCAGGGCCCGCAACGAGGCCGATGCCGGGCGGGTCGCCGCAGCCATGAGCGATGAGGAGGTCCGCGCGTACCTGCGCGGGACGAGCGCGCGCAGGATCCTCTCGCGGTATGCGAAGGGCGTCTTCGGCATGATCGACAACCCCTCGCTGATCCGCGACGGCACGGTGCTGCCGGCAGACGGGTACCTCGCGTTCGAGACCGGCGCGTACGCGAGCCGGGTCCCGGTCGTGATCGGCAGCAACGCCGACGAGGTCAAGCTGTTCCAGGCCTTCGACCGGTCGCTCGACTGGCGCAGCGACGCCTACCAGGCATCGGCGCGCTACGCGAGCGACCGGTGGAAGGCCGACAGCGTCGACGGGGTGGCCCGCCGTCTCTCGACGCACCCCGACCAGCCGCCGGTCTTCGCCTACCACTTCCGCTGGGGCGCGCTGCGGGACGACGGCTCGAGCGTGATGCCGGGGAGCTGGGGCCGGCGCCTCGGCGCGTTCCACTCGCTCGAGATCCCGTTCTTCCTCGGCTCCGACACGGTGAACGGCGTCATGGGGTGGTTCCTCTTTTCCTGCAGGAACGAGCCCGGCCGCCGGGCCCTGTCGACAGGCATGATGGCCTCGATCGCGCGCTTCATCCGCACGGGAGACCCGAACGGAGCCGGCGCGCCGCCGTGGCCGGCGTGGTCGAACGAGGTTGGCGGACCGAAGAGCCTGGTGCTGGACGCCGACCTGGACCGCGAGGTCGTTTCGTTGTCGACGGTCGAATACACCCCCGAGCGCGCGGATGCGGCGTTGCGTGCCGCTGTCAGCGCTGCCGAGTACGAGGCGATCATGGCGAGGCCGCAGATGATCAGGTCGGACTTCGAGCCGTCGGCAGGGCCGTGAAACGCACCCCTTTACACGCTGGCCGGTTCTTGGTAGATTTGCACGTTCATCACCCAAGGAAGCAAGGCAGGATCACGATATGGCGCGCAAGTGCGAAATCTGCGGCAAGGGCACCGTGACGGGCAACAAGGTCAGCCACGCGAAAAACCGGACGCGCCGCACCTGGAAACCCAACCTCCTCAAGGTCCGGACCATGGTCGGCAAGACGAAGACCACGCTGACGGTCTGCTCCCGCTGCCTGCGCAGCGGCAAAGTCGTCAAAGTGCTGTAGCGGCGCAGAGATACTCCCCGTCCACCTCACCGACTCCGACGCGCTCCCTGCCCGAGGGATGCATCCGCCCGGCGGTCCAGTACTCGCGCGGCAGAGGCAGGTAGAGGTCCGCGTCGCGCGGCGACAGGTCCCACGCGATCTTCGCGCCGTCCGTCTTCGTCCCCGTTCCCACGTCGAGCACCAGGTCGGGTTTCTTCGGGGACGCGGCCCCGGCCGCGATGCGGCCGAACAGGTAGCCCGCGTTGCGCTCGTTCCACAACAATACGACGCGGAACCCGGGCTTCGCTGCCACCCGTTCCAGGCTGTCGAGCACGGCCTTCTCCCCGGCCCTGCCTGCCGATTTCAGCAGCTCTGAGGGATTGACGAACACGGTCGCGCCGGGCGCCGCGGACGCGTCGGCGAGCATCCGCGGGAGCGCCGACAGCGAGGGCTCGAGCCGCCGGGCTGCGCGCGCCGAGGCGGGGTCCGCGGCATCCATGCCCGCGATCCAGAGTTCGGCCGTTCCCTCGCGCTGCTCCCGGTACGCCTCGGTGAAGATCACGTTGTTCGCCGCAGCCACGTCACCGACGAGGATGCGGATCGGCCGGGCACCGCCGGGTTCCGCGCCGCCTCCGGCGGCCGGGCCCGCCGTCGCGAGCCGCGTCCAGCGCTGGTCAAGCCCGGCGAGTCCCTCGCCCTCCACCGGCATGCCGTGCCGGCCGGCGAGCTCGAGGAACGCGTCGATGCCTTCACCGCAGAGACGGCCCGAGATGCGCATCACCGGATGCTTCGCGGTCCGGACGAGCTCGCCCGCCCGGCTCCCCGCCTCGGCCATGCCGAGCCGTCGGCCGGACCTGTCGAGCGGCGTCGTGCCTGCCGGCTCGTTCAGGAAGCCGTGGCCGAACTTCCCCTTGCGGCACAGCTTACCGTTGTTCGGCTCGCCGTAACGCTCGACCACACGCGTGAGCAGGCTGCCGTGCCACCGGTACTCGACGGCGCACCCGACCGAGCACAGCGAGCAGAGGCCCTGCTCGACGCGCTCGTCGAGCGGCACGTTCTTCGCCGCGGGCAGCTTCTCCGTGAGCGCGCCCACCGGGCAGGCCGACACGCACTGGCCGCAGGAGATGCAGGTCTTGTCCTGCCCGAACGACACGCCGAACGACGGAGCCACGAGCGAGGTGAAGCCCCGGTAGAGGTATCCGAACACGCCGATACCCTGCACCTCGAGGCAGATCCTGACGCACCGGCCGCACAGCACGCACTTCGAGGGGTCGCGCGAGATGAAGGGGTGGCTGTCGTCCACGGGGTGGACCTGCACGTCGCCGAGGAAGCGCTTCGCGATGGCGTCGTAGTCGCCGGCCTGCTCCTTCAGCCGGCACTCCTTCACGTCGTGGCACCCGCACTCGAGGCAGCGCGCGGCCTCGGCCTGCGCCTCTGCGAGGGGCAGGGTGCGCTCGATCTCGTCGTAGGAGCGCTTCCGCGCCTCGGCGTCCGCCACCTCGGGCTTCATCCGCGGAGCGCGTTTCACGTGCGCGAAATCCGCGGCGACGGGCTCGCGGAGATCCTCTTTCCGCGAAAGGAACTCCTTCGACCTCGACGGGGCCTTTCCCTCAAAGAACTGCAGCACCGAGCGGGCCGCGTGCTTCCCCCCCGCGATCGCCCTGATGGCGATGTCCGTGCCGGTGAGCAGGTCGCCTGCCGCGAACACGCCCGCTGCCCCGGTGGTGCCGGTCTCGCGGTCGGCGGCCAGGTCGCCCCGCGCGTCCACGAGGCCGGGAAGGCCGGCGAGCAGCTTTGCATCGGGGTACTGGCCGACCGCGGAGATCACCGTGTCCACCTCGACCGTGTACTCGGATCCCTCGACGGGTACCGGGCGCCGTCGGCCCGAGGCGTCCGGCTCGCCGAGCGTCATCTTCAGCAATGTCAGCGACCGCAGCGCCGCGCCCTCGACCTGGATGGAGACCGGGGCGGCGAGGTATTCGATCCGAATGCCCTCCTCGAGCGCCTCCTCGATCTCCGCGTCCGATGCCGGCATCTCCTCCCGGGTGCGCCGGTAGTAGATGGCGACCGATTCGGCGCCGCAGCGCAGGGAGCAGCGCGCGGCGTCGAGGGCGGTGTTGCCCCCGCCGATCACGGCGGTGCGTTTCCCGACCGTCACGCGCTCGTGTGCGTTGACCCGCTGGAGGAACTCGATGCCCGAGAGCACGGCGGGGTGATCCTCGCCGGGAATCCTGAGGGCCCGGCTCCTCCACGCGCCGATGGCGATCACCACCGCGTCGAAGTCCCGACGCAGCCCCTCGAGGGCGACGTCCCTGCCGAGCGCCGTGCCCGTGCGCAGGACCGCGCCGTAACCGAGCATCCCCGCGATGCTCCGGTCGAGCACCTCGGGAGGGAGACGGTAGTCGGGGATTCCGTAGCGGAGCATACCGCCGGCCTTCTCCATGGCTTCGAAGATCGTGACGTCGACCCCGGCTGCCCCGAGGTACCAGGCAGCCGAGAGACCGGCCGGTCCGCCGCCGACCACGGCGACTTTCCGGCCGACACGCGGCGGCACCTCGCGGACGACCGGCGCCCCGAGCCCGCGCTCGACGTCCGACACGAAGCGCTTGAGGTTGTTGATGGCCAGCGGCTCGTCCACGAGAGCGCGCCGGCAGGCCGTCTCGCAGGGGTGCGGGCAGACCCGGCCGATGACGGACGGCATGGGGTTGTCCCTGCGGATCAGGTCGACCGCCTCCTGGAACCTGCCGTTGGCCGCGAGGCCGAGGTAGCCCTGGATGTCGATGTTCGAGGGGCAGGCGAGGGTGCAGGGCGCCTTGCAGTCCCCGTAATGGTTGGACAGCAGCAGCTCGAGGGCCATCTTCCGGGCCGCGATCACGTCGGGTGATCCAGTCGTGACGACCATGCCCGGGGCGACCCGGGTGCCGCAGGAGGGCACGAACCCGCGCGCCTTATCCACCTTCACGAGGCAGACCCAGCACGAGGCGTAGGGCTCGAGCCTCGGGTCGCTGCAGAGCGTGGGGATCTTCACGCCCTGGCTCTCGGCCACCTCGAGGATGCTCCGGCCCGGCTCCACGAGGAGCTTCCGGCCGTCAAGCGTGATCTCGATCATCGCGGCCGGCATCTAGGGCCTCCCCGTTTCGATCGAGATCGCGCCGAACCGGCAGGCCTCGTGGCACAGCCCGCACTTGATGCACGTCGCCTCATCGATGGTGTGCGCCTTCTTCCGCTCGCCCCGCGCCGCCTTCGTCGGGCAGACCTTCGCGCAGAGCATGCAGCCCGTGCATTTCTCCGGCACCACGCCGAAGCGGATCAGTGCCTTGCACTTCTTCGCCCGGCACCTCCCCTCGGCGATGTGCTCCGTGTACTCCTCGCGGAAGAAGCGCAGGGTGGTCAACACGGGGTTCGGCGCGGTCTGCCCGAGCCCGCACAGCGACGAGACCTTCACCTTCGCGGCGAGCTCCTCGAGCTTGGGGATGTCCGCCTCCGTGCCACGTCCTTCCGTGATGCGCGTGAGGGTCTCGAGCATCCGCTTGGTGCCGACCCGGCAGAACGTGCACTTGCCGCAAGATTCGCTCTGGATGAAGCTGAGGAAGTAGCGGGCCACGTCGACCATGCACGTGGACTCGTCCATCACCACCATGCCGCCCGACCCCATGATCGCGCCGGTGGCCGTGAGGGAGTCGTAGTCGATCAGCACGTCCGCGAGGCTCGCGGGCACGCAACCGCCCGACGGGCCGCCCATCTGCACGGCCTTGAAGGCCTTCCCGCCCTGGATGCCGCCGCCGATCACCTCGATCACCTCGCGCAGGCTGATGCCCATGGGCACCTCGATCATGCCGCCCCGCGCGATCTTGCCCGCGAGGGCGAAGACCTTGGTGCCCTTGCTCTTCTCCGTGCCGATGGCCGCGTAGGCCGGGGCGCCCATGCGGATGATCGGCGGCACGTTCGCATAGGTTTCCACGTTGTTGATGTTCGACGGTACGTCCCACAACCCGCGCTCGGCGGGGAAGGGCGGCCTGAGGCGCGGCATGCCGCGCCGGCCCTCGATGGACGCCATCAGGGCCGTCTCCTCGCCGCACACGAATGCGCCCGCGCCCTCCTTCACGTGCACCGAGAAGGAGAAGCCGGACCCGAGGATGCGCTCGCCCACGAGGCCGTGCTCCATGGCCTGCCGGATGGCGATGCCCAGCCGCTTGACAGCCAGCGGGTACTCGGCGCGCACGTAGAAGTAGCCCTCGTCCGACCCGATCGCGTAGGCGGCAATGAGTATGCCTTCGAGCACGGCATGCGGGTCGCTCTCGAGCACGCTACGGTCCATGAACGCGCCGGGGTCACCCTCGTCGGCATTGCAGATGACGTACTTCTTGGCGCCCTTCGCCCTGCGGGCGAACGTCCACTTCATTCCCGTCGAGAACCCCGCGCCGCCCCGGCCGCGCAGGCCCGAGGCCGTGATTTCCGCGACCACCTGGTCGGGCGTGAGGGAGGAGATCACTTTGCGCAGCGCGGCGTAGCCGTCCCGCGCCAGGTACTCGTCGATGGACTCGGGGTCGATTACGCCGCAGTTGGCGAGCACGATGCGCTTCTGACGGGCGAGGTACGGGTAGTCCGGGGGCACGAGCATTTCGCTGACCGGAACGCCCGAGACGAGGTGCCCTTCGACGATCCGGCGCGCTCCGGCCTCGTCCACGTTCCCGTACAGGAAGGTGCCGCCGTCGGCCTGGCGTATCTCGACCAGGGGCTCGCAATGGCAGGCGCCGTTGCAGCCCGTCGAAACCACCGCCCAGGGGAGGCCTTTCGCCGCAACTTCGGCCTTCAGGGTGGCGAGCACGACCCGGGCTCCGGCGGCGATGCCGCAGGAGCTCATCCCGACCGCGACTTCCGGTCTCATACCCGCTCCCTGACGCCGGACACGATCTTCGCGAGCTTGTCGCCCGTGAGCCTGCCGTAGACCTCGCCGTCGAGCATCACCACCGGGGCGAGCGAGCAGCACCCGAGGCACGCCACCTTCTCCACGGTGAACTCCCCGTCCGCGGTGGTATCTCCGGTCCGCATGCTGAACTTCGTCTCAAGCACCGTGTCCAGGCCGTCCGCGCCCTGCACGTGACAGGCGGTGCCGTGGCACACCTTGAGGTTGTGCCTTCCCATCGGCTTGAACCGGAACTGGGCGTAGAACGTGGCTACGCCGCAGATCTCCGCGGGAGATCGGCCGGTGGCGACGGCGATGTCGCGCATCGCCTCCTCGGGGAGATAGCCGAGCAGGTCCTGGGCCTGCTGGAGGAGGGGTATGACGCTGCCCTTCACGCCCTTCCACCGGTCCAGAAGGGCCCGGAATGCCTGGTCCATATCGCCTCCCGTGGCGGGAGCCCCTGGCGTGGCCGTCCTTGGCCATCCCTGGCCTTGACCAGGTACGTTCGGAATCGGGGATCTTGAATGGGCTCGCCGGGATCCTACCACGCGCGGGGCGGGGCGTTCAATCAGCGCGCCGCGTCCCGTGTTGTGGCACTCGCCGCCCCCGCGGGATGTTCCCGCGCTGCAGGAGTGAGCGTCCCCTGCCAAGGCCAGCCGGCGATGCGCAGGCGGCCGAGGATGACGAGCTCGCGGATCGCCTCCTCGATGTCGGTGCGCTCCCAGCCGGCGAGGTCACCGAACCCACGGAGGCCGTCGAGGAAGCCGCGCGCGGTGCGCGGGGTGCGGCGGCCGGCGAGCACCTCGGCCGCGCGCTCGGCCGCGAAGCGCCGGGGATGCGCGGCCACGAACCGGAGGATCTCCCTCTCGCCGGGCGCGGCGGCCGCGGCCTTGCCGTCGCACACGTCGCACCCCGCGCAGCCTTCCGTCTGCTGCCCGATCAGCGCGAGCAGCGACCTCCGCCGGCACGCGCCCGTCGTGCGGGCGTAGCCGATCATCCTGGCGAGCCGGTCCCGGTCGCGGCTATCCTTGAGGTCGTCTTGGAAGCGCTCGTCCTCGCGCGACACGAGGAGCACCGCTTCCGAGGGTTTCCCGTCCCGGCCCGCACGGCCGGTCTCCTGGAGGTAGGCCTCGATCGACGGCGGTACGTCCGCGTGCACCACGGTGCGGATGTCGCTCTTGTCCACGCCCATGCCGTACGCGGAGGTCGCGAAGAGGATGGCATGACCCGACGGGAGGAACCGGCGCTCGACAGCCGCGCGTTCCTCGCGGCCGAGACCCGCGTGGTAGAAGAGGACCTCCGCCTCCGCGAGCCTCCGCCGGGTCTCTCGCGCGAGCACCTCGACGCCGTCCCGGGTGCGGCAGAAGACCAGCAGCGGCCGCTGCCTGCCGCGGGCGATCTCCTCGATGGCCCGGACCCGCACAAGCACCGGCAGCACCGTGTAGCGGATGTTCGGCCGGTCGGGATCCCCGACCACCACGCGGGCCTCGGCGTCGAGGAAGAGCACCTCGCGGATGCGGCGGATGACGGGTTCAGAGGCCGTCGCGGTGAATGCCGTGACCACGGGCGCGCCGATCCCGCGTGCGAGGGCGCCCAGCCCGAGGTACGAGGGCCGGAAGCTGTCCCCCCACTCGGCGATGCAGTGCGCCTCGTCAACCACAAGATGGCTGAAGGCGCACGCGGCGAGGCGTTTCAACGTGCCTTCGACGAGGCAGGCCTCGGGCGTCGCGAGCACGAACCGTACCCGGCCCGAGGCGACCGAAGCGAACAGCGCATCGCGCTCCGCCGGCTTTTGGCCGCCGCGGAGCTCCGCGGCGGCCACGCCGGCCTCCCGCAGCCGGCGCAGCTGGTCGGCGAGCAGCGAGAGCAGGGGCACCAGCACGAGGGTGGGACCGTCGAGCAGCAGGCCGGCGAGCTGGAAGCACAGCGACTTGCCCGAGCCGGTCGGCAGGACCACCACCTGGTTCCTGCCCTCGAGAGTGTTGGATACGACAAAGCGCTGGACGGGATACAGGTAGGGAACCCCGAGCCGGGAGCGCGCGAGGTCCGCGACGGGATCAGCGGACAGGCTGCGCGTCCGCCTTCCTCCCCTGGATGCTCTGCCGGAAGACGTAGTCGTCCACGATCTCGACGAGCTCGGGCGAGAAGTCGATGTCCAGCTCCACGATGCACTGACCCGACGCGTCGTACGAGCTCATGGCCGACACCTTCGCGGCCACCGCGAACTGGTAGATCTGGAAGTAGAGGCGCACCGAGCAGGCAACGCCGACCGCGAGCCCCGGCAGCGCCATGGACAGACGTAGCCGCAGCGCGCGCACCGAGAGGTTGAGCAGGGTGGCCCGGACCTTCGCCCCGCCGAGCAGCACCTCCATGTAGTTGTTGAAGCGCATGACCTTCGCGGCCGCCTCGTCCACCGCGATGAGCCGGTCCTTGAAGCCCTCGTGCAGCGTGTGCAGCGACGCGAAAGCCGCGAGGTACTCCCCGATGATCTCCACGAGCTCGGGGGGGCAGCTCTTGATGATGGCCTCCATCATGCAGACGTTCTGCCGTCCCTTCAAGGCGCCGACGCGCTCGAGGGTTCCGCGCAGGAGGAACGTCTGCGGTTTCTTGCTGCCCCCGCGCTGGAAGGTGAGGTTGACGGAGCAGAGCTTCCGCTGGAACTGCTGGAAGAAGGAAATTTCCTGGCTCGAGAGCACCACGAGGAAGACCCCCCGGCGCATCGAGAGCTGGAACGGGGCGCAGATGAGGTGGTACTCCTCGATCTTGAGCAGCACTTGCGACTGCACGAGGCCCGTTTTCTTTAGTGCGTAGGGGGTGAAGCGGATCGGCTGGTCAACGAACTTGTCGAGGTACTCCTGGATCCGCGTTTTTCCCATACCGCGGATAGTGTAGTCCGGCTCGGGGCCACTGATCAAGTCAGCCACGGCGCTCCGCGACGTGGCGAGAGGGCGAATCGGATGACAGCGGCGGGATTCGCGACAGCACGTGGCGAGAGGGCCGATCAGACGACGGCGGTATTGACGCCGGCCCGCCTTTCCCCGATGCTCAGGCCGCGATGGCTCGCGTCCTGCCACCGGGGAAGCTCCCCACCGACGTGCTCGAGCGCCTTCTCGCCTACACCTCTACAGCGCCCGAGCTGCATGTGGCCGCCGGCGCGGGGGAGGACGCTGCGGTCGCCGCCGGTGCGCCGGTGCTCGTGCTGACCGCGGACCCGATCACGTTCACGGAGGAACGCATCGGCGCGTATGTGGTGGCCGTGAACGCCAACGACATCGTGGCAATGGGCGGCCGGCCCGTGTACCTGACCACCACGCTGCTTGCGCCCCCGGGCACCACGGACGCGCGCCTGGAGGAGGTGTTCGCGGACATCGCCGGCGCCTGCCGCGTGGCCGGCATGCTGTGGGCCGGTGGCCACACCGAGGTGACCTCCGCGGTCAACCGCATCGTGGTGGCCGGCCAGGCGGTGGGCTTCCTCTCCGGGGCGCCGCTCGCCACGGGCGGTGCCCGGCCCGGCGACCTCATCGGCATGAGCAAGTGGGCGGGCCTCGAGGGCACGACCCTCATTGCGCGTGAGCGGCCCGGCGAGTCCGAGGCCGCGCTCGGCGGCGAGAGATACCGTTCGGTGCTCGACTGGCTCGAGCGCCCGGGCATCTCGATCATCGCCGAGGGCAGGGCGCTCGAGGGCCTCACGCTCACGAGCGGCCACGATCCGACCGAGGGCGGTATCGCGATGGGCGTGCACGAGATCGCGAGGCGCTCGGGCTGCGGCGCGGTGCTCTCGGCGGACCGGATCCCGGTCCGCGAGGAGACGCGGCTGCTCTGCTCGCGGTTCGGCCTCGATCCCCTCGGCCTGCTCGGCTCGGGCGTGTTCCTGTTCACCGCCCCCCGTGCGGTGGCCGAGGAGGCCTGCCGGCGGCTGGAGACGGCGGGCATCCCCGCGGCCCTGATCGGCGAGATGCTGGGCAGGGGCGAGCAGGTCTGGATCGAGCACAGCGGCCGGCGGGAGCTCCTCGCGTACTCGGTGCAGGACGAGATCGTGAAACTCCAGATGACGACCGGCTGACCGCTCAGTATTCGTCAACGCGCTGCGCGCCGAGCTCGTGCTGAGAGTACTTTAGTGCTCCGGGCAGGAAGACGGCGCGGCGGGCTTCTCGGCCTCGTCCTTGTACGTGTTCCTGATCTTCACGAACGCGTCGACATTCTCGAGAAAGATCCTTGCCAGGTCGGGGTCGAAGTGGGCACCCCGCTCGGTCTCGAAGAGCTTCACGATCGGGTCCAGCTCCCAGGCCTTCTTGTAGGGCCGGTCGCTCGCGAGCGCATCGAAGACATCGGCGAGGGCGGTGATGCGGCCATAGATGTGAATCTTCTCGCCCGCGAGGCCGCAGGGATACCCCGTGCCGTTCCACTTCTCGTGGTGCTGCCAGGCGATGATGGCCGCGGAGCGAAGCAACCGGCGGTCCGAATACCTCAACATGTCGTGGCCGAGGGTGCTGTGCGTTTTCATGACCAGCCACTCGGCCTCGTTCAGCTTCGCGGGTTTCAGCAGTATGGAGTCGGGGATGGCGATCTTGCCGATGTCGTGCATCGGCGAGGAGAGCTTCAGGACCTCGGTCTCGGTCTCGGACAGCCCGTACTTTTCCCCGAACAACCGGCAGTATTCGGCCACGCGCTTGACGTGCTGGCCCGTCTCTTTGGAGCGCATCTCCCCGGCTTCAGCCATCGTGAAGATGATCTCGCGCTGCGTGGCCTCGATTTCCTCCTGTGCCTGGGCCGTCTTGAGCACCTCGGCCGTGTAGGTGGAGGCCAGCAGCAGGTGCTCCATGTCCGGGGCGGAGAACGAGCCGGTGATCTTGTTGACGGCCTGGTAGACCCCGACCGTGCGGCCGTCGGCGTCCCGGATAGGCAGCGACAGGATGGACCGGGTGCGGTAGCCGGTCTGCTTGTCCACGTCCTTGTCGAAGCGCTCGTCGTTGTAGGGATCGTTGATGATGAGGGCTTCGCCGTGGGTGGCTACCCAACCGGCGATGCCCTTGGTCTTCGGGATGGGGTAGCGGTCCAGACCGTGGGCCACCCTCGTCCAGAGGGTTCCGTCCTTCTCGTTGCACAGCCACACCGTGCACCGGTCGGCGCCGGTGAGGTCCCGGCCGAAGTCTGCGAGCAGCATAAGCAGCCGGTCGATGTTCCGCTCAGCTGCGATCCGGGGAATGAACGAGAAGATGATCTGTTCTATCGGCCGGCCGGCGGCCTGCGTCGTGGCGCCGGGGCGGGCAGCCCGCGGCTTCGCCACGGCCGACGGCTGCGTAGCATTCCGCAAGGACCGCCGTCACGACGTCCGCCGCCCGGCGCCGGGGGCCGCCCGACGGCTCGACGGCGCCGTCGGCCACCGCACGCGCCGCGTCCCCCTCGGTGAGTGCGAAGCTGACGCGCCCGTCCCCGAATCGCTCGAGCGTCAGGACGTATCGGAAGCCCCCGCCGGCACTTTCGGAGAGATCGGAACCGGACCTGGCCAAGAGGCGCCGTACCGCCCGGCGCTCGCGGCCGGTCCAGTCGCCTGTGAAGCGCAGCACCAGCGGGAGACCGAGGCCCTCCGGGAGCAGCGCGCCGGGATTGACGGCGAACAGGCGGTTGATCGCCTCGCGCCGGCCCGCGCGGTCGCCCTCGCGGGTGGCGAGCAGGGCGATCTCGATGAGGGCGTCGGCCAGGCTTTGCCGCTCCCACACGGGGTCGAGACGCTCGATCGCCTCCCGGATCATGCCGGCGGACCGGCAGAGCGAGCCTTCGTCGATCCGGTAGAGGGCTTCGGCGTGGGGCGCCCGGGCGGTCTCGACTGCCCGAGCGAGCTCGAGGTACTTCAGCGATATGTGCGGGTACGCTTCCGTGGCCATGGCGAGGTGGAAGGCACCGTCCTCCTCGGCGCCCTCGGCGAGGTACGCCCGGCCGACCTCCGCGGCGTACAGCCGGGTCCGCTGCCGGTGGTACCAGCCCCGCAGGGCGCTCACAGCCGCGGAGAGCAGGGCGCGGCAGCGGGCGAACGGACCGGC
>JAPLSM010000411.1 GCA_026398635.1 Spirochaetota bacterium | reverse complement strand
CCGCTCGGCCTCTTTCTGCATCGTTGACACGCAACGAGTACAGGTCCCTCAGGTGGAGGTGTAGATGGCGGCCGACACCTCCTTCCGCTTGAGCTGCTCGGCGATCTCGGCGCCCAGCTTCTTGCTCATGGCCACGTTGGTCCCGATGCCGCACAGTACGACGTACTCGTCCAGGAGGCTCCCGAACGCGCCTTCCTTCTCGAGCTGGCGCAGGGCGTCCAGCGGGACGACCCGGTCGGGATCCTCGTCGACCCACGTGGAATCGTATCCACCGTGGATTCCCTTGAAGTCTCCGGCGGGAAGCTCCGACAGTCCCGCGATGGAGTAGGTACCGAAGGAGTCGGAGAATGCCTGCTTCAGCTTGTCCGGATTTCCCCGCGGCACCATGCCCCCGCCCGTGACGATGGCAACCTTCGCCTTCGCAAGGTCCTTCACAGGCGCTGCAGGCGGCACCATCTCGAAGCCGCGCAGCGGGATCTCCGTCGGCGGGTTTCCGCCGGCCATCCGCTGAGCCAGCATCTCGATGGCCCGCTGGGCGGCGTTCTTCCCGACGTACTCATTGGAGCGGAACCCGCGCGGGAGGTAGCCTTCCTCGATGGCGGGGCCGAGCGTGCCCGTCTTCCCCAGCTTCAACGCAAGCCGGGCCAGGCCCGGGAGGTCCTTGCGCATGCCGACCACGGTCTCCGCGCAGGGATAGATGTACGCGTCCTTGCGATAGATCTCGACGGCCGGGTTCTCGGGGTGGAGGCCGATCAGCACGGGGACTTTCAGGGTCTGCGAGCACAACCGCCCCACCATGCCGCAGGCAAGGCCGTAGCGCCCCGCGTTGAACGCGGGGCCCGCGACGACCACGTCGGGCTTCGCCTCCTTGATGAGATCCGCGATGCCGGCGAGGATGCGCGCCGACTCCTGGTTGACGAGGTTGTCGCCGCACCAGATCGTTCGCACGATCTCGGCCTCGCTGCCGATCTGCTGCACAAACCCGACCCCGGGGCCCTTCGGCCCCTCGCAGTGCTCGAGGGGCGAGCTGCCCTTCTCCTCGCCGCCGATGCCCGCGAAGAACTGGTTTATATAGTGGACAATGCGCACCTTTGCCATGCAGCCTCCTCTCCCGAATGCCGCCGCGGAGCCCTAGGCGCCCTAGTCGCCCCCGCGAGCCTTCTTCGCCGCGCCCGCCAGATCCTTCGCCCTGGCCGCGATGTGCTCCACGGTGAGCCCGAATCGTATCATGAGTTCCCACGGCTTGCCGGACTCCCCGAACCGGTCCTCGATGCCGATCCTGTCGAAGGTGAGCACCGCGCCGGTCTCGCGGGCGGCCCGGTCGACCTTTCCCATGAAGATCCTACCGGTATCCGCCCATGAGCAGGGCGAGGATGGCCTTCTCCGTGTGCAGCCGGTTCTCCGCCTCGTCGAAGATGATGCTCTGGGGGGAATTCAGCACCTCGTCGGTCACCTCGTTGTTGCGGGAGACCGGCAGACAGTGCATCACCCTGCAATCCTTCGGCGCCATGGACAGCGTCCGCTTCGAGACGCACCAGTCCTTCTTCAGCTTCTTCTTCGTCTCCTCGAACTCCGGGTCGCCCTTGAAGTGCGTCTCGAGCCCCTTGGCGAACACCGCGGGCGACACCCAGGAGTACACGTTGATGAAGTCGGCGTCCTTCACCGCCTCCTCGTAGGAGCGGACGATTTTCACGCTGCCGCCGCTCGCCGCCGCGGCCCGGTCGGCCTCGGCCTTGATGCCGAGATCGGGGTCGAAGCCTTCGGGGCACGCGACCACCATCTCGAAGCCGAGCTTGCCGGCCATCAGCATAAGGGAGTTGGTGAGCCCGGCCGGGGGGTTCGCGGTCCGGTAGCCCCAGCAGAAGGCGACCTTCGCCTTCGCGAGCGAGCCCTTCTTCTCCTGCATGGTCATGACGTCCGCGAAGGCCTGGCACGGGTGCTCCACGGGGCAGGAGGCGTTGATGACCGGGATCGAGGCCAGCTCCGCCGCCTTCTCCAGCGACGGACGGGTGATGGCCCGGTGGGCGATCGCGTCCACGTACCGGTCGACGGTCATGATGGTGTCGTGCCAGTCCTCCTCGGCCGCCAGGCCGACCCACATGCGGTGCTCGTTCAGGTAGATCATGTGGCCGCCGAGCTGCGTCATGGCGGTCTCGAAGGAGATGCTCGTGCGCGTGGAGGGCGTCTCGAAGATGCCCGCCAGCGTCCTGCCCTCCAGCAGCCGGTGGGTCCGGCCCATCTTCAGCTCCTGCTTCAGCAGCTTCGACACCTCGAGGGTGAACTCGATCTCCTCCGTCGAGAAATCGGCGATGCCCTTCAGGTCACGCCCCTTCAGGTTGCTCATCCCTTCCTCCCCTTTCCCTTCGCTTTCGCGCGCTTCGGTGTGGCGCTTTTCGGCTTGGCGCTCTTCGGTTTCGCGCGCTTCGCGGCCTTCGGCTTCGCCCTGGCCACCTTCGCCACCGGCTTCGTGCGCTTCGGCGACGCGCTTTTCGGCTTGGCGCTCTTCGGTTTCGCACGCGCCGGCTTTTTCGCCGTCCCGATGGCACCCTCGCGCAGGTAGCGCTTCAGCGTCTCCTTCGACCAGCGCGGGTCGATGCCGATCGACTCCACGGTCCGGCCCATGGCCCGAAAATCCTTCTGCAGC
>JAPLSM010000231.1 GCA_026398635.1 Spirochaetota bacterium | reverse complement strand
GTTACAAGGATTTACCGTTTGCCCGGAAGAGGACTTGAACCTCCATGCCCTTGCGAGCACTAGACCCTGAATCTAGCGTGTCTACCAAATTCCACCATCCGGGCGGCGTTTCCGGAAGCTACCACCCCCTGCGCGTCCTTGTCAACAACAACGAGCGACTTCATGGCGTCGCTTGGGTCAGTGTACAAATTACCATAGCTCGATGCGCGGCGGGCTGATCCCGCCCGACACTGCATGGATGTCACGCCTTGTACATGAGTTTGGCATCGTGTACAATAATAACCAAAACATGCACACGAGGAAGTGATATGAAATTTGATCCCGCGAAGCCCTTTAACGACCTTCCACGCCTTCCCCCGTCTGCGGACCTCGAGTCGTCGGCAGTGCTTCGACAGGCTGCGAGGACGCATGGAATCCTCGGAAAGCTGAACGGGTACTGTGCGACGCTGCCCAATGCCGGAATGCTCATCGATTCTCTCATCATCCAGGAGGCCAGGTCGAGTTCGGCTATAGAGAACATCATCACGACCCAGGATGCGGTGTACCGTGCCATGGCGACCGGAGTTCTGGCGGACCCTGCTGCCAAGGAGGTGATCGAGTACCGCGAAGCATTATGGAAGGGGCACCGTCTGCTGAAAGCTCAGGGCAGCATCGGGGTGAAAGCCATCCTGACCGTGCAGGAGACCATAGTCCACAACGATGCGGGCGTGAGGGCGCTCCCGGGAACGGTGCTCAGGAACGAATCGACCGGCAAAGTCGTCTACACGCCTCCGACGGGGCGGGAACGCATCATGCTCCTGCTCGGCAACCTCGAGGAGTATATCGGACGCGACGATGGCGTCGATCCGCTCATCAAGATGGCGGTTGTCCATTACCAGTTCGAATCCATCCACCCCTTCTATGATGGCAACGGCCGCACGGGACGGATCGTGAATATCCTCTATCTCGTCCAGCGCGGACTCCTGGACCTGCCGCTGATCTACCTGAGCCGTGAGATCATCGAGCGTAAAGAAGATTACTATCGGCTGCTGCAGGAAGTACGGACGAGGGATTCGTGGGAGGAATGGATCCTTTTCGTGCTTGGGACAGTGGAACGCTCGAGCGATCACACTCTGCGGCTCATAAGCAGCATCAAGGAGTTATTGGAGAAAACCATCGAAACGTGTCGATCCCGGCTGCCGCGAACCACGTACTCGAAGGAACTGGTGGAGCGCCTTTTCGCGCAGCCCTACGTGAAGACGGAGCACCTGGTTAAGGCTGGTATCGCGGAGCGACGCACGGCTACCAAGTACCTGCGGCAACTGGAGGAGATCGGCGTGCTGTCTTCCTTCAAGGCATGGAGAGAAACAATCTTCGTGAACACTGGACTGGTCAAGGCGCTCAAAGAATAGGGGAACCTTCGAGAACGCGGATGCGCGCCTCTACCGCGCCTTCTGCAGAACCAGGTACAGGCCGGAGAGGTCGTAACCCTGGGAGATCGCGATGGCCTTCATCTTCTCCAGCAGTTCGCTGGAAACCGTCGGCATGCGGGAGAGGAACCAAAGGGAATCCCGCGAATCGCCCCCAACGAGGGCCCAGGAATACTTCTCCTGGTCCAGCCCGAAGATCAGGTAGTCCGACGTGAAAAGGTTGAAGAACTTTACCTTCAGCGCGCCGGGCTTGCTGGAATCCGGTACCCAAGCCACGGCCTTCACCTCGGTGTAGCGGCCGTCCAGGTCCTTCTTGAAGCCGCTGTTGACGACCTGGATCATTCCGTCCGGCCGCAGGCTGTACTCGACGGTGGCGCCAACGACGGTCTTCTCGAACCCGTGCTGGAAGCGGGCGATCTCGTACCACCTGCCCAGGTACTTCTGCACGTCCACGGAGTCCACGACTTTGAGCGGCTGCATCCCGCTGGGAACGCTCGCGCAGCCCGCGAGTGTGAGTAAGAGTGCTGTCGCAGCAGGCGACAACCATCGAGCGTTCATTATTGTCCTCCTTGTGAAAGCCAGAAGATAGCGAAACGCGGTTGCGGGCGGCAAGCGCCGCGCATCCTTGTCAACAACGGGGGTGTCGGCTATCCTGACCCCCGCATGAGCGCCATCCGGGTCCTGTTCCTCGGCGAGATCGTCGGCAAGGCCGGGATCTGGTGCCTGAAGGAGCTGCTGCCGAAGCTGAAGAAGCAGCACAACATCGACTTCACCATCGCCGACGGCGAGGGAGCCACCGGCGGCTTCGGGCTGGGCAAGAACCACTCCATGTACATCCGCAAGATCGGGGTGGACGTCATCACCATGGGCGAGTGTTCCTACTATAAAAAGGACATGGTGGAGCACCTCGCAGCCTCCCCCTGGATCCTGCGGCCGGCCAACTACCCGCAGCGCAACCCCGGCAGGGGCTTCGGCATCTACGAGGCGGCGGGACGGAAGATCGCGGTCATCAGCCTGCTGGGCCAAGCCCACTACCAGCGGGTGCACCTCAAGAACCCCTTCAGCACCCTGCCCAAGGTGCACGACGTCGTCGCCGCGCAGACGA
>JAPLSM010000188.1 GCA_026398635.1 Spirochaetota bacterium | reverse complement strand
ATCAAAATAGACCATTTATTCCTTTCGATCACGAATCCTATCACGAGTCGGTTGATCAAAGCAGCTTTTTCCAGGATATCTCCTTGTATTTCTTCACGAATCCGATGGCACCGTAGAACGGTTGGCCCGATCCAACCCAGGCCCTGGTGGCGTCAAGTGCGGCGAGCCTGTTGATTCCTTCTATAATCACTGCGCGGCCGAGGCCCATCCGGCGGAACGCAGGATGCGTACCTACCGGCTCGAAGGTTCCGACCCGGTTGACGTGGTCGTGCCACGCGATACAGCAGGCCGCGAAAGCGCCATCCGGTGCCACGACATACAGGTCGAGGTCCTTCCGATAATCGGGAGCCCGCTGCAGTTCCCGATAGGTTTCCTGGGTCACCCACTCCGCCGGGTCCGCGTGGCCGAACGAGAGTCCGAGTACCGTGCGCCGGGCTTCCACGTCGTCGTCGTCCGCCATGCTGCGCAGGCTGAAACCAGGAGGCAGGTGCACGGCTTCCATGCCGCGGATCGGGCGCTCGGACATCCACTCCGGCTCGCCCGGTACCGGCTGGTATCCCCTCGCGGCGAGCCGATTGCCGAACCGGTCGTGGAAGGGATCGTGCACTGCGATCGTCACCTGCGGCCGTCCCTCCCGGTCTACCGCGAAGCGTTTCTCGGCGTACGAAATCATGTCGTCGAGAATGACTTCGTGCCGGGGGTCGAGCTGCAGGAAGGCGATGCCCGGCCCCGGGATTTCTCCGTTCACCACGCCGGCGATCGCGCCGTCGTCGGCTTCCCAGATGCCTATCCTGTTCTCCCAGGTCCCGATGCCCTTCATGCCGCCGCGATAAGGGACCACGAAGTGCCGGGCATAGTTCCACCGGGAAATATCCCAGGTGAAGAGCGTGCCGAGCCGATGGATGGTCGAGGCGAGGAAATCGCGTACACGGATGAAATCGCGGGGAGGATCGTAGGTGACCGGCCGGCACGCCATGGCTGCGGCTATTGTACACTTCGGAGGGGCGATGGTCGAAGCCCGCGCTTCCTGCTACTGTGCCGACGTGCGTTTCCAACCCGAGATCGCATCCCGCCATCCGCCCGGAACCCCGGGTCCCTTGTTCGTGTTCAAGGGATCCGACCTCCTCGTCAGGGTGAACGACGGGTTGGCGGAGGTTCCCGTGGCCGCCGACCCGGCGAGCCTCGGCTTCACCGCGCCGGTCGTGCTCCACGTGGGCAACGCCGACGGCGCCCCGTGCCGGGCTGCGGAAATTGCGGGCGATGCCCCGGACGGGTGGAACTTCGCCGGCCTGCGCTCGCTCTTCTCCGTCCTGCCCGAGCCCCTGTTCCGGGTGGCGGGCAGGGCCCTGATGCTGGTGGAATGGGAGCGGACCAACCGGTTCTGCGGCCGGTGCGGGACCCCGACCCGTGCAAAGGAAGGCGAGCGGGCGCGTGAGTGCCCCGCCTGCGGCGAGCTCGCGTACCCGAAGATCTCGCCGGCGATCATCGTCGCCGTCACCCGGGGCGACCGCATCATGCTCGCTCGGCACCACCGGTTCCCGCAGCGGTTCACGGTGATTGCGGGCTACGTAGAGCCGGGCGAGACGCTCGAGGAGTGCGTGCACCGGGAGGTGCGCGAGGAGACGGGCATCGAGATCTGCGAGCCCCGCTACTTCGCGAACCAGCCCTGGCCCTTCCCGCACTCGCTCATGGTCGCGTTCACCGCAGAACACCTCTCGGGCGAGATCCGGGTGGAGCCGTCCGAGCTGATCGAGGGCGGCTGGTTCGCAGCCGACGCGCTGCCCACGGTTCCCGACAAGGTCACTATCGCGCGCCGGCTGATCGACGCGTTCGTCGCCGCGCACCGGCGAAGCCCCCCGGGTTGACAGCCGGGCGCAAGCCCGGGAATGATGGCGCGGCATGGACAGGCTGCGTACGACCAACGTGCTGCTCACGCTGATCGCGATCGTGCTCGTCGGCGCCGCCTTCCGGGCCGCGGAGCCGGTCTTCATTGCCCTCCTCCTCAGCATCCTGCTCGTGTACGTCCTTGACCCGCTTGTCATCCAGCTGCAGCGCCTGCGCCTACCCCTCTGGGCCGCGACAATTCTCGCCGCCCTGGCGCTCGTCGGCCTCGTGGGGGGGGTGGGGTTCTTCATCGTCCGCGACCTATTGCGGCTCGGCGAGCGGTTCCCCGTGTACCAGGAGCGCCTGCTCGGCCTGATCGCCTCCGCAGCGCGCTCGCTCGAGGAAGGA
>JAPLSM010000425.1 GCA_026398635.1 Spirochaetota bacterium | reverse complement strand
CCCCCGAGCTGACTCCGTTGCGGCTGCGTCAATCGAGCGCCGGCGTCATCCACGCGTGGCTGTCGCGGATCGCGCCGTACTGGATGCCCTTGAGCGTCCTTAACAGGGACCGGGTCGCCTCCCCGATGCGGCCGTCGCCGAAGGCCACCGTCCGCCCCTCGTGGGTGAGGCTCTCGAAGAACGTGACCCCCGCCGCCGTGCCGCTGACGAAGCACTCCGTGCCCTCCGCGAACACCTCCTCGACGGACACGCGCCGCTCCTCGGTCCGCATGCCGTGCTCGCGCGCGAGCTGGAGCACCGTGGCGCGCGTGATGCCCGGCAGGATCGTGTCCTCGAGGCTCGGCGTGACCAGCGTTCCGCCGCGCAGGACGAAGAAAATGTTGGACGAGGAGCCCTCCTCGAAGTAGCGGCGCTCCTTCGCGTCGAGGAAGATGGCTTCCGCGAAACCGGCATCCTCGGCCTCTCGCTTGGCGAGCGCGCTCGTGACGTAGTTGGAGTCGGCCTTGATCCAGCCCGTGCCGCCCGGATTGGCGCGCACGCGGCGCGAGGTGACCGCCCGTGACGTCGATGGCTTGAAGTACGAGCCCACGGGGGTGGCGATCACGATCACCCAGGGCTGCCGGCTGATGCCGACCCCGATGCCCGGCTCGGCGTACGAGAAGGGCCGTAGGTACAGGGAATGCCCCGCGACGAAGTCGTCCTTCGCCCATGCGGGATCGTAGGCCGGCGCAAACCCGAGAGCCCGGTTCTTCCCCGCCACCCTGCGCACCGAAGCGAGGAACTTGTCGGGCGGGAACCCGGGCATCAGCAGTCCCTTCATGGAGGACTCGAACCGGCGCGCGTTCTCGTCGGGACGGAAGAGCTTGAGCGAGCCGTCCGGCTGGGGGAACGCCTTCAGCCCCTCGAAGCACCCCATCCCGTACTGGGTCGTGTAGTTGACGAGGGGCAGGTCCTTGAAGTTGTTCCGCGCGAGCAGCAGCTTCGCGCGCTCGACAGCGGAGAGGCGCTCCTCCTCGGCGGGCGTGCGGTGCGGCTGCTCGACGTACTCCTCGCTCCAGGAGCCGTCTTCGTGGTACTGCGCCCGGTAGACCCACGGGCACATCTCCAGGCTGAAACCCTTGGCCATGACGATCCTCCGATGCCGGCAGAGTGTAGCAGGAACCGCCGGGGGCGGCTACGGGTCCGGCGCCGAACCCGGTGCCGGGTTGTTTCCCCGTCTGGCGCATGCGCGCCCTCCGGCACCCTAAAAATTGCTGGAGATTATGAGCCGGGGGTGTCGATCATAGGAGCAGCCATGGAGCACACGCGCGACCATATCATCTTCTTCATGGCGCAGAAGATGTACGCCCTCGAGCGCTCGGGGAGCCGGGAGGCGTTCAACCGGCTCGTCGAGCACTTCGAGCAGATCAACCTCGACGGGCTGCTGGAGTTCCTCACCCGCTACTACGCGGCGGACGTCGACCGGGAGATGGACGACTTCGGCCTCGCGGAGGGTGAGCTGGTCTTCGTGTCGCGCACCCACGGCCACCGGTTCAAGCACGTCTTCCGGGACGGCCACCTGCGCCTCGTGGGCATCGAGTCACCCAAAGACAGGGACGTCTGAGGTCGGCACCACGCCCCAGGGACATCCTGTCTAGGCCGGCAGGTCGTCGCGCTTCAGCTGGCGCTCGTACACCCCAAGGATCTCGTCTCGGAACCCGTTCGCGATGCCGACGGCGCACATCTCGGCGGTGAACTGCGGCGCCTCGACGCAGACGCCCGCGCTCCGCTTGCGCTCCTCCTCGATCAGGCGGATGGCGTCGTGCCGGCCGTCGTAGAGGGCCACGAGGATCTCGCGGGTCTTGTACTTGTCCTCGCGCGCGTGCGCGAGCGTCGACCGTGCGCGACTGAACTCCTTCGCCTGTTCGAGGAGCAGCGACGCGAGCCCCTTGAGCGGCACGAGTGTGATGGAGAATGCCGGGTGGGCCGGCTTCTCGGCCGCGGCCTCCTCCTGGAGGAGCGCGGAGTAGTTGCGCCGGATGCTCTCGATGATCCTGTTGAACGTCTGGGTGAAGTTGCCGAGGAACGCGGCGCGCATCTCGTTCTTGATCGTCGGCAGCAGCTCGCGCATCTTCTGGTTTTCCCGGTTGTAGAGCTGCACCTGCACGAGGATGTTCTTCACCGCCGACTTGGCGCGGAGCGCGGGGTCGGCCTTGATGCGGCTGTGGATGTCCGAGAGGATGACGTTGACCTGCATCCCATCCACGCCGAAGTCGGGCTTCTCTTCAGCGGGCTTCTGAAGGGCGATCAGGTCGAGGGCGAGCAGGCGCTGCACGAGCACCGTCAGCAGGAGGAGCGTCAGGGCGCGCTCGTGGCCGGCAATCTCCTCGAGCGCGAGGGTCCGGAAGCGCGCCGTCTCCAGCCCCGACAGCACGGGAGCGAGGCGGGACCGCTTGTATTCGACGATGCCGGATTCCACGGAGAGGCGGCGCGCGAGGTCGATCATACCAACCGAACTGTAGCGCATCCGCTGCGGCCGCGCAATGCGAGCGATGTGGGGCCCGAGAAAAGCCACCACCCGAGCCAGCGGCCCGTCGCGCCGGCTGCCGCACCGATCCCCGCAAGCGGCGCGCTCCCCGGCCCAGTGTTAATGGGTCAGGAGGACGCCATGCTGAACAATCTCAATTCCGTCCTGATCGAGGGCAATCTGGTGCGCGATCCCGAGCTGAAGTACACCCCGAAAGGGGCCGCGGTCTGCAGCTTCGCGCTCGCTTCCAACCGGTTCTTCAAGCAGGACGAGGAGACGCAGAAGGAGGTCTCGTTCTTCGAGGTCACCACCTGGTCGCGGCTCGCCGAGGTCTGCGGCGAGTACCTGAAGAAGGGCCGGGGGGTGCGGGTGGTCGGCCGGCTGAAGCAGGACCGATGGGCGGATGCCGACGGCAAGCCGCGGTCGCGGATCGAGATCGTAGCCGAGCACGTGGAG
>JAPLSM010000235.1 GCA_026398635.1 Spirochaetota bacterium | reverse complement strand
CTCCCGTTTCCGGGCCGCGGCGTAATACTGAGAGAGTCCCGTTCGATCCATGCTGGCATCCGCGGGCCGATGATACACCGGGGGCCGGATCGGGGGAAGGACGGGGCCGGACCGTCTGCTCGTCGAGACCGACCCCGTTCTGCGGGGGATTCCCGGAAAGCGTGCGGTCTCAGCGATTCACAGCCGCGGCCTTAAGCCACAGCGTGACCCGTTCAGGAACACCGCTCTCGGTGGATTGATGTTTCATCCATCCGCAGGCGGGCGAGCTCCCTCAGTGCGTGTTGATGTGGGTGCGGGCGTAGAGGGAACGGAACTCGCGGGGCGTCAACCCCGTTAGCCCCTTGAACATCCGGCGGAAATATCCGGCATCGGAATATCCGCATTCGTACCCGATCTCATTGATGTTTCGCCGCACGTCGTGGTGCAGCGATGCCCTGGCGACGCTGATGCGCTTCTGGTGGATCGCATCGACGATGGAGACGCCTTCCTGCGTGCTGAACACACGCTCGAGATAGTCGGGATTGTACCGCAGAGCCCGCGCGATCACCGAGGTGCTGATCGGTTTGCAGTACTCGGCGGAGATGTAGCGCTGCACGGCATCGACGAGAGTCGACCGCCCCGCGCGCGATGTGCCATGACCCGGCGCCGGCCGCTCCTGCTTCGTTCCCCGACCGACCATGCACAGCATGAGCGCGATGAGCTGCGACGCGCTGCAACGGTCGAGGATCCCCGATTCCTGGTCTGAGATGAATCGGCAGAAGAGCTCCGTGAGCCCCTCGGGGTCCCGAATCGACGCGACCTTCGGTACGCCGAAGGTCGTATCAGAGGAGGCGGGCGCGCGCAGCCGGAAGTGCACCCAGTAGAAATTCACGTCCGCGGTATAGGGCAGCAGACCCCCGTGGCGGACTCCGGGGTACAGGAGGAGCGTCTTGCTGCCCTCCAGGTGGAAGGTGCGGTCACCCTCGAACAGGTCGAGACGACTCTGCGTGACGAAGATCAGCTCGTACGAATCGATGACGCGCTCGGCGTGGATCCCGAATCCCGGCGATACGAACAGCCCGCCATTGAGCGCCTCGATGGTGTCGGAGACGGCGAACTCGGTCATGCGGTCCGCGCCGGGGGCAGCCAGCCCATGCGATCGGTATGCAGGGATCGGAACTCGCGTGGCGTCATGTTGACGGCGCGCTTGAACACCTGGCGGAAGTGTCCGACGTCGGAGAACCCGCACAACGACGCGATCTCCGCAATGCCTCGCGAGCGCTGGAGGAGGAGCTGTGCCCGGGCCTCCTTGATCCTTCGGAGGTGGATGGCCTCGCGGATGGAACGGTGCCGCTCGGCCCGATACGCGCGTTCGAGGTAGTCGGGATTGTAGCGGCATTCCCGCGCGACGTCCGGGGTGCCAATGGGCTCATGGTAGTGAGCGGCGATATAGGCATCCACCCGCGACGCCAGGCTCTCCAGCCCGTCCGCCCGCGTCCGCACCTCGCACGTTACGAGCGAGGAGGAGGCCATGTCGCACAGCATGAGCACCACGAGATGATGGAGGATCAGCCGCGAGCCGGCCGGGTCCCGCATTGCCTCCACCAGCATGAGGAAGAGATGCTTGAGCCGTGCCGGATTCCGGATGGCGACATGCTCGGGAACCCTGAGCACGTGTCGGGGGAAGTCCTCGGGAACCTCGCTGCGGGCAAACTGGAGCAGGTAGAACTCGGCATCCGTTCCATGCGACAGGGTCAGGGGTTCGAACGTGTCGGGTCCGGCGAGGAATGCCTCGCTCGGCCCCATGGCGAGATGCTTCCCCCCGAGGTCGAGGTCCAGGTGACCCTCGATGACGAAAAGGAGACTCGCGGTGTGGCCGTGGTGCATCACCTCCTTCACGGCATACCGTGATGCGACATGCGCGGCTGCAATGATTTTATAGGGGTGAGCGAAATATACGGGCAATTCGTCCCGCACGGATGAACTATCCTACCTAGACGGCACTCGTGCAAGGCCTCCCGTCATTCACTCCCGCACCCAGACGAGCATCTCGCCCGGCGCCCGGTTCGCCCATGCATAGTAGGGGATGAAGAGCAGCGGTCGGTCGATGAGGGGGTGATCGTGACCGCGCACGCCGTAGAGGCCTCCGCCGCTTGATCCCGGAGCGGGGGATGTTCCCGCTGCTGTGATCGTGACAACGCCACCGAGAAGGTCCGGGCGCTCTGCGACGGTGAGGGGGGCGCTCGAGGGGAGCCGGATCGTGAACAGGACGGGACCGTTATCCTCCTCCTCCAGGCAGTACACGAGGGGGCCCCGCTGGATCGCCACCTTTGCGTAATCGGCCCGCACCCGGGGGTCCGCAGCGACCCGCTGCGCGCACATCGGCAGGGTCAGTACAAGCCTGTCGCCGTTGCGCCAGGTTCTCCGCATCCTCACATAGCCATCAGCGCCAGCGGCCTCCTCCACAGGGCGCCCGTTGACCGAAAGCGACGGCGTTCGGCACCACGCCGGCACGCGCAGGGCAAGGGTGAACTCCATCGGGGACACCGGCTCGACGTCGAACGTGACGGTATCTGTCCACGGGTAGCCCGTTTTTTGCCGGATGGTCACCGACGCGCCACCCACCTCGGCAGAGAGGGCGCCCTCGTGGTAGAGATCCGCGTACAGGACATCGCCCTGCAGGTGGTAGACGTACTCGCCGAGGGACGCCAGCAGGCGAGCGACATTGGGCGGGCAGCAGGCGCACCCGTACCAGGGCCGGCGCCGGTACTTAACCGACTGGTACGTGCCGTTCGCATCGCAGACGGCGGGGACGACTTCCAGGGGATTGACGTAGAAGTAGCGCTCCCCGTCCAGGGAGATGCCGCTGAGGATCCCGTTGTACAGACATCGTTCCATGGCGTCCGCGTAGCGGGCCTCGTCGTGAATCCGCACCATGCGCGAAGCGAAGAGGAAGAGCCCGATCGCCGCGCACGTCTCCGCGTATGCCGTGTCGTTCGGCAGGTCGAAGTCCGCGCTGAAGGATTCGTGGACGGCCGATGCGCCGATGCCTCCCGTGAGGTACATCTTGCGATCCGTCGTGCTCTCCCACAGGCCATCGCAGGCTTCGCGGAGGGAAGGATCGCCGGTTTCGAGCACCATGTCGGCCATGGCCGTGTAGAGGTACATGGCGCGCACTGCGTGTCCTGTGGCTTCCCGCTGTTCCCGGACCGGCGCGTGGGCCTGGTAGTAGTCGAGCGGCTTGGCGCCGAAGATCGACACGAAGCCGGGAGCTTCGGCCTCCAGGTCGAAAAAGCTGGGCTCTCGCCCGCGCTCGTCGATGAAGTACTGCGCCCGTTCGAGGTACCTTCGTTCGCCGGTGAGACGGTAGAGCTTAATGAGGGCCAGCTCCACCTCCTCGTGGCCGGGGTATCCGCGAATCTTGCCCTTCTCCACTCCGAAGGTCGCATCGATCAGGTCGGCGAGACGACGCACGACATCGAGCAGCTTCCGGTCTCCCGTACCGCGGAACATCGAAACGCCAGCCTCGATGAGATGACCGGCACAGTACAGCTCGTGCGCGTCCCGGAGGTTCGTCCATCGCCGTCCGGGTTCCTTGACCGTGAAGTAGGTGTTGATGTACCCGTCGGGCTGCTGAGCTGCTGCAATGAGGCCGACGGCCTCCCGCGCGTGTTCCTCCAGCGCTGATGCGCCTTCGGGATCGTCCATGAGAACGTACCCCACCGCCTCGAGCCACTTGGAGAGATCGCTGTCCTGGAAAACCATTCCCTCGTAGGATCCCCCCGCCTGTCCGGCGGCGATCCTGAAGTTCTGCATCGAGTGGCTCTTCGGAACGTCGGGGATCTCATCGTTCATGGCCTTCCACTGATAGGGGAGCACGCGCTCACGAACGAGAGCCTGGTACGTGTGCCAGAATCCGCCATCGATTCGCGCCCGGATCGTTTCCATACTATGATGAAATGTCCCCCACGGGTGCGTTCATCTCAAGGTGGGTAATCCGTAGAAAATGTGGACAAATCCGGCCTTTTACTATGCATGTCGCCTGTTTCGGAGGATCCTTGGCAATCTGCGAAGGGAGGAGTGATCATGAAAACGGTTGCGCTCGGAGATTCGGGGGAGAAGGTCAGCGCGCTGTGCCTTGGCGCCATGAACTTCGGCACGAAGCTCGATGAACCGAGGTCGATGGAACTGCTCGACCGCTACTGGGAGGCGGGGGGCCGGTTCATCGACACGGCGAACAACTACGCGTTCTGGTGGGGCGGCGACGGGACCGAATCGGAAAACGTCCTGGGCCGCTGGATGCGTTTGAGGAAGAACCGGAACGAGCTCTTTCTTGCGACCAAGGTCGGATTCAATACGCCGAAGGTGGGGAACGGCCTCTCTCGATCGGTCATCCGCCGGGAGATCGAGGGCAGCCTGCGCCGTCTCGGCACAGACCGCATCGATCTCTACTATGCCCACAAAGACCACCGCAGCGATCCGCTCGTGGAGACGCTCGCCGCCTTCGACGAGCTGCACCGCCAGGGGAAAATCAGGTTGATCGGATGCAGCAATCATCGCGCCTGGCGCATTGAAGAGGCGAGAACGCTCAGCAGGAAGAACGGATGGCTCGCGTACTGCTGCGTCCAGCAGAGGCACACCTACCTGCGTCCCGTGGCGGGGGCGAGGTTCGACCCGCAGCTCGTGGTCGATGACGAGCTCTGCGACTACTGTGCGGCGCATGCGAAGGATTTCCTTCTCCTCGGCTATTCCTCCACCCTCGGCGGGGCATACAATCGTCGGCCCGACCGGCCGATACCCCCACAGTATCGCGGACCCGCCAACGAGGCCAGGCTGGCAACGCTTTCGGAGGTGGCCCGGGAGGTCGGGGCGACTCCCCTGCAGCTCGTCTATGCGTGGATGCTCAACTCGACGCCGCTCGCGCTCCCCCTCGTCAGCGCGGGGTCGATGCAGCAGCTCGACGAGAATCTCGGGGCCCTGAAGGTCGCACTCGACGCCCCCCGGATGAAGAGGCTCGACGAGGCAGGGGATCCGCTGGAGCATTGACGGGGCCGCCCTACCCCTTGATGCCCGTGAGCGTGACGCCTTCCACGAAATAACGCTGTCCGACGAGGAAGACAATCACCGGCGCGACAATGACGATAAGGGATGCCGCCATGAGGTTGTTCCAGAAGGTCGCGTAGCTGCCGATGAAGAACCGGAGCCCGATCGCAAGCGTATAGGTATCCTTGGAGCTCAGGTAGATCAGAGGATTAAAGAAATCGTTCCAGGCGAAGAGGAACTGGAAGAGCCCGACCGCGAGCAGGGCGGGCTGGATGAAGGGGATCATGATCTGCCAGTAGATGCGCCAGTAGGTGGCGCCGTCAATGCGGGCCGCATTGTCGAAATCCTTCGGGATCGTCAGAAAGAACTGCCGCAGGAGGAAGACGTTGAAGGCTCCGCCGCCGAACCAGACCGGGACGATGAGCGGGAAAAAGGTGTTCACGAGGTGGAGTCTGCTCCACAGAAGGAACTGGGGGATCAGCACCACCGCGGGCGGGAGAATGATCGCGCCGAGAACCAGGGCGAACCAGAAATTGCGCAGGGGAAAACGGAACCGGCCGAGACCGTAGGCCGACATGCTCGCGGTGAGGAGTGATCCGACGACGTTGGGAACGAGGACGATCATGGTGTTCCGGAAATACAGCAGGAACGGGCTCGCCTGCATGGCGTCGACATAGTTCTGCCAGCGGATGCGGGCAGGCCACAGGATCGGGGGAAACTTAAAGATGTCTCCGAGCGTCATCACGGAACTCCGTACCAGCCAGAAGACCGGAAGCAGGCAGAACACCGCCCCGATGGTGAGCGCGAGGTAGATCAGGGCCTTGCCCCCCAGCCGTGCCGGTGTCAGCTTCACTTCTGTTCTCCTTCGTAATAGACCCACCGCCGGGAGGCCCTGAAGATCAGAAGGCTGAGGAGGGACACGATGATGATGAGAACGCATGAAAGGGCGGCCGCGCCGGCCAGGTTGTTGCGCTGGAACCCTTCCCGGTACAGCAGGAGAACGTAGAAGAGGCTGGCATTGTTCGGTCCGCCGTTGGTCATCACGTAGGACTGAGTGAAGATGGTAAAGGAGGCGATCAGGCCGGTGACGAAGTTGAAGAACGTGACAGGGGAGATCATGGGGAGCGTGATGGCGCGGAAGCGGTGCCACCAGTTCCCGCCGTCGATCGCCACCGCCTCGAGAAGCTCGCGTGGCACGCCTTGGAGGGATGCCAGGAAGATCACGATCGTGTTGCCGGCTCCTCCCCAGACGCTCATGAGAACGATGGAGGGGACCACCGTGGTCTGGGAGGAGATCCAGAGCGACCTCGGCAGCCCCACGCCCTGCAGGAGCATGTTGAAGAGGCCGAAGTCGGGGTTGAGCAGCCACATCCAGAGCGCGCTCGACGCGACGACGGGCACGATCGTGGGCAGGTAGAAGATGCTCCGATAGATGCCCCGTCCCCTGATGTTCTGGTTCAGGAGCATGGCCACGATCAGCGAGTAGACGATCGTGCATACCACGTTCAGGACGACGTAGTAGATCGTGACCTTGAGCGTGTTCCAGAAGTAGAGGTCCGAAAAGAACAGCCGCACGTAGTTGCGGATCCCTACCCAGTTGGGCGCCGTGAGGACGTTCCAGTCGGTGAGACTGATGAGGAAGACGCCGATCACCGGCGCGATCACCCAGATGAGGAGCCCGAGGATCACGGGCGAGGCGAAAAGATACCCCGCGATCGCCTCCCGTGCCCCAGTGCGATACTGCGGCCTTTTCACTTCCGCCTTCCTCCGAACAGCAAGCGCCCCGAGTGATTATCGCTCGGGGCGCTGGTTCCGTAAAGATAGGAGCAGGGACTGTCCGCCGCCGGCTACTTTCCCTCGAAGATGGGCGTGATCTTGGGCATGATCTCGTTCTTGATCACGTCCGAGGCGCTCTTCTGACCAAGCCACACCTGGCTGAGCGCCGCCTCGATGACGTCATCCATCTTCGCGAAGGTCGGGACGTAATAGAGCGGCAGCCGGTTCGAGTAGTTGAGCGCGAAATCCACGACGGCGGTCTTGTACTCCGGGGGATGGCGCGGGTTGCCGATCCACTTCTCCAGCAGCTTCGCATCCGTGTACCACTGCTTCTCGTTCGGCAGCCAGATCCCGTTCTGGAGCAGGGGCAGTGAGCTCTCGGGATTCATGAGGAACTCCAGGAGCTTGAGCGCCTCGGTGCGGTGCTTGGTGCTCGAATACACCACGATGGGCGTCCCCACCGACGTCGTCGCCAGCTGCTTCATGGAGGGCAGCACGCCGATTCCGAAATCGAGGCCCTGCTGCTCCTTGGTGGTCCCGATGGTCAGCAGGTCCCACGTGCCGTCCATGGCCATTGCCACCTGCCCGCTCAGGAGAGCGGTCGCGGCAGCGGTCGGCATCTGCTGCGTCCCCGGCACGGGGCTCACGTGGTGAACGTTGATCAGGTCGGCCATCTTCTGGATCGCGTCGATCGTCGCCGCATCGCCCATGAGCAGCGTCTTCCCGTCCTGGCTGACCATGCCGCCGCCGTTGCTCACGGCAAAGGTGAGCCAGGGCATCCACCACTGCTGCACCCAGGCCCCGAATGTGCGGATGTTGTTCTTGTCGAACCCGGCGTCGTTCGGGGTCCTGCCCTTCGCGTCCTTGGTCAGCTTCTTCGCAACATCGACGAACTCATCCCAGGTCCAGGCCTTGCTCGCCTCGGCGGGCGGATACGGCAGTTTCGCCGCGTCGAAGATCTTCTTGTTGTACCAGATGACCTGGATCTCGTTGGCCACGCTGACGCCGACGATCTTGCCGTCAGGGGTGACGAACTTGATGGCGTCCAGCTTCGGGGATCCCTTCTTGTAGAAATCCGTGAGGTCTACGAACTTGCCGGCCATCCCCCACGTGAGCACGTTGGGCTCGTAGAACGTGCTGACGTCGGGCAGCGTTCCGCTGGCCGCGAGGGTCGTGATCTTGTCGTTGAACTCGGTGTTCGACCCGAATCGGAGGCCTTCGACCGTGATCTTGGGGTTCTTTTCCATGAATGTCTTGAGCAAGGCGGTCGTCGAGATCTCCTCGTTCTGATCCCCCCAGTATCCATACTGGATCTTTGCCGGCGCGGCAGGCTGGCAGGCGGAGAGCGTGACGAGCAACAGGATTGCCCCCGCGAGCGCAACTGCCTTCAAAAACCATCTTCGCATGGCTTGATCCTCCTTCCCGCATGAAGATAGTTTTTGATTATAGAGCCGATTCAGAGCCCAGCAAGGTGCGGATATCGAAGAAAACATGAACAAATCCGACTTCTTGCCATTGCCGTTGTGTCCAGGGCGAAATCAGGAGGATCACCATTCTTTCCCGCTGCTTCTGCTGAGGAAAAGGGCGGTATCGTGGCTGAGAGCAGCCGGCCGGCCGTTGTCAGGATGGGGCTGGGCCCCGCCCTAGAACAACCCCTTCACCCGGCCCGTGGCGGTGTCCACGTCGATGTTGCGGAACGCGGGGTCGGAGGAGGTGCCGGGCATCAGCTTGATGTCGCCCGCCACCGGCACCACGAACCCCGCCCCCCGGTAGAGCAGCACGTCCCGGATGGGCAGCGTCCATCCCTTCGGCCGGCCCTTGATCGACGGGTCGTGGGACAGCGACAGGTGAGTCTTCACCATGCACGTGCCGAGCTTCGAGAGCTCGGGGTCCGCCTCGAACTTCTTCACCCGCTCCTGCGCGGCGGGGGTGTAGCTGACGCCGTCGGCGCCGTAGACCTTCGTGGCGATCAGGCGGATGCGCTCGGTGAGCGTGGTGGAGGGTTCGTAGAGGAACCGGAACTTCGGCTTCTGGTTGCAGGCCTCGATCACCACCTCCGAAAGCTCCCGTGCGCCCTCGCCGCCCTTCTCCCAGTGTTTCGAGACCGCCACGCGCGCGCCCGCCTTCTCGGCGGCCTCGCGGACCACGGCAATCTCCTCGTCGCTGTCCGTGGCGAAGTGGTTGATGCACACCACGGGTTCGATGCCCGACAGCTTCACGGTGGCGATGTGGGCAAGGAGGTTCTCCAGGCCCTTCTCAACGAGGCCGACGTCGGCTGCGGTGTAGGCCTTGTCCAGGGGTTTGCCCGGCACCACCTTCGGCCCGCCGCCGTGCATCTTCAGCGCCCGCACAGTGCAGACGATGACGGAGGCGTGGGGGGTGAGGCCGCTGAACCGGCACTTCAGGTTCCAGAACTTCTCGAAGCCGATGTCCGCCCCGAATCCGCTTTCGGTGACGTGGTAGTCGGAGAGCTTCAGTCCCACCCGGTCGGCGATGATCGACGACTGGCCGACCGCGATGTTGGCGAAGGGTCCCGCGTGCACCAGCACGGGCTGGCCCTCGATGGTCTGCAGGAGGTTCGGGTTGATCGCCTTCACCATCAGCGCGGTCATGGCGCCGTCCACCTGGAGGTCCGCCGCGGTGACCGGGTCGCCCTTTTTCGAGTAGGCGACCACCATCCGGGCGATGCGCTGCCGCATGTCCGCAAGGTCGGAAGCCACCGCGAGGATCGCCATCAGCTCGGAGCTCACGGTGATCTGGAAGCCGCTCCTCATCATGAACCCGTCCATGTCGCCGCCGAGCCCGATGACGATTTCGCGCAGCGCCTGGGCGCAGAAGTCCATGGCCCAGCCCATGGCGGGGGTGCGGGGGTCGATGTCCAGCCGCTTGAGGCCGCGGTTGGCGAGGAACTTGTCGGAGTTGATGAACTCGTGCTGCAACCGGCTGGTGACGGCCACCATGGCGAGGTTGTGCGCGTTGGTGATGGCGTCGATGTCGCCGGTGAGGCCCAGGGAGAAATCGGTGAGGGGGATGCACTGGGCCAGCCCGCCGCCGGCGGCGGAGCCCTTGATGTTGAATGTCGGCCCGCCTGAGGGCTGGCGAATGGCGCCGGACACCTTCTTCCCGAGCCGGCCGAGCCCCTCGACGAGGCCCATGGTCGTCGTGGACTTGCCCTCCCCGAGCGGGGTCGGCGTGATGGCCGTGACTTCCACGTACTTTCCGTCGGGTCGGTTCTTCAGCCGCTCGAGAATCGCCATGTAATCGAGCTTGGCCACGTAGTGGCCGTAGGGCAGCAGCTCCTGCTCCGTGAGACCGAGCTCTCCGGCGAGCTTCTTCACGGGCTTCATCGTGGCCTCCGCGGCCTCGGCGATCTGCCAGTCCTTCATGGTTTTCGGGTCGAGCGCGGCCATGGAATCTCCTTTGGGTTGACCGATACTATCGGAGCCGATCGGTCGATGCAAGCGCGGCAACCGCAACCTTGACCCCCCGGAACCATTCGCCCTATCCTCGACGTCCGAGGAGGGAACCGGTGGCCGAACAGGGAACGCCCGCGCGCGCGGCAATCTTCTTCGACCGGCTCGCCGCCGCGTGCCACAAGCACGACTCGCTGCTGTGCGTCGGACTCGATCCCCCGCTGGAGGGCATCCCCGACGCCCGACTGGTCTCCTATAATAGAAGGATCATCGACGCCACCGCGGACCTCGCCTGCTGCTTCAAGCCCAACATCGCCTACTATGAGGCGCGCGGTATCCCCGGCATGAAGGCCCTCGCGCAAACCGTGAATCTCGTGCGCGCGAGGGGTCTGCCCGTCATCCTCGACGCCAAGCGAGGCGACATCTCCTCCGTTGCCGCGGCGTACGCGAAGGCGGCCTTCGAGCGGTGGAACGCGGACGCGGTCACCCTGAGCCCCTTCCTCGGCCGGGACAGCGTGGAGCCGTTCACGGCGTACGCTGACCGGGGCGTGTTCCTGCTCTGCCACACTTCCAACCCCAGCGCCCGGGAGGTGCAGGAGCTGGAGACCGAGGGCATGCCGCTCTACCAGCTGATCGCAGCGCTCGCGAGCTCCTGGAACCGGTCGGGCAACGTGGGCCTCGTGGTCGGAGCAACCTACCCCGAGGAGATCGCCCGCGTGCGTCGGGCGGTGAGCGACCTGTGGTTCCTGCTGCCGGGCATCGGCGCCCAGGGCGGCGACCTGGCGGCGTGCCTCGAGGCGGGACTCAGGCCCGACGGCCTGGGCGTGGTGGTGAACGTGTCCCGCGCCATCTACCAGGCCGCCGATCCACGGGCCGCGGCGCTCGACTACCGGGATCGCATCAACGAGACCCGGCGCGCGCGGCGGTCCGCGGGCGCGGCCACTGGCTCCGCCGCTGCCCCCGGCCCCGCCTCCGCCCCCGCCGCGGATCAATCGCTCGTCGATTCCATCGCGGTCGGGCTGCACGCGCTCGGCGCGGTGCGCTTCGGGGAGTTCACGCTCAAATCGGGCCAGAAGTCGCCCCTCTACCTGGACCTCCGCCTGCTGGTGAGCGACCCCGCGCTCATGCGGACCGTAGCCCGGGCTATAGCGGGTCTGCTCTCGGGGCTCTCCTACGAGCGCATCGCCGCCATCCCCTACGGCGGTCTCCCCATCGGGCAGGCGGTGGCCCTCGAGACGGGCCGGCCGCTCCTCTACCCCCGGGGCGAGGTGAAGGAATACGGCACGAAGAAGGCCATCGAAGGCGCCTTCACGCCGGGCGAGACCGTGGTCGTGCTCGACGACCTCGTCACCACGGGCGGGAGCAAGCTCGAGGCCATCGCGCCGCTCGCCGAGGCCGGGCTCGTCGTGAAGGACATCGTGGTCCTGGTGGACCGCGAGCAGGGCGGCGCGGAAGAACTGGCGGCGCACGGGTACGCGCTGCACGCGGTGCTCACCCTCGGCAGGCTCCTCGACGCCCTCGTGCGGCGGGGGGCGATCGATGCCGAAACCGCGGCTGGCGTGCGGTCCGCGCTCGGGATCGCCTGACGTGCCCGACCTCTCGATCGAGATCGCCGGTGTACGGCTCGCCAACCCGCTCGTGCTCGCCTCCGGCATCTGGGGCACCACGCCCGAACTGCTCGAGCGCGCGGCCCGGGCCGGCGCCGGCGCGGTGACCGCCAAGACCTGCACGCCCGGCCCGCGCCGGGGCCACCGCAACCCCACGGCCCTCGACTGGGGCCACGGCCTGCTGAATGCGATGGGCCTGCCGAACCCCGGCGCGGAGGAGGAGGCCGGGATGCTCGCCGAGGCCCGGCGCCGGATCAGCCCCCTCGGGGTCGCGCTCATCGCGAGCATCGC
>JAPLSM010000026.1 GCA_026398635.1 Spirochaetota bacterium | reverse complement strand
CAAAGCCCTGGCTGAGCTGCAGGTTCAGGCGGAGGTCGTCAAGGTGACGGAAATCAATGACATGCTCGCCCGGGGCGTCATGTGGACACCGGCGCTGGTGATCGATGGCAAGATCGTGCTGCAGGGAAAGATCCCGACCGTCGACCAGATCAAGCAGTTGGTGAAGGGGAGTTGAGCGATGGGCAAGTACGGGGAGTGGAAGGGCGTGCCCCGCGAACAGGTTCCGTGGTACCCGACGATAGACACCGACAAGTGCACGGGCTGCAAGACCTGCTTCGAGTTCTGCAGCCACCACGTCTACACATGGGACGAGGCTGCCGACCGGCCTCGCGTGGTCGAGCCATTCCAGTGCGTCGTGGGGTGCATGAATTGCTCGCACGAGTGTGAGCAGAACGCGATATCGTTCCCGCCGCTCTCCGTGCTGGCGGGCATCGGGAAATAGGAGGGGAGGCGACCATGGCTGAGACTCGGAAGGGCATCGGTGTGTTCGAGCGGTACCTCACCGTGTGGGTACTGCTGTGCATCGGAGCGGGAATCCTGCTGGGGAAGGTAGCTCCGGGTGTCGCGAAGACCCTCGACGGGTTCTCGATCACCATCAACGGCGCCCCGGTGATTTCCATCCCGATCGCAATCTGCCTGTTCTTCATGATGTACCCGATCATGGTGAAGATCGACTTCGCTGAGGTTATCAAGGCCGGTCGCAGCGGAAAGTCCGTGGGCCTCACGCTTTTTGTGAACTGGGCCATCAAGCCATTCACGATGTACGCGATCGCCATCCTGTTCCTTGGCGTGCTCTTCCGTGGGATGATCGGAGCGGAAGCGACCGACCTCGTGAAGATGCCCTTCGGCCTGGATCTCGCCGTGGGTGCGGCGCATGGTTCCGGGATCGTGGTGCTCCACGAGGGCGTGAAGATGCTGCAGGTGCCCCTGTGGCGCAGCTACCTCGCGGGGTGCATCCTGCTCGGCATCGCGCCCTGCACGGCCATGGTGCTGGTGTGGGGTTACCTCGCGAAGGGCAACGACGGTCTCACGTTGATCATGGTTGCCATCAACTCCCTCAGCATGCTGCTGCTGTACGGCCCGCTCGGCGGGTTCCTTCTCGGGGTGGGAAGGCTCCCCGTGCCCTGGCAGGCCCTGGTGCTTTCGATCGCGATCTACGTGGCACTCCCGCTGGTGGCCGGTTATCTCTCTCGGAGGCTGATCGTCGCGCGCAAGGGGATCGACTGGTTCAACACCCAATTCATGCACGTGCTGACCCCAATTACGATCATCGCCCTGCTGATCACCCTGGTGCTCCTCTTCTCGTTCAAGGGCGAGGTCATCGTGGCCAACCCTCTCACCATCCTGTGGATTGCCATCCCGCTGTTCCTGCAGACCATGCTGATCTTCTGGCTCGGGTACTGGTGGGCGAAGCTGCTGAAGCTGCCGTACCCGTTCGCTGCGCCGGCCGCCATGATCAGAGCGTCGAACCATTTCGAAGTGGCGATCGCGACGGCGACGATGCTCTTCGGCCTGTCCTCGGGCGCAGCCCTGGCAACCGTGGTCGGGGTGTTGATCGAAGTACCGACGATGCTGTTGCTGGTCCGCATCTGCCTGCGCACGCAGGCCTGGTTCCCGGCGAAGGCATGAGCTGCATATGGTGAAGACGACGATCCGCGCCGGGGTGTGTGGGTTCAGCACCACCGTACTCGCCAGATCTGACGACGAGCAGAACGTCACCCTGTCGATCGAGAGCGATTGCGAAAAGATCCGGGGGGTCGCCGAGCGACTCACGGAGCCGATCGATGCGTACCAGGAGATCGGCGCGGGGTTCGGCGGCGCAGTCTACAAGGTTGTACTCGCAGGGCTGAAGGGCTGCTGCGCGGGCTGCGTCGTGCCCTCCGGCATTTTCAAGTCGGTGCAGGTCGCCGGCAGGGTCGCCCTCCCGGCCCCCATTACGATCGACATCGAGCGGGTCGAGCAAGGGTAGTAGGTTATGCGAGCGATCCCCCGGGGTCTCCGCACGGCAATCACGGTCGCCCTCCTCGCGTTCGTCGTGCTAAGCGTGGGGTACGTCATCCTGACACGGGTCATCAGGCCGAAGGCCGCCGCTCGCCCCGCTGGGGAGATGGACACGGCAGCCCGTGCGCAGACCGTCGTCTACTACTTCCACACTTCGGCCCGATGCGCTTCGTGTCTGCGTATCGAGGCGTGGACGAAGGAGTGCCTGGAGAAGGAGTTCGCCTTCGAACTGAAGAGCGGGCTGCTCTCGTGGAAGCCGGTAGACCTCGAGGCGGACGGGAACATCCATTTCGTCGAGGACTTCAAGCTGACAGCCAAGACGGTCGTGGTCTGCAACTACCGGGATGGGATGGCCGGGGAATACGCGGATCTTGTCGATGTCTGGCAGTTCCTCGGCGACAAGGGCCGGTTCTTCCTGCTCGTTCGCACGAAGGTGAAGGAGTATCTTGGGAGAACCACGTGAACGCGGTCCTGTCGGGGATGAGCCTGGCCTTCTGGCTGGGGATTCTCACGTCGATCAGCCCGTGTCCGCTGGCATCCAACATCGCGGCGGTTTCCTGGCTCGGCTCGAAGCCCGGTCGCCCGAAACGCGTGCTCGCAGCCGGGCTGCTGTACACGCTGGGCCGCATCGTCACCTACACCACGGTCGGCTTCGTGCTCAGCTTCGGCGCCCTCTCGCTGTCAGCGACCTCCCTTGGATTGCAGCGGTACGGCAGCATGGCGCTCGGACCGGTGCTCGTGCTCGCCGGCGTGTTCCTGCTGGAGCTGATCAGGATCAGGCTGCCTTCGACAGGCATTCTGGCAGCTGCTACCGAGCAGCCGAAGCGCTGGGGTCTCTGGGGAGCGCCCGTGCTGGGTATGATCTTTGCGCTCTCCTTCTGCCCGGTCTCGGGGGCGCTGTTCTTCGGGAGCCTCGTGCCCCTCGCGGCCCGTACCGGGCAGCCGCTCATCGTTTCGGCGCTCTACGGCATCGGGACCGCCGTGCCGGTGGTCGCCGTTTCCCTGGCGATCGCCGCGGGCGGAGATGTACTCGCGAAGCGATTCGCTGGGCTCAGCCGGTTCGAGGGAGTGGCCCGGCGGCTCACCGGTGTCGTGTTCATCGGAGCCGGCATCTACCTCAGCCTCAAGTACATCTTCAACATCGTGCCGTGACGGAGGGACGCTCATGACCACCGGCATTGTGTTTTGGGGGCTCGCGATTACGCTGCTCGCCGTGTCCTTCTTCAAGGATCGGGCGAAGACCATGCAGGCGCTGAAAAAGGCGGGCAAGGCGCTCCTGGGCATCCTGCCCCAGTTCCTCGGGATCATCGTGCTGATCGGACTGCTGCTGGCGGTCTTCGACCCCGCGACCATCAACCGTCTCATCGGCGAATCCTCGGGGTGGCTGGGCGTGCTCGTGGCCTCGCTGGTGGGCTCGATCACGCTCATCCCGGGGTTCATCGCCTTCCCGACGGCAGCCCTGCTGCTGAAGGGCGGGGCCGGGCTCATGCAGATCGCGGCGTTCGTCTCCACCCTGATGATGGTGGGCATCGTGACGCTGCCGGCCGAGATCGGGACCTTCAACAGAAAATTCGCCCTGCTGCGCAATGGGCTCGCGTACGTCTTCTCGCTGCTGGTCGCCCTCGTGATGGGCCTGGTGCTTCGCGTATGAAGGCCGCGGAGGGGAAGGGTGCCCGTAAGGGGCGGTTTGCGGCGTTGAGGTCGTGGTTGCTGCTGGCGATCGCCGTCGCGGCGACGATCGTGCTCTGGCTCGCGAACCGACCGGTCGGGGAGAAGGCGGTCAGGGCTACCCTCTCCAGCCTGAAGGAGATGCTGTTCGTCCTGCCCCCGATCTTCATCATCCTGGGGCTGCTCGATGTCTGGGTCCCTCGCGAACGCATGGTGAAGTTCCTCGGCGAAGGGTCGGGGATCCGGGGGATCCTCATCGCCTTCGTGCTGGGCTCGGCCGCGGCCGGTCCGCTCTACGGCGCCTTCCCCGTGGCCCAGGTGTTGTTGAGGAAGGGCGCGAGCATGCGCAACGTGTTGGTTCTCCTTGGCGCCTGGTCGACGACGAAGATCCCGATGCTGATGTTCGAGTACGCCAACCTCGGCGCGCGCTTCACGTTTACCCGGCTGGCCGTGGATCTCGTCGGCATCGCGGGCATTGCGTGGTTGATGGATCGCCTGCTCGGCCGGCGCGACCGCGAGGAGATCCAAAAGAAGGCGCTCGCCGCCTGATGCCGCTTTGGACGCGAGGCGTACGCGGAGTCGCCCAACCGCCCGAGCCGCGCGCCTAGATGATCCCCAACGCCTTCCCGGCCTTCCCGGCAACGTCCAGGATCTGGTCGAGCTCCGCGTCTGTGTGGATGGCCATATAGGAGGTCCGGATCAGGGTGGCGTCCGGCGCCGTGGCCGGGGGCAGCACCGGATTGGTGAAGACTCCGCCATCGAACATGGCACGCCAGAACGCGAGCGTTTTATGGAAGTCGCCGATGATCAGGGGCACGATCGGCGTCTCCGCGACCCCGACGTTGAATCCCAGCGACTTGAAGCCCGCGATCATCTTCCGACCGTGCGCCTGCAGCCGTCGCACGATCTTGGGCTCGGCCTCGATGATCTCCAGGGCTTTCATGACCGAGGCGATCGTTGCCGGGGGCATGGATGCGCTGAAGATGAGCGGCCGGGCGAAATGCTTGATGTAGTCGACTACGTTCTCCTCACCGGCCACGAACCCGCCGAGGCTCCCGAAGCTCTTCGAGAACGTGGACATCACGATGTCGGCGGCGCCGGGCATGTTGAAGTGCTCCTCGCAGCCGCGCCCGGTGTTACCGATCACGCCGATGCCATGCGCCTCGTCGATGTAGAGCCGTGCGTGATACTTCGTGCACAGCTCGCGCACCCGGGGCAGCTTGACGATGTCGCCCTCCATGCTGAAGACCCCGTCCGTTACGACGAGGATCGGCTCGCCCTCGGGCACCTCCTTGAGGTTCTTCTCGAGGCTCTCGGGGTTGTTGTGCTGGTAGCGGTGCGTGTAGACCCGGCCGCGCATGCCCGTGGCCATGAAGATCCCGTCCATGATCGAGGCGTGGTTGAGTTTGTCGGTCACCACGTGCTCGCCCTTACCGACGAGTGCCGAGATGGCGCCGAGGTTCGTCTGGTAGCCGGTGGAGAAGCAGAGGGCGGCCTTCTTGTTCACGAACTTCGCCAGCCGGTGTTCGAGCTCCTCGTGGAGGGCGAGGGTACCGTTCAGGAATCGCGAGCCCGAGCAGCTCGTGCCCCACTGTTCGGTGGCCTTTATGGCCGCTTCCTTCAGCCGCGGGTCCCAGGACAGGCCGAGGTAGTTGTTGGAGCCCGCCATGATGAGCTCCTTCCCTTTCATGACCACCTTTGTACCGCGGCTTTCCTGGATGGGGATGAAATAAGGGTAGTAGCCCTTTTCCTGGGCTTCCCTAGCGTCCGTATAGGAGTTGCATTTGTCGAAGATGTCCACCGTGCCCTCCTCGATCGAATATTCATACACGACTTGAGGCTGGAGTGTAAAGGTAATTATCGGGTTGGGCTACAAATAACGGCAAAACGTCGACGGCTGAAGGTTTCAGATTCCTTGGAACTTCAGCCAGCCCGAGACAGCCGCTGCAGTATCAATCACGCCAAGAAAAGTCAGGATTGAGAGAACGGCGAGCGTCATAAAGAGGACCGTACGGACCGGCGGCAGCCTCCGCGATGCAACAGTCCGACGAACCGTGCTCCAAAGCAACGCCAGGCTGGGCACGACGAGGAGAGATCCGAACAGCAGGCGCGGTCCACTGGGGTTGTCGGTATTCCATTCCTGCAATGCTGCAGCGCCGCGGAATGCGAGTGCACTCACGCCTTGAAGCCGGCCCAGGATGATCAGGATGCCGAGAGCCACGAGGAACAGCCCGCTCGCAATCCGGATCGCACCGAGCCACGGCTTCAGCCGCTGCACCTGGCGCATGAAGAAGCCGAAGAACAGGCCGGCAGCGACGAACGGCAGGCCGAGCCCGAGCGAGTAGGCGAGCAGCAGGAAAGCGCCGCGCACGACATCGGCGGAGGTTCCGGCGACGAACAGGATCGACGCGAGGATCGGACCGACGCACGGGGTCCACCCCGCGGCGAACGCCATGCCGACGAGGATCGACCCGACCCAGCCCGATGGCCGCCGCGCGAGGTGGAACCTGCGCTCGGTATCGAGCAGCTTCCAGAAATCGAAGACGATGTTCAGCCCGAACAGCACGACCACGCCGCCGGCCGCGTACGAGACGATCCGGGTTGTGCGGCCGAAAAAGGTGCCGACCCCGCTCATCGCGATGCCGAGGGCCGTGAACACCAGGGTGAAGCCCAGCACGAAGAGGAGCGTCCTCGCGATGACGCGCGCCCGGCCGTATTGGCCCGAGGACAGTTCCTGGAAGGTGGTCCCGCCGATGAAGGTGAGGTAGGACGGGATCAGCGGGATGATGCAGGGGGAGAGGAACGAGAAGAGGCCGGCTGCGAACGCGATCAGCGGGCTCGTGCTTCCCACGATCGGCTCCGCCTACTCGGCGGCGAGAATGGTCTCGAACAGCGCCACCATGTCGGCGCTGTCCCATTCGCGGCTGCCGACGGAGCGGGCGAGGATGCTGCCCCTCCGGTCGATGAGGTAGGTGGTGGGGATGCTCTGCGCGCCCCACGCGCCCCCGACAGCCCCGTTGGCGTCGAGGAGGACGGTGAAGGCGAGCGAGTTCTCCTTCACGAACTTCTGCACCGTGTTCTTCGGCTCCTGGAGGTCCACGGCGACGATCTCGAGGCCCCTCGCGCCCAGCAGTGTACGGAGGCGCTCCATGGAGGGCATCTCCGCCCGACAGGGTGGGCACCAGGTGGCCCAGAAGTTCAGAAAGACGACCCGGCCGCGGTAGGCGCTGAGTTTCACCTTCCCGCCCGCGAGGGAGGTGAGCTCGAAGTCGTCGGCTGCGATCGGTTCCTTCGGTACGCTGAGCCCCGCGGCTATCAGCCGGTCGCGCAGCTCTTCGGAAGAGGCCGCAGGGACGGTACCCGTGGTCGCAGCTGCTGCCGCGGGCTGCGCTGCGACCGTCGCCATGGGGCTCGCGCCCTCCGCGCGAGGCGCGCAGGAGGCGACGGCAGCGAGAACGGCCGCGCCGGTGATCGACAGGAATATCGTTTTTTTCATATATATCCTCATCTTCAGTGGCCGAAGGTATCGAATCAGCCGGCGCCGGGCAAGCCCGGCGCGAAGAGACCCAGGGCGAGCAGCGCAGCGTTGAAGAGTCCGTGCGCCCAGGCCGGAACGTGCAGGCTGCGCGAGCGCAGATACACGAGCGAGAAGTACAGGCCCATGACGAGTGCGAGCGCCACGCCCAGGACGCCCTCGTAGAGGTGGCCGAGGGCGAAGAGGGCGGTCGAGGCGGCCACCCCCGCGACCCGGGGGATGCCGGTCTGCTCGAAGCGGCCGAGCAGGTACGCCCGGAAGTACAGCTCCTCCCGGTAGCCGGCGGTCAGGCCGAAGGCAAGGGCGAGCGGCAGTTCCCAGGCCGAGTGGAGGCTCCAGCGGTACCCCGTCGAACCGAGCTCGCGCAGAGCGGGCACCAGCGCCATCGCGGCAACGAGCGGAGCAGCCAGGGCGAGGGCGCCCACGAAAGCGCCCGCAGCGCGCAGGATGTCGCGGAGCCGCAGCCGGTAGAGGCCGAAGTGTTCGAGCGGCACCTCCGGCTGGATCGACAAGAGGTGCAGGATCAGCAGCACCTGGGGCAGACCAAGGATCACCGATTGCAGCATCGCGCGCGCCGTGTCGACCTGCGCGGCAGAGGCTTCGACGGGTTGAGCGAGGTACCCGGGCAGGAACAGAACGAGGAAGAGTAGCACTGCCTCCCCGAGGAGTCTGCGCGCGCTCATGCGAACCGGGTTCCTCCGCCTGCTCTGGACTTCCGATGGCGACTTCACGATAATGATAGAAAAGATATGACTCTGGCAATCGTCCTGATCAGCGTCGCGCTGCTCGTGGTTGTGGGACTCATCCTGATCCGGCGTGCCGGCGGAGGCAGGTTTCCCTGGCTTCAGTTCTACCTGCGCGGCCGGGAATCGGGTTTCGCGTTCCGCGAGATCAACCTCATCCGCCGGGTGGCCGTCGAGGCCCGGCTCGAGGACCCCACGGCGCTGTTCTGGTCGGTCAAGCAGCTGGACCGTGCCGTCAAGGCGTTCATCATCAAGTACCGGTCGCGAGGCGAGGAGGAGAACACCGAGTACAACCTGCTCCTCGCCAAGCTGTTCGAGCTGCGCAAGAAGGTCGAGTTCGACCTGCCCAGGTACAAGCTGGGCGTGAAGAGCTCCCGGAAGCTGCTGAAGGGGCAGGTGCTGCGGATAACCCTGCCGGGCGCGGGCCCCTTCGCGTCCAAGCTGATCGAGAATCTGGTCCGCTACATGGCGATCGAGTACCCGCGTGGTCCGCGCCTGCCCGACGGATTCTCGTGGAAAGCCCAGAAGATCGGCGTGTACTTCTGGCGCGCCGAGGATGCCGGCTACTTCTTCCAGACCCGGGTGATCGACGACTACAGCGACCGAAAGTACCCCATCCTGCACGTTGCGCACGCCGACAACCTCGTGCGCACGCAGAAGCGTCAGGACGTGCGCGTCGAGACCGACCTGCAGGCGGAGCTCTTCCCGCTGCGTTCCATCGCGGAGTCCAACGAAACTCCCGAAACCGGCCGCGGCCTCCGCTGCCGGGCGGTGGACCTCTCCGAGGGTGGCATCGCGGTGCTCATCGGCGGCAAGGCCAAGGTCGGACTCCCCGTGAAGATCCAGTTCGCCCTTGGCGACACCCCCGTCGTCATGAGCGGCGTGGTCAAGGGCTTGAATTACGACCAGAAGAAGAACCGGTCGCTGCTGCACGTGCAGGCCTCGCAGCCGAGCACCGCGATGGCGAACCGGATCCTCATCTACGTGTTCAACCTGTTCGGCGAGCGCGAGGCGGCCTCGCCCGGCCGGCTGCCGGAAGTGCGCCCCGCAGCGGCGCCGGCAGCCGAGCCCGGCATCGAAACCGCCGAGGCAGCGGAAGAGGAATCCGCGGTCGACCTGGGGTGAGGAGGGATCCGCTCATGAGACGGCTCCTCGGCATCGTCGCGGCGCTCTGCGTCGCCGCAGTCGCAGCACCGGCACAGGACGCGCAGAAGGTACTCGAGACCTACCGGCGCAACTTCGCCATCGCGTCGCTCGACGTCAAGATCCAGATCCTGCAGGACGCGGCCGCGGCGCCCGCCGCGAAGGAGTTCGGCTCCCTGTACCAGCAGGCGATCGAGTTCGTGCTCGAAAACGTGGTGCTGCTGCCGGCGGATCCCCGGTTCCGGCAACTCGCGGGCATCGCTGCCGAACAGGTCGCGGCGATCGGCTACGCGCCGGCCCGCACCGCACTATGGCGCCTGTTCCAGGAGGACGCGGAGACGGGCACGCGGATCCGCGCCGCGACCGCCCTGGGAGCGGTCGGCGCCGGCGATACCGAGGTGGTCGACCACCTGAACCGGTTCCTCGACAGCCAGAATGCGCTGTTCGCTGCGGGCAAGGGCGCCGACCTGCAGGTGGTGCCGGCGATCCTTCGCGCGCTGGGCCTTCTCGGCGACCCGTCCTCGTTCCCGTCCATCTTCACCGCGATGGTTCTCGGCTACTCAGCCGAGACCACCCAGATCGCACGGGAGAGCCTGCTCGCCGTCAAGGGCGACCTGCGCGAGATGCTCGCCGGCATCGTGAGGAGCGGCAAGCCCGCGGAGAAGCAGCTGGCCCTGCAGATGGCCGTTGAGAACGACCGGATCTCCGACGCCGACAAGGCGGCGTTGGCGGAGTTCGCCCTCGACGTGGGGCTGCACACCTCGGCCTCCGACACGGGCTCGCGCGCCTCGCTGCGGGCGATGCGGATCCTCGCGGCGAGAACATTGCGCGACCGGTCGTGGCAGAAGGCGTCGCCGCTGCTCATCGAGAACCTCGACATGACGATCATGGAGGCCGACCGGGGACTCGCCGACAAGGGCGCGCTCCTGGAGGCCATCGCCTCCCTGGGGACCATCGGGACCCACGAGGCCGCGGTGCGCCTGACGCAGTACCTGGTGCTGCTGAACTCCTACACGGAGAAGGGGAAGGGGTACGACGAGCAGGTGGTGGGCGCGGTGATCGAGAACCTCGGCCTGCTCGCGGACAAGGTGGCGTTCGACGACCTCATGTACACCCAGTACCTGAACTACAACAACGCCATCAAGAAGGCGGCCCGGGCCGCCCTCGAACACCTGCGGTGGTAGCCGGCCCTCCCGCAGCACCCGGGTAGCCGATGCGCCGGCGCATCACGCCCGCGCTCGCCCTGTTCTGCACGCTCCTCCTCACGCTCCTGGCCATCCCGCGAACCGGCTCGGCCGCGGTGGTCGCCGTGGCCCTCGTGCCTGCCGCAGCTTCCGTAGCGCTGCTCGCCGCGGCCGATCCGGCCCTGCGCAGGGCTGGGACGCTCCTCGCCGCGGCAGCGCTCGGGCTTGCTCTCGGTGCCGGATCGCTGTACGTGGTCAACGCTGCGCTCGAGGGAGGCCGCCTGCCGGTCGACCCGGTCAAGGTGGCGGAGCTCTCGGGAGTCCTGCGCGCAGACAGCATGCTGTCGGAGAATGGGGACACCCTCCTGCGGGTCCGGGTGCGCGGTGCGGTGACGGGGAGCGGGGTCGCCGCGGCAGCCCGGGCAGACGCGCTTGTCTTCGTACGCGGTGACTGGCGCTTTGCTGCGGGAGAAGCGCTTTCCATCCGGTCCGGGCTCGAGGAGTTCGCATCGTCGGGCCGCGAGCGGTACGTGGCGGGCGCGGACCGGCAGGACATCCGGAGCACCGGATTCTCCTCGCCGGTGTGGCAGCTGCGGGCCCGCATCCGCGACGGATTCCACCGGGCAATCGCGGGGATCGGCTACCCGGCGTCCGCCCTGCTCGAGGCGCTCCTTATCGGGGCGCGCGAGGATGTTCCCGCGGACCTCCGCGAGGGGTTCCGCGCCACGGGCAGCCTGCACGTGCTCGCGCTCTCCGGCCTGCATGCGGGCATCATCTTCGCATTCGTCTCGGTGCTGCTTCGCCCGCTTCGGCACCGGTTCGCTGTATTCCTCGCGGGATCTGCGCTGCTCGCCGGGTACCTGTTCGTGGCCGGGCTCATGCCCTCGCTCGTCCGGGCCGTCGTCATGCTGACCGTGGGTGGAGCCGCACGCCTCGCCGACCGGGACGACGAACCTCTCAACTTGCTCGCGATCTCCGGCATCGTCATCCTCGCGGCAGACCCGTTCGCGGCCGCTACGCTGTCGTTCCAGCTCTCCTTCCTCGCGCTCGCCGGCATCCTGTCACTCGGTCCGATCCTGGGACGTCCGCTCGAGGGGAGGGTGCCGCGCATGCTCGCGGTGCCGCTCGCCGCTTCGGCCGGCGCCCAGATCGCCACGCTGCCGGTCGTGCTGCTCTCGTTCGGGGCCTGGTACCCTTCGGGCATCGTGGCGGCCCTGCTGCTCGTGCCCCTGGTGACGGTGTTCCTCTGGCTAGGCCTGGCATGGCTGGTGGTGTTCTCCCTGGCGGGCCGGCTGCTCGGTGCGTGGGCAGCCGGCCTGTTCGACGCGATCTACCGGACGATCGCGGGAGTGACCGGCATCCTGGCCGGGGTGCCCGGCATTGCAGTGGCCGTGGAAGCTGCACCGGTGTGGGCGACCGCGGCCGGTGCAGCAGCGCTGGCGCTCGTGCTGCTCGCACCCCGAGGGACGCGCTCGGAGGCTGCATGGGCCCGCTGAACCACGATTCGTCGGCGGAGATTCGTACGGTCCTGGAACGGCGGGGTATCGGCCTCAAGAAGCGGTGGGGCCAGAACTTCCTGGTGAATCGGGGTGCGCGCGAGCGCCTGGTGTCGCTGCTCGATCCGCGTCCCGGCGGTCTCGCGTGGGAGATCGGTCCGGGCCTCGGCGCGATGACCGGGCTGCTGCTCGCACGCGGGGCGCGGGTCGTGGCATTCGAAGTTGACCACGGCATTGCCCGGTTCCTGCGGGAGGAGGAACTGGCCGGCTTCAGCGGGTTCACGCTCGTCGAGGGAGATTTCATGCGCACGTGGCGGGTGGCGCTCGATCGGCACGGGCCACCGGAGGTCGTGCTCGGAAACCTGCCGTACCGGTCGGCATCGCTCATGATCGCGGAGATGGTCACCGGCGGACTGCGTCCGGGCCGGTCGGTCTTCACGGTGCAGCGGGAGCTGGCCGAGCGGCTCACCGCCGCCCCGGGAACGAAGAACTTTTCCTCGTTCTCCGTCCTGTGCGGATCGTGCTTCCGGATCGTCGGCAGGGGCGACCTTCAGCCCGGCAGCTTCTGGCCCGCCCCCGAGGTGGTGTCGTCGGTGGTCGAGCTGCTGCCCCGGGAGGGTGCGCCGTCGGGCCCTGAGCTGGAGATGCTGTCGCGCGTGACCCGGGCGCTCTTCGCGGCCCGGCGCAAGACCATAAGGAACAATGCCGTGGCGGCCTTCGGCCCCGAGGTGTTGACCGTGCTGGCGCGGCAGGGCATCGACCCATCGGGCCGGGCCGAGGACCTCGCACCACAGTATTTCCTCGGTCTCGCCCGGGCACTGACAGCCGCGGGCCCGAATGCCGGCTTCAAACCAGCCGGAGGTCCCTGAGCACGGCGGTGAGCCGCTCCCGGCTCTTGGGCGCGAGCGGGCACATCGGCAGCCGGTAGTTCTCCGCGATCATGCCCGTCATCGCCAGCGCCGCCTTGATCGGGATCGGGTTGGTCTCGACGAAGATGGCCCGGAAGAGCGGCAGCAGCTCGTAGTGCATCCGGCGCGCCGAAGCGCAGTCGCCCTTGAGGAGCGCGCCGACGAACGCGGACATTCGGTCGGGCACCAGGTTGCTGGCCACCGAGATCACCCCCGTGCCGCCGAGGGTCATGATGGGGTACACGAGGTTGTCGTCGCCCGACAGGACCGCAAAATCGGCCGGCTTGGCGGCGATGAGGTCCATGACCTGGTTGAGGTCGCCGCTCGCCTCCTTGACCGCCCGGATCCGTGGATGCTTCGCCAGCTCGAGCATCACCGGGTTGTCAATGTTCTTCCCGGTGCGTCCGGCGATGTTGTAGACCACGAGCGGCAGGTCCACCGCGTCGGCCACGGCGCGGAAGTGCTGCAGGAGCCCGTCGGTCGTCGGCTTGTTGTAGTAGGGCGTCACCTGGAGCGTGGCCTGAGCACCGGCTTCCTTCGCGTCTCTCGCGTAGTGGGCCGCCTCGGCGGTGCAGTTCGAGCCCGCGCCCGCGATGACGGGCACCCGGCCCCTTGCCTGCTCGACCACGACCCGGATCACCTCGCGGCACTCGTCGCCGTCGAGGGTCGGGCTCTCGCCGGTCGTGCCGACCGGCACGAGCCCCGAGACCCCCCCGTCTATCTGGAAGTCGACGAGACGGCGCAGAGCCTTCCAATCTACCGATCCGTCGGCAGCGAACGGCGTGACGAGCGCGGTGTAGACGCCTTCGAACCTCATGCCTTCCTCCCCAGCAGATCGCCGATGAAATCGTCGACGGTGAAGATGCCCTTCCGGCCGGCCAGCCACTCGGCCGCCCTGACGGCGCCGAGGGCGAAGCCGCCCCGGCTGCGCGCGGAGTGCGTGATCTCCACGGTGTCGAATACCGAGTCCAGCAGCACGGTGTGGATGCCGGGCACCTCGCCGCCTCGCACGGAGGCCACGTGCAGCTCGTCGGCTGCGATCGGCCGGTCGAGCCGCTCGGTCACGATCCGCTTCTTCCGCGAGCTGTTGCCCGTGATGACCTTCCCCATGGAGAGCGCCGTGCCCGACGGGCTGTCCTTCTTCCGCCGGTGGTGCACCTCCCAGGAAAGGATGTCGTACTCCGGCAGCGGGTCGACGAGGTGAGCCGCCCGGCCGACCAGGGCGAGGAACAGGTGGGCGCCTATGGAGAAGTTGCTGCCGTGGAGGTAGCCGATGGATGAACCAGCCACAATGCCGGCGACCTCGTCGAGCCGGGCGTGCCAGCCCGTGGTGCCCACCACCGCGGACAGGCCGAGCCCCGCGTAGAGTCGGGCGTTCGCGGCCACCGCGTCGGCGGTCGAGAACTCGATGGCGATGTCAGCCGTTGCCGCGATCTTTGGGGTGAGTGCAACGGCATCCCCCCGGCCTGCAGCCGCGTCCACCCGGGCCGCCACGGAGTGCCCGCGCTCCGCGAGAACGCGTTCGACCTCGCGGCCCATGCTTCCGTACCCGACGATGACCGCTCTCATGGTGGGTGGATGATAGGCCGGGCAGCGCCCCGAAATCAAGCATCAATTTGCATCGCTTGCATGAACATGCACGACCGGGGGCGTGCCCACAGACCCGGCCATGCGGCGCCGCAGCGGGCACGGCCAGGTGGGCCCCGCGATGCCGCCACGTATCGGCTCGCGCCGGGGTTCAGACCATCTGTGACTGGACCAGCGTTACCACCGCGGTGGTGACGATATCCTCCACTGAAGCGCCGCGCGACAGGTCGCTCACCGGCCTGGCGAAGCCCTGCAGGAACGGACCGTAAGCCTCCGCACCCGCAAGGCGCTGCACCAGCTTGTAGCCGATGTTGCCGCTCTGCAGGTCGGGGAACACGAGGGTGTTCGCCTTCCCGCCGACCGGGGAGCCGGGCGCCTTCTTGGCCGCCACCGAAGCCACGAGCGCTGCGTCGGCCTGCATTTCGCCGTCGACGACCAGCTTCGGGTCCTTCTCCTTCACCAGCTTCACGGCGTTGGCCACTTTGTCCACGAGGGGGTGGCTCGCGCTGCCCTTAGTCGAGAAGGACAGCAGCGCCACGACCGGCTCCACCTTGAGGAACATCCGGCAGGACTCGGCCGCGGACAGGGCGATCTCGGCCAGCTGCTCGGAGGTCGGGTCGGGCACGGTGGCGCAGTCGGAGAAGATGAGGTGACCGTCGACGCCCCATTTCCGGTCGGGGACCACCATGACGAAGCACGAGGAGGCCGTCTTCGTTCCCGGCCGGGTGCGGATGATGGTCAGCGCCGCGCGCAGGATTTTCGCGGTCTCGCTGTCGGCACCCGACACCATGGCATCGGCCCTGCCTTTCAGCACCATCATGGCGCCCCAGTGCTGGTTGTCCGCCATGAAGGTCTTCTCGGCCTCGGCGGGTGTGACGCCTTTGTGCCGGCGCAGCTCGAAGTACGCCTGCACGTACTCCTTCCGCAGCGCCGCGGTCGCCGGCTCCTCGATCACGAGCCCCTTGAGGCTCACGCCCTGCTTCGCCGCCTCGGCCTCGATGGCGGCCTTCGCGCCGAGCAGGGTGACCGACTTCGCGAAGCCCCCGTCGAGCAGGAGCCTGCCGGCCTTCATGGTCCGCGGTTCGTACCCTTCGGGGAGGACGAGCCGTCGCGGGTCGGACTTCGCCTTGCTGCGCATCTCTTCGACAAAGTTCATGAGGATGCTCCTTCGTGATCTGTTGATTCGAGGCGCAGTATAGCCCAACGGGCAGCCTTCCGCTACCATCCCATTCATGCGGGTCGGCGTGTATGGCCTCGGCAGGTTCGGCAGCTTCTGGGCGCAGGTGCTCGCCCGGCACGCGGAGGTGAGGGCGTGGTCGCGCGACCCCTCGCACCCAGCGCCGCCCGGGGTGACGAGGGCGGGCGAGGACGAGGTGCTCGCCGAGCCCGCGGTGTTCTTCTGCGTGGCGATCTCCGCCTTCGAGGAGGTGCTCGCCCGCACGGCGTCCCGCATCCCTGCGGGAACCCTGGTCATGGATACCTGCTCGGTGAAGAGCATGCCCGCGGCGCTGATGGGGCGCCTGCTGCCGCCGGGCGTATCGGCGCTGGCCACGCACCCCATGTTCGGGCCCGATTCCGCCGGGGAAAGCCTCGAGGGCCTGCCGATGGTGCTCTGTCCGGTACGCATAGACCCGGACGAGCTCGAACGGTGGCGGCGGTTTTTCACGTCGCTGGGGCTGTCGGTCGCCGTCATGGACCCCGATGAGCACGACCGGCAGGCTGCCTTCACGCAGGGGGTGACCCACTACCTCGGCAGGGTGCTGAAAGATCTAGGCGTCGCGCCGTCGGCCATCGGCACCGTGGGGTACCGGCGCCTGCTCGAGATCGTCGACCAGACGTGCAACGACCCCTGGCAGCTCTTCCTCGACCTGCAGCGCTTCAACCCCCACACGCGCGAGATGCGGGAGCGCCTCGGGCGGTCGCTCGAGGCGGTGATGGCGGCCATCGATGGCGTGCCGCGCAGGGGCACCGACGTCGCCGGAACTTGACACCTCCGAAGGCCGCCGCTACGATGCCCGTAACTGGAACGGAGGGGTCCCAATGGCTGAAGTCCGGATCAAGGACATCGACGAGCACGAGATCGACACCATCCTCGCTGACGACATCGACTTCGAGGGCCAGCTCACCTTCAAGAAGCCCCTGATGATCAAGGGGAAGTTCAAGGGCGAGATCAGGTCCGAGAGCGCGCTGTACGTGGGCGAGAAGGCGGTCGTGGAGGCGAAAGTCGAATCGAGTCTCGTGTCGTCCAAGGGCCGGATCAAGGGGGACATCACCGGGCACTCCCGGGTCGAGTTCTACAGCTCGGCGCACGTAGACGGTGACATCTCGACACCCGACTTCGTGGTGGAAAGCGGGTGCCAGTTCAACGGTCACTGCAACATGACCGGGCAGAAGAAGCCCGGTCAGCCGCATCCGCAGGGCCAGTCCCAGGGGCACCAGGAGCAGCACGGACAGCCGCAGGGTCAGCGGCCGCAGGGACAGCCGGCGCCGCTAGGACAGCCGAATCAGCCCCCGCAGGGTCAGCCCCCGCAGGGTCAGCGGCCTCAGGGACAGCAGCAAGGGCCGCAGCAGCCGCAGGGGCAACGGCCGCCGAACCAGCAGAATCCACAGCAGGGCGGCAACCGCTGATGAGACCCGGCATCGTCGCGGTCCTGGTCATCCTGCTCTGCGTTCCCGCCTTCGCCCAGGAAAAGCCAGACGCGCTCGAGCTGTACAAGACCGGCAAGTACCTGGAGTCCATCAAGGTCTGCCAGGAGGAGCTGGCCGAGTCGCCGAAGAACATAGACTCCCACGTCGTGCTGGGATGGAGCCAGCTCAAGCTGAAGCGCTACGCCGAGGCACTCGAGACGGCCGAGACCGCCGACGAAATCTCGCCGCACGACTCCCGGCTGGTGCAGATCACGGGGGAGGCGAGGTACTACCTCGGCCGCATCGAGGACGCGCTCGCAAGCCTCGAGGAGTACGTGCGCCTGCGGCCCGCGGGCGACCGGATCGCCCGGGTCTACTGGCTGATGGGCGAGTGCTTCATCAGTCTCAAGGAATACCAGAACGCGGACATCGCCATCTCCACGGCGCTGTACCACGAGCAGAACAACGCCGGGTGGTGGGCCCGGCTCGGGTACGCCCGGGAACTCGCGAACGACCTGAAGTTCGCCCGCGAAGCCTTCGACCGTGCCCTCCGGCTCGATCCCAACCTCATCGACGCGCAGCGCGGCAAGGAGCGGGTGGAGAAGAAGCTCGGCGGTTGATGCACCGCGAACCTGTCGGGCACCGCTGCCTCCCTGTCCACGCCGGCGAGTGATGCGCGTCGGGTTCCACACCTTCGGGTGCAAGCTGAACCAGCACGAGACCGAGGCGCTCGCTTCCGCGTTCCACGGCGGGGGTTTCTCCGTCTGCGGGGCGAGGGCCGATGCGGATCTCTACATCGTGAACACGTGCACCGTGACGTCCGCGGGTGACCACAAGGCGCGCGCTCTCGTGCGGTCGCTTCTGCGCGGGCACCCCGGCGTGCCGGTGATCGTGACGGGGTGTTCTGCCCAGCTGGAGGCCGAGGCGCTTGCCCGGCTCGGTGCTGACGTGGTGGTGGTGTCCGAAAAACGCAAGAGCCGGTTGCTCGACCTGCCCGGTTTCCTGCTTGCCCGAGATGAATCCGAACCTCCCCAAGTGGATGCAATCAGGAGCTTCGCAGGCGGCCCCGGTCCCGCTGCCGAACCGTTCGCGTTCCGTATCACCGAACCGAGTTTCCATTCCCGGGCGTTCCTCAAAGTGCAGGACGGCTGCGACCGGCGCTGCGCCTACTGTCGGGTGCCGCTCGCTCGCGGCCCCTCGGTGAGCCTCGGGGCCGACGAGGCGGTCCTTCGGGCCGCGGACCTGGAGGAGCGCGGGTTCCGCGAAATCGTGGTGACCGGAGTCAACGTTTCGGCGTGGCGGGAGGCGGGCGCGGGACCGGCCCGGCTGGTCGAGCGGCTGCTAGCCGGAACGAAGCGGGCGCGGATCCGCGTGTCCTCGCTCGAGCCCGAGTCTATCGACGAGGAATTGATCGGCGCGCTCGCCGACCCGCGTATCTGCCCGCATTTCCACTTGCCCGTGCAGTCTGGATCGGACCGGGTCCTGGAAGCGATGGGACGGCGCTACATTGCCGGAACCGTCGTCCGGGCGGTGGACCTGCTGGGCCGGGTGAAGGACGACCCGTTCATCGCTGCGGACGTGCTGGTTGGATTCCCGGGGGAGACGGACGGGGACTTCGCCATGTCGCGTTCGCTGGTCCAGGATCTGGGGTTCGCCCATTTGCATGTCTTCCCATTCTCACCCCGGCCTGGCACTCCGGCAGCTTCGTTCAAGGGGCAGGTGCCTGAACGAGTCCGCGGGCAGCGTGCCGGGGTCCTGGGAGAAATTTCCCGCAGGCTCGCCGCGGAGTACCGTTCAAGGTGGTGCGGCCGGGAGGTCGAGGCGCTGCTGGAGAAAGGTTCCGGCGATCGCTGGCTGGGCGTCTGTGGTAACTACCTCAAAACCTGGATCCGCAGCGTGCCGGACGGTGAGGGCAGGGGATCGCTCGTCCGAGCGGTGCTTGGCGGTGACGGGGAGGACGGCCGGTACCTCGGCCCCGCATGATGTGGAGTGTCGATTGCCGCTGGTTTTTTCTTCTTAAAGCACTATACTAAAAGTGGACTGAGGAGGCTCTCCATGTCGAGGGTCAAGACGCTTGCATTGACCATGGCGGTGTTGTTCGCGCTGGCGGGCTGCGCGCAGCTGTTCGAGTTCAACCTGTTCGGCGCTTTGGACACTCCGCCGGTCCCGACGGCTGCCGACTACGAGGGCGCTGATGGCCTCGTCGACCTCGACAAGCTCGACGAGGATCTGGACTCGCCCGCGGTGGTCGATGCGATGACCGACGAAGTCGTCGCGGAGATCGAGCAGAACATCTGGGACGACTATCTCGATGACGGCGTATCGGGCGAGGAAGACCAACTGGCTGCCATCCTCTATGCCGACCTCGCACTCAAGACCTCGGGGGGCGAGGAGCTGGTGAACAACATCGCCGAGGTGATCCTCGAAGACTTGATCGACGGCACCTCCACGGTCGCGGACATCTTGGCGGACATCATCCCCCCCGAGGCTCTCGAAGACCCGACCGGGTTGACGTTCGCAGCAATGGTGAATGCACTGCTCACGGCGAACGATGCGTACTTGCTGCTGGGCGCCAGCATTGATCAGATTGCTCCTTTCGGTGAGGCCGACCCCGGGGCCACACTCCCGCCCAGCGCCCTGCCCGGGGACGTGGCTCAGAAGGCCATCGTGGCATGCACGATGCGTGCGACCGTCGACGCCATCATGACCGCCCCTCCCCCTCCCGATGTCAGCGAAGCGGATGCGATCGCCGCGATGTTCTTGATCGCTACCGACGACCCCGGCGCCGATGCGGGTCTCGCCGGGCTCACCCCGGATACCACTCCGCCCAACCCAATCCTGGCGCTGCTCGACCTGGCGGGCTTGTCCCTGCCCTGAGGCTGGTCCCTACGAGATGCCGCGCATGAAGCGTTTCCTTTCAGCTGCCATTCTCATCCTGTCTGTTGCTGCGGCTCTCCCTGCGGCTGACGTCATCGAGTTGGGCTTCATGCCGATGATACCCTCCTTGATGGGGCAGGGCGGGGCCGCGGTAGCCACAGCCCGCGGTTGGGACTCGTTCTTCACGAACCCCGCCGGCTTCTCGCGCGACGGAGGTACGTTCACCGTGCTCGAGGCGGGGGCGTGGCTGTACGCGCGGCCTGACCAGGCGATCGCGATAGCCCAGGAGTACATCGCGAACCCAGCCTCGACCGGTCTCGCCTCGCTTGTCGGCGACCAGATCACCGGCGGTGGTTTCGGCATCGGAGCCTCGACGGGCATCGCGTACGCCGCAAAGGGCCTTGGCCTCGGCATGGTCATCGTGACCGACTCGTACTTCTGGGGTCCCACGCTGCTCGGCATGACCGGCGACGTGACGGCAACGGTGGGCTTCATGGGCGGCATGTCGTTCCCGCTCCAGGCGGGCCCTTTCCTGATACACGTCGGCGGTACGCTGCGGCCGATGGTCAGGATCCACACACTGCTGCCCAACGCAGATGCGCTGGCGATGTTCATGTCACTGCAGGCCGGCGACACTCTCATGACCGCCCTCGGTACGGCCAACGCGGTCTACGGTGTCGGCGTCGCGCTGGATGTCGGCGCGATCGCAGAGCTGGGTTGGTTCACCTTCGGCCTTTCGATCCGAGATGTCGGCGGGACGGTGTTCAACTACTCGATCGACGATTTCGCCACTCTCGCGACGGTCTTCTGGTCCGAGCTGCGGTTGCCTCCCGGGTCCACGGTCACCGACCGCTACGTCATCCCCATGGATGTGAGTTTCGGCGCGGCGTTCCACCCCCTGTTCGGGAAGTTCAACAAGGTCCTGGATCCGACGCTGCACGTCGACCTCACGAACATGGTCAACGTGATCGGCGGGGCCATTGCCGGCGACAACAGCGCCTGGACCATGGTGCACCTGGGTGCGGAGCTGCGGCTCCTGGGCGTGTTCTCCGCCTGGGCCGGCTTGAATCAGGGATACTTCACCTTCGGTGCGGGCCTGGACCTGTTCGTCGTCGACATCAACGCGTCGCTGTTCACCCGCGAGCTCGGCCGCTACCTCGGGGACCGCCCCAGCTCTGGCGCCACCCTCGAGGTCGCGATCCGGTTCTGACGCGCGGCCTCTCCCGCCGCCTGTCTTTCATGAACACCCGCGGGGGCCGTCCGCTCTGAATCGATCGCGAGATTGACACGCTCCCGGAGCCGTCGTTACAGTACTCCCGCCTCACGGGCCGCTAGCTCAGCTGGCAGAGCAACAGCCTTTTAAGCTGTGGGTCGCCGGTTCGACTCCGGCGCGGCTCAATCACTTTGCGCCTTTTTTCATCCAGGACACGAGACAGGTAATCGCCGGTTCCATGCGCTGAGGATCGTTCTATATGAGAACCATTTGGAGGCGGCTCCGCGAAGCGGACGCCCACCACTCGACGGCGAGAGCTTTCGGCACGGGCGCGATCGCCCCCGGGAGGGAAATATGAGGATCGTGGTGCTCAGTGCGAGCCCGAACACAGACGGACTGACGGCCGCCTGTGCCCGGGCTGCGGTCGAGGCTGCCGCCGGTGCCGCCGCGGGAGTCGATGCCCGGGAGATCCGTCTGAACGGCGCCGGAATCGGGCTGTGCCATGCCTGCGGCAACGGATGGGGGACCTGCCAGAGCGAGCATCGTTGCCAAGTCGAGGATGGCTTTCAGGCGATCCACCGGCAGGTCGTGGAGTCCGATGCTCTCGTGCTGGTCACGCCAGTCTACTGGGGCGAGATGAGCGAGAGTGCGAAGGCCTTTACCGACCGCCTTCGCCGCTGTGAGGCCTCTGCCGGCGAGGCGAGCCGGCTGAAGGATAAACCGATCATCGCAGTCGCCGCTGCAGGCGGCTCGGGACGGGGCCTGGTGAGCTGCCTCGGAAGCATGGAGCGGCTCATCCTGCACCTGAAAGGCCGGACGGCGGACCTCGTCTCGGTCAACCGATGGAACCGGCACGAAAAGACTCGGGCAATTGGAGAATCTGCAGCCGCGATGGTGCGGGAAACGGTCGGCGGAGCCAGCAGGGAGTGAGGCGCATGAAGCTGGCGATCGTTTCTTCCATTTGGACGGTTTTGACGCCAACTCAGCTTCAGCATAGGCCAGTTCAGAGCGAGCGTCGTCCAAGCTGATCGGGTAATCGCGCAAATTGCTTCGGGGAGTGTCGCCCTGGGCTTGCCTGTCAAGGGTCCGGTCTTATTATTCCTCGCACTATGCAGAGACGCTTGAACGGATACGTGCTGTCTGTGGCCGTTGTTCTTTTCGTAGGTCTGAGCCTGGCTGCGTTCGCAGAGGTGCCCAAGGTGGTGGGCATAGAGGCCGGCTGCGCCTTCGGCCACCATACGCGAGTTGGTCTCGGGGGAGTCTACCGCCCGAGTGAAAAGAGCAGCCTGACCCTGCGCTTCTCCCGGGCGATGTAGGTTCGGCGAACCGTCCGTCTTGACGAAAGGACTGGTGCGCCGGCCACGTTCTCAGCGCTGGAAAGCCATGCTGGCCGCCTGATCGCGCACTCTCGTGGTGGTCCGTTTTCGTCGGCAAAAGACCCGAAGCGGCTGCCCCCCTCGCTACTCCCCCGTGCGGCCCGCGATGGTCATGTCCAGATCGTTGGACGGGTCCTTCAATTGCAGTGAGACGCCGTCATCCTTGAAAACCGCACGCGCTGTCATGTTCTGAGCTTCGGCGAACATGTTGTAGGTAAAGCCGAACTCATTCTCGCTCAGCCATGCCCCCCTGACTGCGACAGGCGGTGCATCCGGGCTTTGCCGTGAAATGCGATACACGCCGTCCAGCCCTACCGGATGCGACTCCCTGCCCTCCGCAAGTGTCATCTCGAGGAGAGCCGTGTCTCCGCCCGCGAAGGTGAACTGGATGGAGAGCAGACCGAGACCGTTCTTCTCCAATGCGAATTGCTTTCCGGAGATTTCCTTGGCAACCGGAGGGAGTTCATGCACCGGCTGCGCAGCCGGAGGGCGGGCCGCCGCGGCTATTAGAATCTGCTGCTCCTGCTGCCCCACCGCCAGATGGTCTTCACTCTTCCCAAGGTACTGCGCGCGTTCTTCCGCCACGACAGGAGGCTCTACGGGGAGATCAGCAAGCTGGTCTACCGGATGATCCA
>JAPLSM010000056.1 GCA_026398635.1 Spirochaetota bacterium | reverse complement strand
TTGATCTGGTTCGGCAGGCCAGAGAAGCGCGAAGCGGGAACGTCGGAACCACCCCGGTGGGAGAAGTTCAACTTTCTGGGTTTCACCCACTACTGGGGGCGGAGTCGCAAAGGGGCGTGGGTGGTGAAGCGGAAGACGGAGTCGGGACGCCTTACGCGCGCGCTGAAAGGTATCACGGAGTGGTGCAGACGGCATCGACACTGGCCGCTCGGTGAGCAACAGCGGGTCCTTTCACTGAAGCTACGAGGACACTATGCGTACTACGGGATTACCGGCAACGCGCGGTGTCTGAGTTCATATCTTTACCAGGTGAGAAGGACATGGCGGAAGTGGCTCTCGCGTCGGAACCGGAGCAAACGCCTGACATGGGAGCGGTTCGCCCGGCTACTTCAACGCTACCCCCTGCCTCCCGCGCGGGTGGTGCACTCGGTCTACGCAGCGAATCCATGATCCGAAGAACCGTATGCGCGAATTGCGCACGTACGGGTCCGTGGGGGCTCCGGGCGGGTGACCGCCCAGAGCTACCCGGAAGTGTGGAGTCCCTCGGGGAATCTATATAAATGGGAAAGAGATCTCATGGGGGTATGACGCGTCGAAGCGAAGAGGTATCATAAACGTGACCGTGCCTGATCGGGTTACCGCAGGAATGAAGCGGGGCGCGGGAGGGCGGATGCCGAACCTCACGATCTATTTCGGAGACAATCTCGACATTTTGCAGCACATGCCCGATTCATCCATGGATCTCATCTATATCGATCCTCCTTTCAACACGGGGAAGGTGCAGGCTCGCGCCGCGATCAAAACGATACGAGATGAGCGCGGGGACCGCACGGGGTTCAAGGGCAGGCGCTACCGTACCATCCCCCTCGGGACGAAATCGTATCCGGATTTCCACGACGACTACCTCGCATCTCTCGAACCTCGACTTTCCCGAGCGAGGGAATTGCTAAAACCGAACGGGAGTCTGTTCTTCCACATCGATTACCGGGAAGTGCACTACTGCAAGATACTCCTGGATCGCCTGTTCGGCCGCACGTCATTCATCAACGAGATCATCTGGGCGTACGATTATGGTGGGCGGTCGAAGTCCCGATGGCCTCCCAAGCACGACACGATACTCTGGTACGCGAAAGATCCCGGCGATTACCAGTTCCACCTCGAGGAATGCGATCGCATACCCTACATGGCACCGTCGCTCGTCGGGCCCGAAAAGGCCGCGCGGGGAAAAACGCCGACCGACACCTGGTGGCACACGATCGTCAGTCCCACAAGCCGCGAGAAAACCGGCTATCCGACCCAGAAACCCCTCGCCATCCTGGAGCGGATCGTCAAGGTTCATTCGGCACCCGGCAACTCCCTCCTGGATTTCTATGCCGGGAGCGGAACGTTCGGCGAGGCCGCATTCCGGAACGGCAGGGATTGCGTGCTGGTCGACAACAATCCCCAGGCGATGGAGGTGATGGCGAAGCGGTTCACCGGTATCTCCGTCGAGTGGCACGGCTGGAAGCCTGCCCGGGCCGTGCCCTGAAGCGGAGCGCGCCTGATTGAGCGGCGACGCGGGGTGGAGTAGACTGGCGCCCCCGGTCAGGATCGGCAGGCCGCCCGGAGAAAGGGTCGAGACAGCCCGATGAACATGCACTCCGTCACGATCTCCGCGTGGAGCGAGGTCAAGGCCTTCGCGCGGCACGGGTGGATCTACCGGGGTCAGTCGGAGAGCAGGCTGCCGCTCGTCACTTCCCTGGAACGAAGCCTGAAGCGAAACGCGGTGACCCAGGATCGAAGCGCCGATGTCGAGAAGGAACTCATGAGGGAGTTCCGGCGGGCGTACCGGCAGTACGCCGACCACGCTCCCGACAAGGCGGACACCCTCGAGTGGCTCTCCCTCATGCAGCATCACGGGGCCCCGACCCGTCTGCTCGATTTCAGCTACTCCATCTTCATCGCCGCCTACTTCGCGCTGGAGAACGCCGAGGGCACCTGCTCGATCCTCGCCGTCAACGTACCCTGGGCCTACCGGTCGACCATCCACCTGATGGAGCAGCAGGGGAAGGACGTGTCGATCCTGAGAAAGGAGCAGCTCGAGGAAGGTGACGAGGCATCCTTCGCAGGACTGTTTCTCGAGCCGCCGAACACCCCCTGCGCCTGCCCGGTCAACCCGTTCCGGCTCAACGAGCGGCTGCGCGTTCAGAAGGGCATCTTCATGATCTGCGGGGACATCACCCGGCCGTTCGAGGAGAACATCCTGGCGATGAAGGGCTGGGACGCACCGGAGCACATCACCCGGATCGACATCCCCGCCGCACTGCACCGGGACGCGATCATCGACCTGTATTACATGAACATCACCCGGACGAGCCTCTTCCCCGGGCTCGACGGGTACGCGAGATCCCTGGGCATCTACCACCCCATCCTGAACCCGGTGGAGTGGACATAGGCGCCTGTCAGGAGGGTCCCATGCATTACCTGCTGTTCTACGAGGTCGTCCCCGATTACCTCACCCGCCGGGCGGAGCACCGGGACGAGCACCTCGCGCTCGCCTGGAAGGCACAGGCGCGGGGCGAGCTCGTTCTCGGAGGCGCCCTCGGTGATCCCGTCGACGGAGCCGTGCTCCTCTTCCAGGGGGACAGCCCGGCAGCCGCGGAACGTTTCGCGCGGTCGGATCCCTACGTGACGAAGGGGCTGGTGACCAGCTGGCGGGTGAAACCCTGGAACACGGTGGTAGGCGACGCGGCAGCCTCGCCGGTTCGGCCCCGCTGAAGCGGCACCTGCAGCCGTCGCTGCCGCGCGGGCCGGTTCAGTCCTCCAGCGCCTTCCTGATGACCGCGGCCTGCACCCGGAGGTCCTCCGTTTCCTTGATCCAGAACGCCCCGGTTCCCCAGTCGGGGAAGCTCCCCCGGAACCAGAAATCGCCGCGCTGCCGTGCCCGCCAGGCGAGGAAGTAGATCATGCGCATGAACCGCAGGGGCTCGATCAGCCGCAGCGTGCTTCGGTCGATCGGCGAGAATCGCTCGTAGCCCTCGAGCACCAGGCCCAATTCCTGGGGGCAGTCCGCGGCGTAGCCGGGGAGCACGAGCCACACGTCCTGCACGGCGGGTCCCGTCATCATGTCGTCGAAGTCGATGAGCGCGAGGCCGCGGCCGGGCCGATCGATGAGGTTGCCCCGGTGGCAGTCGCCGTGGATGCGCGCGAACGGCACTCCGTCGAAGAGGGGCGCGATCTCCCCGATCGTGCGCAGGGCGATCCGTTCAAAGTCGTCGCGGCAGTCGGGGTGCACGAGGTTTTCCTCGAGCAGCTCGCGGACGAACGAGGACGTCAGCCCCGCCGGCTCGCAGATCGCCCGGTCCGGGGCGGTACCCGCGGCACCGACGGCGTGGCACCTGCCGACGAGCGACCCGAGGCGCAGCAGGTCGTCGCCGGATTCCGGCTCGAACGTGCGGCCGCCCGCTCTCGGGAACACCGCGAAGAGGAACCGCGCGCCGGCGCCGTCCCCGGCTACGTCGATCTCCTGGAGCGTGTCGCCGTCGACACCGGGCAGAGGGGCGATCACCGGGATCTCGGCGGCGGCGAGGTCGCGGAGGAACCGGTGCTCGTCAAGGATCGCAGCCCGGGTCCAGCGACCGGGCCGGTAGAACTTGGCGACGAGCGCTTCCCCGTCCTCGCGGCGCATGCCGTAGACGCGGTTGACGTAGCTCGGGTACGAGTCGAGCGTGCCGTCGAGCACGACGGCGAACGCGCGTTCGACCGCGCACACCGCGTCGCCGGGAGAAAGCGCCTCGAATGAACCGACGGTGCGGCGGCCCGTCCAAGGGGTGGTCATGAATCCTCCGAGGTCGCGGTCTCGAGCGCCGCGAGGATGCTCAACGCCTCTTCGGCGCTCCTGCCGCACATCCCGATCGACGGCTTGAGGCTGGTGCACACCACGGGCCGTTCGGGCCGGCCGAACAGGGTGCACCGGAGGTCGGCGGTCAGCTGCACGCAGCGTACGCCCGCCGGCTTGCCTTTGGGCATGCCGGGGATCGGCGAAGTGATGGACGGGGCGATGCAGCAGGCCCCGCACCCGGGCCGGCACACGAGAATCCCGCCCTTGTCGGGGTGACCGGTAGAGCTACCGGCGCCGCGGGGGGGCCGGCCCGGGGAGTCATCGTCGTGAATGCCGCCGCTCACCGCTGCCATCCGCTGCGGATCATGAGACCGGTTCGAATCAGTGTCAACGCCGGCGGCGCGGACGGGGCTTCCGGCGCTGGCGGAGATATGCGGAATCCGCTACGGTGTGCGCGGCTCACGGGGCACCGCGCACGCGGTCGGAAGGACGAAACCAGGCGCGCCATGAAGCAGGTCAAGAAACTGGTCATCCGAAGGGAAATCGAGGGCATCGTCGCCCGACGGCACGAGGAACACCGGACCACGACCCGCTGGCTCGCGCCCCTTGTGGGATTCGCCTCTGCCGCCGATCCGCTGTTCGAAAGGACGAAGCAGGCGGTCTCGCCCACACACGCGCTGCCGGGGGACCTGCTTCCCGGGGCGAGAACGGTGATCGTCTGGTTCGTCCCGTTCGAGCGGTCCGTGGCGCTGAGCAACATCCCCGGGGCGACGACATCCCGCGAGTGGGCGACGGCGTACGTGGAGACGAACGTCCTGCTCGCGGCCATCGGAGCCCGGGTGGCTGAGCTCCTCGAGGCCGGGGGCTACGCGGCTTGCTCGCCGGCGCCCACCCACCAGTTCGACCGGACCCGGCTGGTGAGCGACTGGTCGCACCGGCACGCGGCGGTGGCAGCCGGGCTGGGGGCGTTCGGGCACCACAACATGCTCATCACGGCGAACGGATGCTGCGGCCGACTCGGCAGCCTCGTCACGGTGCTCGAGGTCGAGCCCGACGTGCAGAGCGGCGCGGAGGCGTGCCTCCACCGCAGCGGTACGCGGTGCCTGCGCTGCGTGCGCCGGTGCGTCAACGGCGCGCTCCACGAGGACGGGTTCGACCGATTCCGCTGCTACGAGGCGTGCCTCGCGAACGGCGAGGTGCACCGCAGCCTGGGAACGGCCGACGTGTGCGGTAAGTGCCTCGTCGGCGTGCCGTGCTCCTTCACCGACCCGGCGGCAGGCGCCGGGCGTACCAAGGGAGGGAATCCGCCGTTCAGCGGGCCCGGGCAGGCGGATCGGGCCTCCTGAACAGCCGTCGCAGCGCCTTCGCGACGAGCGAGAACACGAGCAGCACCGCGTTCACGATCGCGAGCGGTCCGGCGGCGATCGCCGCAAAGCCGATGTTCGCCCCGGCGACGAGTGCGAGGTTGAAGCTGATCGGCGGCGCGTCGTCGACCTGGTAGGTCCAGGTGCTGGACGGCCGCTGGAACCCCAAACGTCCCAGGCTCGCCGCGCCGGGGTCGCTCTGAATCCGCTCGTACGCCCCGGCCACCGACCGCTCCACTTCCGCCAGTCCCACCTCGAACGCGTCGCCGACACGGCGGAGGTACTCGAGGCCGGGGTCCCGGCCCGCGTAGTGCTCGAGGCCGATCCCCTCGCGCACCTCGTCGACGAACCGCAGGTGGTCGGCCCAGAACCAGTCGAGGCGGCAGAGGAAGACCTGGACGACGAGCGGCCTGAGGTCGGGCGCCGGGCACGCCTCCTCGAGGCCGGACGGGAGCCGGCCGTCGAGCAGGGCATCGTCGCGCAGCCGACGGACACTGATCCGGTCGAGCTCCACCAGACGCGCGTACTGGTACAGGACTTTCCGGATGATGTGATTCTGTTCCTCGATGATGGATTGGGCCCGGTCGATCTCGGCCCCCACCCGCGGATTCGCGGCGGTGCAGTCGCCCGCCCGAGGGATGGGACCCGTCCCGCCGGCATCGAAGAGGCCTTTCGGGAGGAACTCCCGCACGCCGTAGCGCTCGAAGAGGGGGTCCTCGAGGCTGACGAAGAACCGGGAGGAGCCGGGCTCGCCTTGCCTGCCCGCTCGCCCGCGCAGCTGGTCGTCGACCCGGCGGCTCTCGTGCCGGTTGGTGCCGATGACGTACAGGCCCCCCAGCGCGAGTGAACGGCTGTCGGGCCTGATGTCCGTGCCCCGGCCCGCCATGTTCGTCGAGATGGTCACTGCGCCGAAGAGGCCCGCGCCCGCGACGAGCTCGGCCTCGCACTCGTCGTTCCTGGCGTTGAGCACCTCGCACGGGACGCCGGCCGCGGCGAGGAGAGAGGCCAGCTCTTCCGATTCCTTCACCGAGCCGGTCCCGACGAGCACGGGCCGACCGGTCGCGCGCGCCGCCGCGATCTCGGAGACGAGCGCCTCGAGTTTTTCGGCCCGGGTCCTGAAGACGAGGTCCGGCAGGTCGACGCGCCGCACCGGCTCGACGGTCGGCACGATCACCGTGGCGAGGCCGTAGAAGCCGGCGAGCTCCCCGGCGCAGCGCACCGCCGTGGCGGTCATGGCCGACAGCTTCCGGTACTGGCGCACGAGGTGCTGGATGGTGATCGTCCCGAAGACCCTTCCCTCGGGCCGGATCGCGAGACCCTCCTTCGCCTCGATGGCGGCCTGGATGCCCCAGGGCCATTGACGCCGGTCCGCGATCCGCCCCGTAAACCCGTCGACGAGCTCGACGCGTCCCTCCTTCACCACGTAGTCCACGTCGCGCGCGAGCAGCGCGTGCGCGTGCAGGGCCGCGTGCACACGGGCGAACGCAGCGGCGCCCAGCTCCTCGTGGATTCCCTCGACCCCGAAGGCCTGTTCGATGAGCGGGTGGGCTTCCAGTCGCAGCGACACCCGGCGGCCCTCGCGGTCCAGGTCGTACTCCCTGCCAGGAAGGAACGAGCGGACGAGGAGGTCGACCTGCCGCACGTCGGGACCTTCGGCATCGGTCGAGCCCGCGATGACGAGCGGGACCCGGGCCTCGTCCACCAGCAGGAAGTCCGCCTCGTCGACGATGGCGGCCTCTGGTTCGCGCTGGACGCACCCGGCGGCATCGCAGGCGAGACCGTCGCGCAGGTGGTCGAAGCCCGCCTCGCGCGCGGTGAGGTACGTGACGTCCGCGCGGTAGGCGGCCCGGCGGGCGGCGGGGTCCGTGCGCTCGCCGACGGAGGCCACGCTCACCCCGAGGGCTTCGTAGACGGGACGCATCCACTCCGCGTCGCGGCGCGCGAGGTAATCGTTCGCGGTCAGGACGTGCACGCCCTTCCCGGTCATGGCGTCGAGACAGGCGGGGAACACCGCGGCGAGGGTCTTGCCCTCGCCGGTCTGCACCTGGACGACCTTTCCCCGGTGCATGGCGACGCCGGCTGCGAGCTGCTCGTCGTACGGCTGCAGGTGGAGCCGGCGCCGGCAGGCCTCGGCCACGAGCGCGAACACGGGGACGATCTCAGAGGCCGGATCCGCGCCGGAGGCGATGCGCCCGCGGAGCGCGCGGGAGCGGCCGGCAAGATCCTCGTCGCTCTCAGCCGAGAGGTCGATGCCCCTGACCGCGACCGCGACCGCCGCGTACGGCGAAAGGTCGGTCTCGATGACCACGCCGCGCGCGGTGCTGAGCGCATATCGCGCACGCTGGGCGAACCGGCTGCCGCGGTGTCCGCCGCGGTCAGAGGCCGGCTTCCCTTCGAAGCGGGGCCTGCGACCCGGTGTCCGCGCCCGCGCGGTCCCGTTCCCATCGTTGCCTTTCAAACTCATTCTTTATCTCCACCGTTCCGGCATCACCGAATGTGCGGGCATGACCGAACCGGACCGCCCGCTGCAGTTTCGAACGCTGCGATCAACGACGAGGGATGCTTAGAAGACCGGCGGAGCGCGGGGAGGGAATCGGCGCCAACGGGCCGTCACGGGGGCAGCCACGGGCGCGCGCGGGATCGGCACGAGCGGAGAGAGGACCAGGACCGCGGAAAAGATCGCGAAGGCGAGCGCGGGCCCCGCGATCCACGCGGCCAGGACGAGGACGAGGCAGAGAAGGGAAGTGAGGAGGACGACGCGACCAACTTCGGAGGCAACCGTCCGTGCCCGTTTCATGCCGTTAACATACGCAGCCCGGGGTGCGGTCGGCAAGCTCACCCGCCGGCACGGAACAGGTCGGCCAGCCAGTGCGAGCAGACCGCCGCCCAGGGATGCGCCTGGTCCTTTCCGAGACCGTGTTCGCCCCGATCGAAGACGTGGAGCTCGAAGGGTACGCCGCAGGCCTGCAGCGCGGCAGCAAAGAGCATGCTGTTCTGGTACGGGACGGTCGTGTCCTCCCGGGTGTGCCAGAGGAAGCACGGCGCGGTCCGGCTGGTGACGTGCAGCTCGCAGGAGACCTCGTCGACCAGGCCGGCCGGGGGGTCGGAACCGAGCAGCATTTCGCGCGATCCGGCGTGGCCGAACTCGGGGCGCGTCGACACGGGTCCCGGGTACCGGTCGAACGACGTGAGCGCATGCGCCGCGAGGTGGCCGCCGGCGGACGATCCCATCACGCCGATCCGGTCCGGGTTCACGCCGAACTCGGAGCACCGGGAGCGCACCGTGGAGACGGCAGCGAGCGCGTCCTCGAGCATGGCGGGGTGCCGGTGGCCCTGCGAGCCCAGCCGGTAGGAGACCACGAAGCAGGCGAAGCCCTCGCGGGAGAACCGGCGCGCGTACCCCGCGCCCTCGTAGTCGGAGAGGGCGGCGTAGCCGCCGCCGGGGAAGATGACGAGCGCCGCACCCTTGCGTCGCCGGCTGCGGGCGGGGAAGCACTCGATGCGCGGCGCCGCGCCGGTGAGCGAGCCTGCGAGGGAGCCGGTGATGAACGTCGCGCGCACGGGATCAGCCTCCCTGCCCGTACTCGAACCGGTAGAAGGAGTTGTCCTCGAGCTCCTCGTCGTGCGCATCTTGCAAAAGCATCTCGGCGAGCCTGCCTTCGCCGTCGTGCCTCATCTCGCGCCGGCCGGCTGCTGCCTGCACGCGCCCGGTGCCGGGCACCGTGAGCCAGGCCTCGACCGTCGAGCGCTGCATGCGGCCGTCAGCCGACCATTCCTGCGCGTGCCGGTTCTCGAGCAGGCTGCCGTCGCCGCGCACAATCGATTCCTCGAGCGTCACGGGCCGGCCCGCAGGGTCGAGATCCTCGACCCGCCGGAGGATGACCTGTCCGCCGCGCGTCTCCTCCTCGATCCTTCGTCGGCCTTCGCGAGTGATGCCGCGCCTACCGATCTCTTTCCCGTCACGGGAGATGACCGCCCCGATCGGAACGCCGGCCTCGAAAACCGTGGACTCCACCGTCTCCTCCCCGTCCACGGTGCTGACGACTTCCGCGATTTCACCCGACGGGTCGTAGGAGAAGCGCTGCTCCGCGCGCAGGTCCGCCTGGCGCACCACGCGGCCAGCCCCGTCCCGCTCCGTGAGGCCGGTGAGCTCGCCCGAGGTGTCCAGGACCCGCTCCGACGCGAGGGTCCCGTCGGGCAGGAAGGTCCGCTCGATCGTGGAATCCAGCTCGCCGTCGAAGAGCACGCGCTCCGTCTCCGCATCCCCCTCGCGAACGAGCTCGTGGGTCACCGTGGCTCCGGTCTCGGCGAAAAACTCCTCCTCGCCCGCGCGACGGCCGCCCTCCCACCGGGTGGCCTTGCGGTACAGAACGTCCCCACCGGGCGCGTGCTGGACGAGGAGCGTCTCGTGCCCGGCGTCGTCGATCTCGCGCTCGAGACAGACGTACTCCCTCGCCCCCGCCTCGCGGGGGTGCTGCCCGTCCCCGTGCAGCGAGAAAGCCCGAGGGTTGGCGAGCGGGGTCCGGTAGACGGTGATTTTCGTGCTCATGCCGTCTGCCTGGCCAATCGGTCGTTGCGGAACCAGAGCACGATGTCCACGCTCACCATCGTCATGTTGAGGGCATACAGGAAGGTGACGAGGTCCGGGTTGTTCAGCAGCTTGTGGACGATGCCGGCCACGTAGCCGAGCACGATGACGAACAGGTACACGACGCTCTTGCCCGCGTTCGTCCGCGATGTCCAGGACTTCCAGAGGGAGACCGGCCACGCGGCGCCGAA
>JAPLSM010000195.1 GCA_026398635.1 Spirochaetota bacterium | reverse complement strand
GGGGCGGGGACGCCGTAGTCCTTCAGGATCTCGTCGATCTCCTTCTCGGAGGCGTCCCAGATCTTCTTCTTGAGCTGCCCGACGGTGTTGTCCTCGAAGACGATCGCCGGGTGCTCAGTGGTCAGCCATTTCTTTGCCATCAATTGCTCCTTTGTCGCGTGCGCGCGCGCGGCCTCCGGGGCCGCGGACGCTACTTCATGATGCAGGTGACCTTGGTCTCCTTCTTGTCAGTCCGCAGCTGCACGATGTGGTCGGGCACCTGCTCGAGGGAGACCTCCTTGGTGATCAGGGGCCGCATGTCCATGCCGTTCGCCATGGACTGGATCACCCGCGGGAAGTTGCCGTGACCCGAGTGACCCTGCGTGCCGACGATCTTCGCCATGCGCACCTGCAGCACCTCGCCGGTCACCGGCATCTTCGCGTCGGCCCGGGCCACGACCACCACGGTCGCGTTCAGGGTCCGTCCCTCCCAGATGGCCTTCTCGATCTCGGGATAGACCACCGTGGGGAGGCCCGTAGCCTCGAGGTACAGGCTGGCGCCCATGCCGTGCGTGATCTCCAGCAGCCGCTCGGAGAAGCTCTCCTTCAGCGGGTTGATGATGTGCTCGATGCCGAGCTTGCGCGCCACCGCGACCCGCTCCGGGGCCGGCTCGGAGAGCACGACCTTCGCCGCACCCTGGCGCTTGAGCTCCGCGCAGGCGGCCAGCCCGATGGGGCCGCCGCCGAGGATGGCGACCGTGTCGCCCGGCCGGATGCCGCCGCCGCGCTGGATGACCGCGTGGTAGGCGACGCTCGAGGGCTCGCAGAGGCTCCCGAGCCGGAAGATGTCGTCGCCCGAGTAGCGGTCCTTCAGGGGCTCGAGGTTCCACAGCTGCTTGGCCGGCAGCACGATGTACTTGGCGAAGGCGCCGTCGATGTTGAAGCCGATCTCGTCCAGCCGCTCGCAGTGGTTCGGCCAGCCGTCCGCACAGGGCCGGCAGGCGCCGCACCACACCATCTCCTCGGCGCAGACCGCTTCACCCCCCTTGAAGGGCTTGTTCGTATGCTTGTCGAAGGCCCCGGCTCCCGCCTCGACGACGACGCCCGCGAGCTCGTGGCCGAGCGTGCACGGGAATCCGGTGAGGCCGGGGTACAGGATGTAACCCTGGTCGTCGGACTGGGCCATGTGCACGTCGCTGCCGCAGATGCCGCAGGCCTTCACCTCGATCAGGACCTGGCCGGGACCCGGCTTCGGGACCGGCATCTCCTCGATCACGAGCCGGGGGTTATGCCAGACCCGGCTGCCGAGATAAGTCTGCCGCTTGTCGATGTCCTTGGACCCGAGCTTGAACCCGGGCCGGGGTTTCCAGTCCGCGTGCAGACGAACCGCCTTCATCTTCTCCGCCATGTGTGAATCCTCCTTGCCAAACCGGCGCACGTATCGTAAACGTTTGCAAAATAGCTGTCAAGCCAGCGTTTTTCGGCCACCTGGCAGCCGAAAAACGCCAGGCCGGCAGTGACCTGCGAAGCAGGTCGCGAAAGGCCCAGCGATTGCGTACCCGCCGTGGCGAGAGGCCAGGTCCTCAGGCGGTCCGTCGCACGACGAGCTGGGGTTTGAGCACGACCTGCCGGGCCTCGCGCCACCCCGGGGATCGCGCGACGCAGGCGAGCAGGATGTCGACAGCCATCCTGCCCATGTCGTAGGTCGGCTGCCGGATCGTCGTGAGCTGGACCTCGGGGAACGAGGCGAACGGGATGTCGTCGAACCCGATGATCGCGATGTCCTCGGGCACCCGAAACCCGCGCTCGCGCGCTGCCTGCATGCAGCCGAGTGCCATGAGATCGTTCTCGGCGAAGACGGCGCGGGGACGGTCGCCATCCTCGATCATCTGCCCGAACAGCCGGTAGCCGCTCGCCTGTTTCATGTCGCCGAGCCGTACGAACCGCTCGTCGTACGCCACCCCGTGATCTTCGAGCGCGCGCCGGTAGCCCTCGAAGCGCTCATCGCCCGAGCTTTCCCGCGAACCGATGAACGCGACGGGGGTGCGCCCGGCGTCCAGCAGGTGTTTCGTGGCCAGGAGCCCGCCGCGGGCATTATCGATGACCACGTAGCTCCTCGCCGTCGTGCGCGGCGTGTTGCTCACATACACGACCGGGAACGACGTCGGGACCCGGTCGTCGAGGGGCTCCTCCGTGCTGGAGATCGGCGCCATGATGATCCCTTCGACGCGCCGTCCGGCCAGCAGCGCGACGTACTGCCGTTCGCTCACCTTCTGCCAGTTCGAGTTGCACAGCAGTACGCCGTAACCCGCTTCGCGGGCAGCGTCCTCGACGCCGCCGGCCACCTCGGGGAAGAACGGGTTCTTGATGTCGGGGACAATGAGGCCAATGGTCATCGTGCGCCTGGTGACGAGGCCGCGGGCGATCACGTTGGGCCGGTAGCCCAGCCGGCGGGCGACGCCGAGGACCCGCTCGCGGGTGCTCGGCTTCACGCCGTACTTGCCGTTGAGCGCACGGGAGACGGTCGCATAAGAGACGCCCGCCCTGCTGGCGATGTCCTTGATCGTCGCATCCTTCGCGCTCACCGGTTTACTCCCCGATCGGCACGGTAGCGGAAAGCATCGCGACGGGCAAGCTCCCCTGAAAACATGTTGGCATGCGCCTTGCATTATTGGTGACAGGTACACGACCATGAAGAAGACCAACAACGTGGTGCCATTCCTCTTCCGCGGTCCCGCGATCGACGTGGAGGCGCTCTACCGCTGCTACGGCCCCATGGTGCTCCGCAGGTGCCGGGCCATCCTGGCGGACGAGGAGTCCGCGCAGGACGCGATGCAGGACGTGTTCGTGCTCCTGCTCCGCAAGCAGAGCCGGCTCGTCGGCCAGTATCCGTCCAGCCTGCTCTACCGGATGGCCACGAACCGCTGCCTGAACGTACTGAGGTCCGCGAAACGCCGCCGGGACACGCCCGACGAGGATTCACTCGGTCGTTTCCAGGCCCCGGGGAGCCTCGAGGAGGAGATCGAGGGCCGGGACCTGGTCGCACGGCTGTTCGAAGGCGAGCGGGAGAGCACCCGGCGGATGGTGACCATGCACCACCGGGACGGGATGACCCTGCGCGACACCGCCGCCGCGGTCGGGATGTCGGAGTCGGGCGTCCGGAAGCGGATGCGCGTGCTGCGGAACAAGGGTGCAGCCCTTCTCAGCGCCTGATCCGGAACCCTGCCACGGATCGGCGCGCATGCCACGTCGCGGCGGTTGCGGGAGGATGAAAGGGATCGGGTGATACGCATCGCGGTCGCGGACACTTCTGCAGGGCCGATCGAGTACGCGGAGGAGGGATCGGGCCACGCGATCCTGCTCCTCCACGGCGAGTCCTCCAACTGCCGTGAACGCCTCGTGCACCCGCCGCTCGCAAATGCGGGATTCCGGCTCATCGTGCCCTCCCGCCCGGGCCACGGCCGCACGCCGCTCTCCGTCGGCCGCTCGGCAGCCGATGCCGCCGATGCGATGGCCGGCCTGCTCGCCTCCCTCGGGATCAGCCGGGCGATCGTTGCCGCCGTGTCCTCGGCAGGACCGACCGCCGTCGCTCTCGCCGCTCGGAACCCGGATCTCGTTTCGGGTCTCGTACTCGAATCAGCAGTCACCTGCCCCGCTTCCTCTCCCTGGGGACGGCCCTCCTCCCACCGCCGGTTCTACACGGGTTGCCACCAGCTGCGCTGGAAGCTGCTCGGCCTCGCCGCGCGCCTCGCGCCCAGGCTGGTGGCCGTCCGCATGCTCGCGGTCACCTCTTCGCACGACACCCTCGACATCCGCGCCCGGCTCAGGCGGTCGGACCTCGAGGCGGTGAGGCGCTTCTTTTCGAGCGGTTCGTCCGCTGCCGGCGCGCTCGCCGACTGGGACCACGACGTGCCCGAGGCCCACCTCGCGGCCGTCCGGGTTCCAACGCTCATCGTGCACAGCCGCGACGACCGGTCGGTGCCCTTCGCCGGCGCCGAGCGCGCACATGCCCTCATTCCCGGCTCGCAACTGATTGCACCGGCGACCGGCGGCCATTTCCTCTGGATCGGTCCCGGAGCAGAAGAGATTACCCAGCGTGTGATCGCTTTCCTCAAGGCGCTGTAACCCGCTATACTCGCCCCGTCATGATCACCGAGTACACGCTCCGCGCCCTGCCGAAGGTGGAGCTGCACCGTCACCTCGACGGCAGCGTTCGACTCGCAACCATGCTCGACATCGCGCGGCGGCACGGGCTGGACCTCGGCAGCCGTTCACCGGCGGGGCTCGCCGAACTGGCGACGATCACCTCGCCGCTCGACGATCTCGCGGCCGTCCTGGGCAGATTCTCGCTTCTGCAGAAGACGCTCTGCAGCTTCGAAGCCATCAGCCGGGTGGCCTTCGAGAACGTGGAAGACGCCTGGCGGGACGGCGTGGTCGCCGTGGAGCTGCGCTTCGCTCCGGCGTTCATCGCCGCGGGGAAGAGCCTCACCTGCGACGAGATCGTGGAGGCGGTGGTGGACGGCGCCCGGCGGGGCGCCGAGCGGTTCCCCGTGGAGGTCGCGCTGATCGGCATCCTGCCGAGAAGCCACCCGCTCGAGGACAACCAGCGCGCCACCCGCGCGCTGCTGCACTACCGGGCGAGCGGCAGAGCGGGCGCCGATCTGATCCGGGGGTTTGACCTCGCCGACCAGGAGGACGCGTACGATCCCCTCCCTCTCGCGCCGCTCGTGGAGGCGGCTCGCGAGGCGGGGCTCGGCATCACGATCCACAGCGGCGAAAACACCGGGCCCGAGTACGTGCGGCGCACCCTCGAGATTTTCCGCCCGCAGCGTATCGGCCACGGCATCCGGTCCTGGGGCGATCCCGAGCTCGTGGCGCTTCTGTGCGAGCGCGACGTGCTGCTCGAGGTGTGCCCCACCTCGAACTGGCTCACCCGGTCGGTGCCGTCGCTCGAGGAGCATCCCCTGCCCTTCCTGTTCCGTGCCGGCGTAGCCGTTTCGCTCAACTCTGACGACCCGCACCTGATGGCCATCGACCTCGTGCACGAGTACGAGCTGTGCGCCCGACTCTACGGCTTCGGCCTCGAGGAGTTCGCGACCATGAACCGGGCCGCCCTGGCGCACTCGTTCCTCGACGGGGACGCGAAGCTGCGCGCGGGGGCCCGGCTCGGCGGATGATCATGCACGATTGAGCGACACCGCGCGCGAGGCTGGCTCGGGGAGGTGATCATGGGGCGCATGACGTGGAAACCCGTGACGACAGCGGAATGGAACGATCTCGTCGAGCTGTTCGGTCCGCGCGGCGCCTGCGCAGGCTGCTGGTGCATGTGGTGGCGCCTTTCGCGCCGGGACTTCACACGACTCAAAGGCGACGGCACACGCCGGGCGCTGAAGCGTCTCGTGACTCGCGGCCCGGCACCGGGCATCCTCGCGTACGACGGCGACCGCCCCGTGGGCTGGTGCTGCGTGGGACCGCGCGAGGACTTCCCCCTGCTCGAGCGGTCGCGGGTTCTCGCCCGGGTGGACGACGAGTCCGTCTGGTCGATCGTGTGCTTCTTCGTGGCCCGGGACCGCCGCCGTAAAGGCCTGACCCGGCGTCTCGTCGCGGCTGCAGTCGCGTACGCGGGCAGCCGGGGCGCGCGGGTCATCGAGGCCTACCCGACCGATCCGGGCACAGACCAGCCCGATGCGTTCGTGTACACCGGCCTTCTTTCGGCTTTCACGTCGAAGGGATTCGTCGAGGTCGCACGCAGGTCGAAGCGCAGGCCGATCCTGCGCAAGCGGATCACGCGCCGGGCAGCTCGACCCGCCGCCCGGTCCGGGCGGAGACCGCGACCGCCTCGGTAAAATCCATGGTGCGCACGCCCTCGGCGAAGGTCGTCAGGCGCACCGGCTCACCGCCGCGGATGGCACCGATGAACTCGCGCTCGACCCTCCACCCGATCCGTTCCCCGGCGGGAACAACGATCTCGCGCAGCCCTTCTTCGCCGCGCCGTGCGCCGAACAGACGCCGGGTGTCCGTGTCCACCCGCAGTGTGCCCTCGGACCCGAACAGCCAGGCCTCCCGCGGCGACGGCGCGAGCCCGGTGACGGCGCTCACCTGCATGCGCAAGCTCGTCCCGCCCTCGGTTTCCGCGAGCACGTCTACGTGGTCGGGAACCATGACGTCCGCCGCGCGTCCCGTGGCTGGATCAGCGCGTCGCGGCACGAACGTGCGCGCGGAGGCGATGACGGACCTGGCATGACCGATCCACCGGGCCGCGCACTCGTACCAGATCCCGAGGGTCAGCACGTTGAGCCCGCTCTTCGCTGCGTCCTGGCGCCAGTGCAGAGGGGATGTCTCGTCCACGAACTGGGCCGTGGTCCCGCGCACGTCAACCGCGAGCAGACGGCCGAGCCAGCCCTTCGATAGGAGACGCTTCACCGCGGCGTCGAGTTCGAGAGTCCAGGGCGCGGGCACGAGCTGGGCGACCAGCCTCGGGCGCGTGAGCGAGACGGCGAGCATCTCGCGCGCCTCGGCCGCGTCCATAGCCATGCGCGCCTCGCACAGCACGTGCTTCCCCGCTTCCAGCGAGGCGACCGTCGCGTCGCGGTGCAGGCTCGTGCACGTCACGCGTGTTGGTCCCCGCGCCGATGATCCCGACCCTGACCGTGTCAGCCTTCACCGCCGGCCTCCCCATCCGCGAGGCCCAGCGCGGAGAGCCGCCCGATGGTGAGCGGAGCGCTGCCCTCGTAGTGGTTGTTGACGTTCAGGAACACGTCGTGGCCGCCCTTAAGCATCCGCCGTACCATGGCCGCGACCGTCTCGAGCTCGGCATCCCGTGGCTCGACGATCCGGTCCCAGGCCCCGCCAGCCTTCCCCTCCATGGCCGTTCGGTCGGGACCGTGCAGCCTGACCACGACGGATCCCTCGAGCAGATCCGCGGCCCGGTCGTACACCTCCACGACGGAAGGCATCCAGTAGCCCTGGATCAGCACCGCGCCCGCGCGGCGTGACCGCAGCAGCTCGAAGAAGGGACGGTCGAGCCAGTTGGTGTTGCGTATCTCGACGGCATACGGCCATCCTGCGGGCGCCTCCGCGAGAAACCGGTCGAGCGCCTCGATGAATGCCGCCTGCGATACCATCATCTTCTTATTCAAATACCCGAACTGGAACATGACCATGCCCACTTGCGGTCTCAGAGGCTTCAGCGCGGCCAGGAACTCCCCCAGCGCGTCGGTCGAGAGAAACCGCGGGTTAGGCAACGGTTCCGCGCCATTCCTCCCAGGCGCGTGGACCAGGGTCAGCGCGTTCGGCGCCTTGACCGTGAACCGGAACCCATCGGGCACTGCGGCCCGGTAGCGCTCCACATCCGACGGCGAGGGCTTGAGGGTCCAGAACCATTGGTCCACCTCGACGGTCGAGTATTTCCGCGCGTACTCGGCCAGG
>JAPLSM010000409.1 GCA_026398635.1 Spirochaetota bacterium | reverse complement strand
CGAGAAGATCGCGGCGATCGACTTCGCAACCGCCACGGAGACCATGGCCGACGGCGCCCGGCGGGCGAGCATCAAGCAGGCCGAGGGCGTGCGGCAGGCCAAGATCCTCGAGGCCGAGGGCGAGGCGCAGGCCATCAAGCTCGTGAACGAGGCCGCGGACCGCTACTTCGTGGGCAACGCCCAGCTGATGAGGCGCCTCGAGACCGTCGAAAAGGCGATGGCGTCAAACGCCAAGATCGTCGTGCCGGCCGGCTCCGACCTGGTCAATGTGATCGGCGAAATGGCGGGAATCCTGCCGATCGCGCGCGGGGGGAAGATGGAGAAGTAGGAGCGGGGGGGCCGCGGGAGCTCCTGCTACCAGCCCCCGCGGGCCTTCCACAGGTCCCGCTCGAGCGTGTCGCCGACGGTGCGGGCCGCGTAGTGCGCGAGGTACTCGAAGCCCCGAGCCATCTCCTCCGTGGACAGGGCCGCGAGCATCGCGGCGGTGAAGATGGTTTCGGCCGCGGATGGCAGGCCGAACACGTCCGGGCTCGCCTGCTGGGCCACCGAGATGTGCCGGCGCCACACGAGGTCCCGGGACCGGCGTTCGTACAGCCGAACCGTGACGTTCAAATCCAGGCTGACCGCGGCACCCCAGGAAGGGGCGTCGATTCCGTACTCCTCGATCTCGAGATCGAGCACGAAATCGGCGTCCCTCGTGTCGTCGACCCGGTTGGCGCCCAGCGCCCGTGTGCACCGGGCTGACGATTCCTCGAGCACCATAGCGGGCACGTCGATCTCGGAGAGCGCTTCGCGCATCCGTTCGGCTGCCTTCTCGGCCTCGGCGGCCAGGACGATGCTCGAGCCCACTCGCAGCACCGTGCCGATCGGGTTCCCCGTGTCGATTCTGAGATCGTACCACGTGTCGAGCGACGGCGGCGGCGGCGGCTCGAGCACGGACGCGAGCGCGGGGTTGTCGAGACGGAGGTGCTCGAGCCGGTTGACGGTGGCGCACGAGGCCAGCAGCACCGCCACGACAGCGATGAGGGGAAGCAGGACGATTCGGCGGATGGACGGACGTTTCATGGGGCAACCTCCCGGGTCGACTGCTCCCAATGTAACACACGGACGACCGTCGAACTGCACCCCCCCCGGAATATTTTCCCCCGGTTCTAGATGACCTCCAGCGCGTCCTTGTCGGGAAGCCGGGGGAACGCCGCAGTCGGCAGGGCCTGGTACCAGAACGACGTGGAGGCTATGTCGTCCTGCAGGGGCAGGTACCGGCCGCCGCTCCTCCAGCCCAGCGCCTGGATGGTGACCCGGATCGCCTTTGCGAAGCGCACCGGGTCCATGACGTGCCAGCGGTACATGCCGAACCGGGTCTGGGCGATGTTGAGGCCGTCGGGCCGGATGACCTGGGCGAGGCCGGAGTACGGGGTGGTGAACTCCTGGTAGCGCCTGCCGCTCGCCCGGGCAGCGATGGCATCGTCGGAGCCGATCTCGAAGTCGTAGGACCCGCAGAAGTAGTCCTCCGTGCCGGTGCCGCAGATGGTCGGGAAGTCCCGGTCGTCGTCAAGGTAGAACTTGATCTCTCCTTCTCCCCACCAGTTGTTGTTGTTCACGCCCCACGCCAGGTAGGTGCCTACGAAATGGCCGCGGCCCTTCACCCCGTCGAGGATGGTGACGACCTCCTTGCAGGGCAGGGGATTCACCCGTCGGAACTGCGCGTGGAAGTACGCGGCGTCTTCCGGAACCTGCGTCAGGGTGTAGTCGATCTGCCAGTAGACGGTCATGGCTTCGGCAGCGATGTTCTCGAGGGTGATCCGGCAGCTCTTGTGAAACGGCATCTCCCAGTAGCAGTTGAAGGCGCTGCCGGGATTGACGCAGACGGCGAGCGACGACACCGGCGCGAACCGGTTCCACCCGCACGCGAAGAAGTCGCCGACCGGGCACTCCACCGACGGCTGCTCCTGGCTGTCCCAGTAGATGCGCAGGATGGAGAACCGCCAGTGGCCGGTGGGCGTGAGCCAGATGTGCTGGATCGCCCCCGAGCCCTCGATGTCAGCCAGCACCTGGGTCTCGCCAGGCTGCACCACCCGGAACGGTGAGAGCTTCCAGCCCTGGCCGAGATCGCGCGCGCACTTCGCCGCGGGTCCGTCGACCGCCATGCCCCCCTTGCCCCGTTCGCCGGTGAGATTCTCGGGG
>JAPLSM010000254.1 GCA_026398635.1 Spirochaetota bacterium | reverse complement strand
GGTCAAGATCATCAACTACGTTTTCTGCGCCCTGCTCGCAGGCCTGGTCGGCATCATTCTCGCCTCACGGATGGTCACGTCCCAGCCCAATAGTGCAATCGGCTACGAGCTGAACGCGATTGCCGCCGCCGTCATTGGCGGCACCAGCCTCATGGGGGGCACGGGCACGGTGGTAGGAACGGTGATCGGATCCTTCATCATCGGAATACTCACGGTGGGCCTCACGATGCAGGGGGCGAACTACTTCATGCAGGAGATCGTGATCGGCCTTGTCGTCATCGGTGCGGTCGCCTTTGACCAGCTCAGGAGCCGCAAGTGATAAACGGCCCTGTCCGCCCCTCTGCACGCCGAGACACGCGCCTGAACGAACGGAAAACCCAGTCCGTATGGACTGAGAGAAGAATGCGAAGGAGGTTTTTATGAAAAAGCTGCTCTTCCTTGCAGCATCACTTGCCCTCCTGATTCCTGCGGCGGCCCTGTTCGCTACGGGAAACCAGGAAAGCGGTGGGGCCGGTGCCGCGATGGAGATTGCGGTCATCGTCAAGACTGGCAACTCCAGCTTCTGGCAGAATGTGCAAACGGGCTGCTTCGATGCCCAGAAAGAGCTGAAGGCGCTCACCCCGAAGCTCTCGGTGACCTTCCTCGGCGCCCAGTCCGAGAGCAACGTGAACGAGGAGATCAACATCGTCGAGAGCGCGATCGATCGCGGCGTTAAAGCGATTGTCCTCGCCCCCTCGGACGTGACGGCCCTCGTCCCCGTCGTGAAGAAGGCCAAGGATGCCGGCATCCCCGTCGTTGTCATCGACTCGCTGCTCTTGGGAGACAAGGCCAACTATGTTTCGTTCCTTGCCACCAACAATGATGCGGCGGGAAGGGCGTGCGCAAAGGCCCTGATCGATCTCGTCAAGGCAAAGACCGGCAAGGACACGGGCAAGATCGCCGTCATGTCATACGTTGCCGGCGTCGGGTCTGAGATCGGCCGCGTGGGCGGATTCAAGGACTACATCGCGAAGAACTCGAAGCTCGAGATCGTCACGACGCAGTACTCCAACGCAGACATGCCCACTGCGCTCAACCAGACCACGAACGTCCTCGCCGCCAACACAGACCTGGTAGGCATTTTCGGCGCCAACGAGCCGACTGCAATCGGTATGGGCCGCGCAATCGCGCAGGCGGGACTTACTGGGAAGATCGTGGCGATAGGATTCGACGGCAATAGCGTCCTGCAGGGTTTCATCAAGGACGGCACCCTCCAGGCCATCGCAGTTCAAAGCTCCTACAACATGGGCTACATGGGAGTCAAGACTGCCTATGACGCCGCCATCGCGAAGAAGAAGGTTCCCGCCGAAGTGGATACCGGATTCATCATCGTGACAAAGGAGAACATCGGTACCCCGGCTGCGAAAAACGTACTGTACTGAGAAGGGAATTGCCTTGTGAGAAAGCCGCCCCCTGAAGGGGCGGCTTTTTCTTTCCCGTCAGAGCTCCGCCTGCAGTTTCCGCAATATTCCGTCCGGCGCGACCGCTCGGGCGACGATGGCATCGGCCCGTTCGGGCCTGTCGGCGAGGGCGTAGACGCGAAGTTCGGGAGCGTTGCCCGACGGCCGCACGTGCGCGACATCCCTGTTTGCGAAGCCGATGCGCACCCCGTCCAGCCAGTTGATCCAGGCCACGCGTGAGAACCCGTCGCGGGGCGAGAAAAACACCTCGAGCCTGCTACGGAGCCTCGCGAGGTCTCCCGCGAGCCTCGCATCTGCGACATCCGGACCCGTCGTGCCGCCCTCCCGGATCACGGTGGTGTGCGACTGCCTGCCCTCGGCCGATTCGAAGCGCGCCTCCACGATGTCGGGATCGGCGGGAGAGAGAGCCGCGACAATCGCGAGGGCCCTGTCCCGCGGGAAGGGCCGGAGAACCTGGGAACGGCCGGACCGCGACGGAAGTCGAGAAACCAGCCCGGCGATGCTCATGCCCCGGCCGAGCGAAGCGTACAGGAGAGCAAGGATCGGTAGGACCGCATCGCGCGTGGCGAGGGGAGCGAGCGAGCCGCCGTCCGGCACGGCCAGAGGCCGAACGGTGAGGAAACCGCCGTTGGCCTCCCACCCCGACTCGGCCCCACCCCCGGCCATCGCCGCGATCACATGGGGCGAACCTATTCGCGTCCGCGTGAGGCGTACTCCCCGCGGCACGAGGTATGCCTCCAGGGAGTCGCTCGCGCTGATCGGCACCGCCGCACGGCGGACTCCAAGGTACTCCGCGGCAATCATTCCGAGGATGTCGCCGGGCACGAAATACAGGCGGCCTCCGTCGACGCCCAGCACGAGCGGCCTGTCGCTGTCCCCGTCCGTAGAGACCACGGCATCGAGGTCAGCCCCGCCATTCGCGTCCACAAGCGCCTGGATGTCGGCGATCATCGAATCGTCCACTGCCTCCGTGTCGACGGCACAGAAGGACTCGCTCCTGCCTGCCGGCAAGACGCCCACGCCGAGGGCGGACAGGAGCTCGACCAGGATGTCCCTGCCCACGGCCGAGTGCTGGTAGACGAGCACTCGCCGTCCCGCGAGGCGGTCCGGGGGGAACGCCGTGATGTAGCGGCTGATGTAGTCGCTGCGCGCCTGTTCCAGCGCCGGAGGAAGGGCGGGACGGTGCCCGGGCCGCAGCGCGCCATTCGAGTCAAAGATGCTTTCGCCGGCGGACCGGGCATATTCGCGCTCCCTCGCCCTCCTCACCCCCTCGAGGACGACAGGCTCGTGCGCCTTCGTCAGCTCGCCCGCGCCCGTGTTGAACTTGATCCCGTTCCTGTCGAAGGGGATGTGGCTGCCCGTCACCATGACGCTCGGCAGGCCGCGGCGCACGGCGAAGGCCATGAGAGCGGGGGAAGGAATGCGGCCCAGGTGGAAGAGCGGCAGGCCCTCATCCGCGACGGCCCGCGCGACCGCTCTCATGATGCCCTCCGTGCTTGGTCGAAGATCGCCCGCCAGGCAGACCCCGGCGTCGCCACGCCTCACGCTCTCCCCGGCGCACACGGCGAGGAACCCTCTGGTACTGACGTACGCCTCGAGGCACGTGAGATCGCGGACAAGACCCCGCAGGCCGCTCGTTCCGAAGGCCAGCTCCACCGGCTCGTACGAGAGGGATTCGCGGAGTGTGCGGGCCTCATGACCGGCTCCGCGACGGCTCACCGCGGGGCCTCCTGCCACCACCTCAGCGCGCGCACGAGCTCGTCGACCCCTTCCTCGAGGCTGACCGTCGTCTGGAAGCCCTCCTCGCGGATCCTTCCGTGCGACACCTCGTAGTCGCGCCGGTCGGGGTCCGCGCCCGTTGGGTCGACCCGGACGACGCTGCCGGGAATGCGAGCCTGGATGATGCCGAGCACCTCACCCTTTGTGCGGTTCTGCTCGTCGCTTCCGGCGTTGAAGACCTTGCCCGCCATGCGCACGGCATTCTCGAGAGAGAACAACAGGGCGCGCGCGGCATCCGCGACGTGGATGAAGGTCCTTCGCGCGTGGGGCTCGAAGAGGGCGATCTCGCCTCGCGCGAGGAGAACGCGCACGAAATGGTTGACCAGCAGGTCCACTCGCATGCGCGGGGACACGCCATAGGCGGTGGCGAAGCGCAGGACGATCCCCCCCGGCATGCTGAGAACGTGCTGCTCGCCCGCGAGCTTCGTCGTGCCGTAGCGGCTTGCAGGCCGGGGCTGTGTCATCTCGTCGCACCGCCCGCCAGGCACTGTGCCGTAGCAGCTCCCCGTCGATGCATAGACGATAGGCCGTCGGCCCGCGGCACGCGCGACGATGTACGTACCCCGATCGTTCACCTCGGTCGCCAGTTCGGGATCGCGGTCGCATGCGGGCGCCCCGGAGATGGCGGCCAGGTGAACGATCGCATCGACGTCCGCCGCGGCATCCCGCACGGCCCGCTCATCGCGGATGTCCGCCCGGATGAGCATGAATCGGCGGTCGCGGAAGCAGGCAAGCAGGGGCGCGATGCCCGGATCGAGGGTGTCGAACACTGTCACGGCATGCCCGCGCGCGAGGAGCAGGGGAACGAGCGTCGAGCCGATGTAGCCCGCGCCGCCGGTGACGAGGACCTTCACCGCCCTGCCCTCAGCCCGATCCGTCAGACATACCGGTCTCCCAGTTCGTGCGCAACCCGCTGCTGCAGGGTCTTGATGCCCTCGGCCCGGTCGCGACGGCAGACCAGCGTGACGTCGGCCGTATGCACGACGATGAGGTCCTCACAGCCGATACCCGCCACGAGGTGCTCGGGATCGGTGGAAGCCACGAGCGTTCCTCTGCAGTCGACGAGGATCTGTCGGCCCCCCGCGAACGCGTTGCCCGCCTCATCGTGGCCGCAGATCTCGGCGAAGCTCGGCCAGGACCCGATGTCCTTCCATTCCAGCGGCATGGGCAGAGCGGCCACCTTCACTGATGGGTCGACCGAGGCGGACTCCATCACGCCGAAATCCACGCTGATCCTCTTCAGGGACGGGTAGACGGCGGCGAGGACCCTGCTGCGGTTGCGGGTCTTCCATGCAGCCGAGATCCTGGCGATTCCCGCTGCAAGATCCGGATGATAGCGCTCCACGCAGGCGAGGAATGTCGATGCCTTCCAGAGGAACATGCCACTGTTCCACAGGTACCGGTCCGAACCCGCGGACAGGTAGCACGCAGCGGTCTCGGCGTCCGGCTTCTCGCGGAAACGGGTGACAGCCCGGACCCCGCCGGTGACGTCGCCGCCTGCGAAGCCGCCGCCCAGCTCCAGGTATCCGTAACCGGTCGCGGCCCGGGTGGGAATGATACCGAAAGTGAGGAGAGTGTCCGGGTGAGCCTCGACGATGTCGAAACCGGCACCGACGATGGAGAGGAACCTGTCGACGGGCTCGATGACCTGGTCGGCCGTGAACACGCCGATCGTCGCCTGCGGGTCGCGAAGCGAAATGACCGCCGAGCTGAGCGCAAGGGCCGCGAGCGTGTCGCGGCCCACCGGTTCCCCGATGTACTGCTCGGCGTCGATGCCCCCGGCTGTCCCCTGGATCCGCTCCCGGTAGGACTCCCCGGCGCAGACGTAGCGGCGGTCACGATCGACCAGCCCCTCCAGCCGTCCGAACGAGATCTCGAAGAGACTCCGCCCCTTCACGAAAGGAATGAGCTGCTTGGGTTCCCGGCCCCTGCTGAGAGGCCAAAGGCGCGTGCCGGACCCTCCGGCCAGGATGCAGGCGAACCGCACTGTCGGTCTCCTTTCAGAACCCGCGCAGGTCGGTGCTCGCCCGCCTGGCGAGGCCCGGCCGGGGCGTCCTCTTCAGCACGACGTACCGGATGCCGTTCTGCCGGCAGAACTCCCTCTTCTCTGGTTTGTCGCCGTCCTCGTTCACCGCGTACATGTCGGGCGAGAGCAGGCGGATCTCGGGCTCGGCGTCCATCCAGCCCGAACCGGTGGAGATCAGTGCGCGGGTGACGTGACGAACTGCCGCCACCATGTACCGTCTCTCCTCCTGGGGAAGCAGGGGGTGGCCCTCGCCTTTCAGAAGACTGACGTTCGCGTCGCTGCCGACGATGACATACAGGTCACCGAGCGCCGCGACCTCCTCGAAGAACCTCACGTGGCCGGAGTGGAACCAGTCGAAGCAGCCCGTCACGACGACCTTCGGCCGTGGTGCGCCGCCCTGCCCCGCGAGTGGCCCGTCGCCGGGGAAACCGGCCCGGGCGCCGGCGCCGAGAACTGCCAGTCGGATCCCGTTCGATGCGCAGGACTCGTACCGGGCCGGAGTGTCCTCTCCCTCCTCCATGACCCAGAGGTCGGGTCGGGTGGTGCCGTCGAGCAAAGCTGAATCCGGATCGCTCCGTTCATCCGCAGGGGATACCGAGGTGACGTACCGAATCGATTCGAGGATGTAGCGCCTCTCCTCCAGAGGGAACGAGGGCGGCTTCCCCGCGAGGCGACGCACGGCCTCGTCCGTCCACAACTCCGCATGGACGTCGCCCAGCCGGGAAGCCTCCTGGAGGAAGCGCACATGCCGGGAGCGCAGGTCGTCGAAGCCTCCGCGGACGAGGACACGCGGCACCTCACCCTCCTCCACGCCCTGTGCGCACCTGGATGGTGAAGGACCCCTCGATCGGCTGCTCGGATGCGACGTAGAGGTAGCCGCCGCCGCAGCCCGAGTACATGGCGCCCGCGGACCGCTGCTGGTATGCCCGTAGGATGCCGGCGAGGTCGACCGTGAGCGCGGGGTGGCGCAGGACGTGCGGCAGAACGGTCTCCCAGCAGAGCATGCACTCGTTCATGGACGCGCCAAGGGCTGTCACGTCACGGCGGAGGATCGCCTCCCAGCAGTCGCGGCCCGATCGGCCGAGCCTGTGGATCCACGCCGGGTCGAGGTTTTTCTCACCAAGGGGATTGTAGCCATCGGGCCTCTGAGCGACGGGCACGACACGGATGATCCTCTCGAGCCAACGAGCAACCTCGGGGTCGGTCGTCGACTCGACCCGCCTGGGGAAGACCCCGCCCTCGTGCGAGAAGTCGTAGTCCAGCCTGCTCACTCCGGGGTAGATCAGGCCGATCATGTCCTGGGAGCCGGAAGGCTCGCTCGTGCCCGCGTTCTCCCTCGCGTACAGCTCCCGCACCAGCACAGCGGGATCGCCCGGCGGCAGCCGCCCGTTCCACATCCGCGTTGCCACGGCGCGCGTGCTCGTCGCCAGGCCGCATCGGTCCATCCAGCGGAAGGTCGGTTCGAGGGCCACCACGACCATGGAACCGGGGGGCTCGGGATCCAGCCGGGAGAGAAAGGGCTGGTCGATCCAGCCTCCCGCGAAGGCCATCCGGTAGGGGATTCCCCCGATGACGGAAGAGACCGCCCGGTTCGCCTGAGCTCCCATCGCCGCTCAGTTCACCGTCCGCTTTCCGGCTTTCCGGGCGGCGTACTGGCCTTCGATCCAGCGGTAGGTCTTCGAGATCCCCACCGAGAGCGGCGTGTCCGGTTCCCAGTGGAGTATACTCCTGATCATCGTGTTGTCGCTGTTTCGCCCGGCCACGCCGCGGGGCGCGTCGGGCTGATAGCTCCTCTTCAGCGTCACCCCCGCCGCCTTCTCGACCAGGCTTACCAGGTCGTTGATGGAGACCAGCTCGCTCGAGCCGAGGTTGATCGGGGTGGCGAGAAGCTCATCGCAGTGCATGATCGCGTCGATACCCTTCGTGCAGTCGTCGATGTACATGAAGCTGCGCGTCTGCGTGCCGTCGCCCCAGATCGAGATCGCACCGCTGCCGCTCTCCTTCGCCTCGATCACTTTGCGGCAGATCGCGGCCGGCGCCTTCTCCCGGCCGCCGTCCCACGTACCGTTGGGCCCGTACACGTTGTGGAACCGCGCGATGAA
>JAPLSM010000165.1 GCA_026398635.1 Spirochaetota bacterium | reverse complement strand
CCCGCAAGCGGCCTTGACTCCCGGTGCCCATTGCCGCTATCTTCGTTTCATCTTCAGTAAGCCGTGTACGAGGCCCTGACGATTCTGAACGAGTGACCGGAAGCCCCCGCTTCCGGGGCGGCCTCACCGGCGACTCCCCTTCATCACTCCCTCGAAAACAAGCCGGAACATACGATCGGACCCGCGCCCCTTCCTGGCGGCGCCTGGTCCGGGAAGGATTCTCATTGTCGTTCTCACGTTTCCAGCTCCGCCCGGAGCTTCTCTCCTCGATCAAAGTAATGGGCTTCGCGGAGCCCACCCCAATCCAGACACAGGCCATCCCGCCCCTGCTCGAAGGCCGTGACCTCGTGGCCGCCGCGGCGACCGGCAGCGGCAAGACCGCGGCGTTCCTCCTGCCCGTCATGGACCGGCTCGCCGGCATGCAGCGCGGTCACACCCGGGCCCTCGTCCTCGTCCCCACCCGGGAGCTCGCAGCGCAGATCGTCGAGCACTTCAAAGCGCTCACGGGCCGAACGGGACTCACCGCGGCCGCCGTTCACGGCGGCGTGGGCATGGGCCCGCAGGTGCGGGCGTTCCGCACGGGCGTCGACCTCATCGTGGCCACCCCGGGACGGCTGCTCGACCACCTCGGCAGGGGAAGCGCACGCCTCTCCTCCATCCGGTTCCTCGTACTCGACGAGGCGGACCGTATGCTCGACATGGGCTTCCTGCCCGACATACGGCGCATCCTCGAGCAGCTGCCCCGCGACCGGCAGACCATGCTCTTCTCGGCGACCATCCCCACGCCGATCGCGGAGCTGTCCCGGTCTCTGCTACAGTGTCCGGTGCGCATCAACATCGAGCGCGTCTCGAAGCCGGCGGCGGGCATCACGCACGCGGTGTACCCGGTCTCGTCCACCCGCAAACCGGACCTCATGGTCGAGCTCCTGCATCGCGCGGACAGCTCCAACGTGCTGGTCTTCACCCGCACGAAGAACCGGGCCAACCGGCTCGCGGGGTTCCTCGAAAAGAAGGGCGTGGCGTGCGAGCGCATCCACGGCAACCGCAGCCAGTCCCAGCGAACCGCGGCGCTCGACGGGTTCAAGCACGGCAGGTTCCGGGTGCTGGTGGCCACGGACATCGCCGCGCGCGGCATCGACGTGGAGGCCCTCGGCCTGGTGGTGAACTTCGACGTGCCGCACGTTCCCGAGGACTACATCCACCGTGTCGGCAGAACGGCGCGTGCGGAGCTCACCGGCGACGCCTTCACCCTCGTCTCACCCGAGGAGGAGGGCGACGTGCGCGCCATCGAGCGCCACCTCGGCAAACCGCTGCCCCGGCACCGGCTCGAGGGGTTCGACTACGCAGCGCTCAGCGCGCCGGCAGCTGGTCCGCGGCCCACCGGATCAGCGACACGGCGCGCGCGACCCCGTCCTCGGCGCTGATCCGCGCTCCCAGGTCGGCCGCGCGCCGACGCATCGCCGTGTCGGTCACGGCGGCATTGATGGCCCGGGCGAGTCCTTCGATCGTCAGGTTCCGGCGCGGGATCGGCACGGGTCCCGCTCCCAGCGCGGCGACCCGCTGTCCCCAGAACGGCTGGTCTCCATGGAAGGGAACGACGACCGAAGGGATCCCGGCCCTGAGGCCGGCCGCGGTCGTGCCCGCGCCGCCGTGGTGCACCACCGCCGCCATGCGCGGGAAGAGCCACGAATGCGGCACGCCATCGACCATGAGGACCGAGTCCGGCAGGTCCGCGGCGTGCAGTCCGCCCCACCCGGAGAGCACGACAGCCCGCTGCCCGACCCGCCGCAGGGCTTCCAGCACGATGCCGGCCGTTTCCCCGGGGTTCCGGCTGCTCATGCTGCCGAACCCGACGTACACGGGGGGGCTTCCGGCTTCCAGGAACCTGACCAGCGGGTCCGGGGGCTGCCAACTCTCCGCCGGCTCCAGGAACCAGTAGCCGGTGACGTGGATGCGATCTCCGTCCCAGTCCCGGGGAGGGGCGATGACCGATGGACTGATGCCGTAAAGCACCGGCATTCCCTGACCGGCATCCGGCCCGAAGGGCCCCAGGGGCGGCGCGGCAGGCACGCCGAGAACCTTCCTGCGGACCAGCCTGTCCACGGGCCGGTAAGCCTGCCACACGATCTGGCGCGTGAGCCGGTGGGACAGCCGGTTCAACGCTCCGCCGAAGAACGGCCCGAAACCGGGAAGGAGCGCGCCGGGGAACTCGCAGGTAGGGGTGAAGGGAACGTTGTAGGCCTGGACCAGGGGAAGCCCCGTCTTCTCCGAGATGGAACGGGCGACGAACACGCCCGAGATGCCCGCGAGCAGCATGTCCATCCCTTCGCAGGCGGTAAGGGTCCGCCGTGCCAGTTGCTCGCCGCCCCGCTTGACCTCCTGCGCGAGGCGCGCCATCGAGGTTAAGAGGCTCCCCTTCTCCAGAGCCTCCCGCATCTTCCTGGTCCGGATGAAGTCCTCTATCCCGGCCTCGACGGGCCGGTACTCCAGGCCGTGCGAGGTGACGAGTTCCTCGTGATCATGGCTGGTGACCACGCGCACGGGCATGCCAGCGTCCTGCAATCCCTTGCCGAGGGCCACATAGGGCTGCACGTCCCCCCTGCTGCCCGGCGCCACGATGACGATGCGCTTTCCCGACAAAACACTCCTCCGTCGCCGAGTCGTCCGGTGAGCCGCGCTCACGGGAGGGCGATCAGCCGTGAGCCATGGCGACCACCGATCCGGGCAGCGAGATGCACGCGGCGAGCAGGAGGGACGCTGCGAAGACTGCGGCACGCATTCGGGTCACGGCACCCGGGAGCATACGGTGAAACACCCCGACCGTCACCCCGTGCACTCGCGGGCGGCTCCACGCCGGAGTTGACACCCTACCCATCGGCCCCTATCATCGCGCCGGAAGCTGATGAGATCTGGTGGTCTCCGCGGTCTTCAAAACCGCTGGCTGCTAATGCTGCAGCGGCAGGTTCGATTCCTGCCTCTTCCGCCTTCGACGAGGAGGGGTCACCCGCCAGTACGTGCCGCCGGCGGGCTCCCGAAGCCCGGCACGCAGGGTCCCACCCGCCGGTGACCGGGCACCCCCCCGTGGCCCGATCCGGAGGAAGGCGCTCGGTCATGGACAACGAGCTGTACCGGGGCATCCCGCAGGTGGAAAAGCTCCTCGAAGACCCGGGGGTCTCGCGGTGGTTCCCGGTCTTGAGCAGGCCGCTGGCGGCCCGCGTCGTGTCCGAGGCGCTCGACGCCGTCCGGAACTGCATCCGCGACAGCGGGATCCGGCCGCCGGAGGCCGAGGTGCTCGCCGCGGTCGAAGCAGCGTGCGCGCGCACGGCCGCGCGCCGGCTGCGCCGGGTCGTCAACGCCACGGGGGTCATCCTCAACACGAACCTGGGACGCGCGCCGCTGCCGCGCTCGGTCTGGGAGTCGGCGGCCGCCGTGAACACCGGCTACTCCACCCTGGAGATGGACATCGTGACCGGACGGCGCGGACGGCGCGGCGGGATTGTGCCCGACCTGCTGCGGGTCATCACCGGGTGCGAGGAGGCGCTGGTCGTCAACAACAACGCGGCCGCCGTCCTGCTCGGGCTCTCGG
>JAPLSM010000159.1 GCA_026398635.1 Spirochaetota bacterium | reverse complement strand
GCTACGCGCAGGCCGGCCTCTTCTTCACCCTCCTGTCGCTCGGCTCGCTGTTCGGCGCGAGCCTCGGCGCTTCGGCCAGCGACCGGGCGCCGCGCCGGGCGCTGTACGCCGGCTGCGCGCTCGCCCTCGCGCTCGGGCTCGCGATGGTGGGGTTCATGCCGGGCTACGCCCTCGTCGCCCTGCTCGTGTTCCTGCTCAGCATGGCGGGAAGCCCGCTCGGCTCGATCGGCCAGAGCATCATGCTGGGCATGGCGCCCGAACGCCGGGAGCGGAACCTCTCCCGGTTCACGACCTTCGGGGCCCTCGGCAGTTTCGTGGCGCCGATCCTCGTGTCGGCGAACTTCACGGCAGGAATCGCCTGGCGGTTCCCGTTCCTCGAGACCGCGGCGCTCGCCCTCGTGCTGTTCGTCGTGATCCTCGCCGTTCCGATCCCGCCGGCGGGCGAGCCGCGGCAGCGCGCGAAGGCGCTCGCGATCCTCGCCAATCCGCGCGTGCTGGCCACCGGCGTGATGATCTTCTTCTCCGTGGCGATCGACCTCGGGTTCGTATACTGGTTGGCGGAGTACTTCGCCGCGGAGCTCGGCGTGAGCCTGCGCCTGTCGAGCTCGGTGGTCGGCGTGTACCTCGTCGGCGTCATCTCGGGACGCCTGCTGATGCCGCTCGCGTTGAAGCGCCGACGTCCCGAGGCGCTCCTGCCCGCGAGCCTCGCCCTCGCCCTGGGGGGCATCATCCTCTTCATCTTGGTGCCGGGCCCGGCTGCGAAGGCGGCGTTGTGCGCCGTCTACGGGCTCGGTGTCGGCCCGGTGTTCCCGCTCCTGATGGCCCGGGGCTCGCGGGAGTTCCCCGAGCAGTCCGGCGCGGTGACGGGCATCCTGTACGCCGGCGTCTCGCTGGGGGGCATGGTGTTCCCCCTCCTCGTCGGCGCGCTCGCGGGGACGGTCGGGATCGCCCAGTCCTACTGGTTCTGCGCCGCGGCGGCCGGCGGGCTCCTGGCCGCAGCTCTTGCGACTGCCCACGGCCCTCGCGTCCTGCCCGCGCTTGAGCAGGCCGTAGAATGAACCGCCCATCAGGTCCTGCTTCGGACGCGGGTGAAGCCGGGGTACCGGTAGGGATCGGTGCGCCGGCTACTCGACCGCCTCGAGGATCTCGGCGGCGAAGGCACGGTTGATCTGCCGGTTGCGCTCGATCGCCAGCTGCTCCGCATTGTACCGGCCGCCCGTAGATTACCGCTGGAAGAGGTACGAGAACGCCCGGCCCTCCCCCGCGGAAAAGCGTCGCGTGATGTGACGATCCGCTGCAGGCTCAGAGCCGGTAGTCCTGCACCGCGAGCCAGCCCACCGCCTCCTCGATCGCATTCAGGGAAGAAAAATTGATAAACTCCGACATCCTGCGCTCCCCCGCGGAAGCTGAGGAGATCGGCAAGCGCCTGCGGATGAGCTGAAGCCGCGTCGTGGCCTTGGGCTTCCGCGCAAGGGCTGCCGCTCTGGGGATGGCCAATTGATAAGCGACTTCTGGGGTATCCATTTAACCGGAGGAACCCAGGTAAGCAGTTCTCCACGGGCGGTTCGCTGGGGGGCGCTCGAGACTCGGCGGGTGTCCGCGCGCTTGCAGCGGTTCGGGTGGCACTGCCCGGGGCCGCCCGGTGGCGATAAAGTCCT
>JAPLSM010000474.1 GCA_026398635.1 Spirochaetota bacterium | reverse complement strand
AGGAAGATCGGCAGCGAGACGAGCAGGAAGAAGCCGAGCAGCACGAACTGGTACGCCCGGCCGTAGCGCTCCACCTGGCTGAAGATGGTGAGGCTCTCGGTGAACGTGCGCGCGCTCAGGTCCAGCTCCTTGGACACCACGGAGCTGAAGACCACCGTCACCGGCCGGCCGAGGCGCGGCACCACGACGCGCCGCACGGCCCGCAGCACGCTGACGTCGCCGAGGTCCTCGCGGGGTTGCACGCCCTCGAGCGCCGCCAGAAGACGGAGCGGGTTACTCACCCGGGCCCGCTCGTCGCCCCGGAAGGCCAGCTCCCGGCCGTCAGAGGCGAAGAGCTGGACTGCGGCGATGCCACGGTTCCACCCCTGCACGGCCTTCCAGGCCCGGTCGGGCGCGGCGGCGAAGTCGGAGGCGAGCCCGGCGACGTGGGCGCCCTCGCCGAAGGCCCGCAGGTTGTCGAGCTTCTCCTGCCACGTGTCGATCGTGACCTTGGATGCGGCGCGCAGGGCGTCGCCCGTGCTGGTCTGGAACCACGTGCCCATGGCGGAGTTGATGAAAGTGACCGCAAGGGCGAGCTGCGGTCCGGCAGCGAGCATGGCGACCAGCATGAAAAAGGCCGTGAGGCGCAGCTTCAGGCCCGCGCCGGGCAGGCGATGGGCGCGCTGGTGGAACAGGCGCGCGAACTGCACGGCCACGATGACGAGCAGCGCGGAGGGCAGACCGATGATCACGAGAAGGGCGAGGATGTTCGCCTCGGGGGTGGCGCTGGCGATGCTCGGCACGAGCCGGCCCGAGAAAAGCACGATGCCGACGATGAGTACGAGGAAGATGCAGAGCAGTACGATCAGGCCCCGGGATGTGTCGCCGGCGCCTCGGGCGGTGCGGTAGCCCGCTCCAGGGGCGGTACGGTTGCCCCTGGGGGCGCTCACAGGGCGGTCTCCGCCGGCACGGCCTGGCGCACCCAGGGGGTGGTGTGCCGGGCAGCGACGCCGAACAGCGTAAGGATTGTGAGCGGTGGGGAGAGACGGACGGGGTCGTACTGCGCCCGGGCGGCGACGTAGCGTGACGGACCCGTACCCGCACCGGCCGCGGTGCGCGTTCCCGTGGCGGGGGCGAGTTCGATGCCGCGGAGCGTGAAGAAGGCGGCGAGGAAGCCGGTCTCGTCGGCGTAGGAGGCGCGTTCGCCGTCCTGCTCCACGACGAACCGCCGGTCGAAGAAGTCGTAGAAGGCCACCCGGACCACGGTGCGCTGGGCGAGCAGCGTGTCCCCGAAGAGGCCGGCGAGGCCCGGCCGGTGCTCGTAGCAGCGCAGGGTGAAGGTGATGAGCGATTCCAGGCCGCCGTGCAGCGAGGCGGCCGGGTCGTCGGCGCCCCCGGCGGAGAAGGCGACGTCGATGCGCACGCCGTCCCCTGCGGCGATCACCCCGAGGGCGAGAGCCTGGGCACCCGCGGGCGCCGGGACTCCCGAGAGGCAGGCGGCGAGGGCAACAGCAGCGGCGAGCGTGGTGAGCGTGGTGAGCCTTTCGGTCGTGCTACTCCTCCTCGAACCGGTTCTCGAACAGGCGTTCGATGGCGTCGAGGGCCGGCATCTCGTCGGGTCCGTCCGCGATCACCTTCAGCTGCGATTGGTAGGTGGCACCGAGCGTGATGACTCCCATGATCGACTTGCCGTTCACCCGCTCGCCGTCCTTCTCGATGAAGATCTGCGCCTTGAACGCGCTCGCGGTCTTCACGAGCAGGGCAGCGGGCCGGGCGTGCATGCCCGCGCGGTTGCGAATCGTCACGATGCGCTCGGTCATGCGTTCTTATTTCTCGCTCAGGAATATGGCCCGAGTGCTTTCCGTCTCCAGCCAGTTCTGCACATTGCGGTTGAACTCCTTCGCCGAATGGTAGCCCATCTTCTTCAGCCGCTCGTTCCTCGCCGCGGTCTCGATGATGACGGGGATGTTGCGTCCCGGCTTGATGGGGATCAGCACGAGGGGCACGTGCACGCCGAGGATCTCGATGGTGTTCTCCTCGGCGCCGATGCGGTCGTAGTTCTTGAGCGGATCCCAGATCTCCAGCTGGCAGACGAGCTGGATCTGCTTCTTGTCGCGGATGGCTCCCACGCCGTAGAGGTGCGAGATGTTGATGATGCCGAGGCCGCGGATCTCCATGTGGTGGCTCACGACCTGGGCGCCGGCGCCCATGAGGATGTTGCCGCTCACCCGGCGGATCTCCACCACGTCGTCGGCCACCAGCCGGTGGCTGCGTTCGATGAGCGCGAGGGCCGTCTCGCTCTTGCCGACCCCGCTGTCGCCCTGGATGAGCACGCCGATGCCGAAGACCTCCACGAGGGTGCCGTGCACGGTCTGCCGGGGGGCGAAGATCGTGGAGAGCACCCGCAGGATCCGCATGGTGAACTCGGAGGAGGAGAGCGTGGTCTGCAGCACGGGGCATTCGGCCTTCTCGGCAAGGGCCGCGAAGTCCGCGGTGGGCTGCTGGGAGTGGGTGAACACGCAGCAGGGGATCCGGAAGGTGAACATGCGCTCCAGGTTCTCGGTGCGCCCCTCGCTCGCCAGGCGCTGCAGGAAGGCGTTCTCGCCCCGGCCGAAGATCTGGATGCGCTGCCAGGCGAAGTTCTCGAAGAACCCGGCCAGCTCGAGGCCCGGCCGGTTGATCTCCGTCACCTCGATCTCGCGCACGAGGCCGGGCCGGCCGCCGATGCACCGCAGGTCGAGCGCGTCGTTCTCCTTGAGGTCCAGCTGTAGCAGGTCCAGCACCGTGAACCGCTGCCGCTCGCTACGCGCCATCGCCCTGCTCCGCCGGGAGCGCCACCGGCGCCTTCTTGTGGTGGTCCTGGACCTTCTCCTTCTCCTTCTCGATCTTCGGCTCGAGCTTGTCGAAGAGGGCGTCGATGCCCTCGGTCAGCTTGAAGTTCTCGACATGGATGTGCGTCGAGGAACCCCAGCGGAAGTTGACGGTGGCGTCGAGATGGTAGAGTCTCTTCTCCCGCGAGAGGGCGAGCAGCAGGTCGGTGACGAGGTCCTCCGCGAAACTGATCCGGGGCAGCTTCTTCTCGATGTAGTCCCGGGTCCGCTGGCTGATCTCGAGGTGAATCCCCTTGATGTCCGTGGTCATACGCGCCTCCTCTGGTACGAAGATTCTATGTCGAGCTCGCTCCGGTACTTGGCCACCGTCCGCCGGGCGATCGTGATGCCCCGGTTGGCGAGCGCCCCCACGATCTCGCGGTCGGACAGCGTGCGGCCGTGCTCCCCCGCGATGATCTCCCGCACGATCTCCTTCACGCCTCCCTTCGAGAAGCGCGAGAGCGCCCCCCCGGGGCCCGCCACCGCGTTCGAGAAGAAATGCTTCAGCTGGAAGATGCCCCAGTCTGTCTGGAGGTACTTCGCCGTGGTGATGCGCGAGACGGTGGCCTCGTGCACGCCGACCTCCGCGGCGACGTCCTTCAGGGTGAGCGGCCGCAGTTCCTTCGGCCCCTTCAGGAAGAACTCGCGCTGGAACTCGACGATGGCCCGGCAGACCTTCAGCAGCGTCTGGTTGCGCTGGGTGACGGTGCGGATGAACCAGCGCGCTTCCGACACGCTGTCGGCCGCGAATCGCTGCACCTTCCGGTCGCCGGATTTCTCCCTCGCCATGGCCTCGAACTCGGCGTTCACGCCCAGCACGGGGATGACCTCGTCGTTCGTCACGATCACGAACTCGCCGTCCTGCACGACGACCGCCGCGTCGGGCACCACGTAGCGGGGCCCCTCCCGGCTGTAGTGCCCGCCGGGCAGGGGGTCGAGGGTCCGGATGAAGGCGAGGATCTCGGCCAGTTCCGCCTCACGCACCTTGAGGTGCCGTTCGACCTCCCGGTAGCGCTGGTGCTCGAGCAGCTCGAAGTGCGCCAGGGCGTCCAGCGCCCGGGGGTGCGGGGAGGGGTGCAGGCGCGTCTGCACCTCGAGGCTCTCGCGCACGTCCTTCACGCACGTGCCGACCGGCTCGAAGCCCTGCACCAGGGCCATCGCCGGCTCGAGGAGGCGCCGGTCGGCCTCGGTCGCGACGAGGGTCTCGGGAGGCTCCTCGTGGAAGCCGTGCTCGTCGAGGTTGCGTACCAGCAGTTCCGCCACGCGGCGGAGGTTTTCGTCCACGGGCTGCAGGGCGAGCTGCCACAGCAGGTGATCCTGCAGGCTTTCGGGCTGGTTGGGCACGCCTTCGAAGAATGCCCGGCGGGACTCGCTCGCATCCTCGGCAGCCTCACGCGAGTAGCCCGGGTCGGAGCTGTGGTCGAAGAGGTCCGGTCGGTCGCCGTCGCCGCCCCGCCGCCGCTGCAGGTCGTCGATCGACACCACCGAACGGTCCTCCTCGACCGTCAGGGCGGGATTCTTTTCCAGCTCCTCCTCGATGGTGGTCTTCAGGTCCTGCAGGGGCAGGGCCATGAGGCGCACCGCCTGGACGAGCTGGGGGGTCATCCTGAGCCTCTGGACCTGGCGGAGCTCCGGTCTCTGGGTCTGCACCTGCCCCAATGGTGCCGGCAGCGGCCTGCGTTTGTCAATGCAAGGGGCGTGCCCAGGTCTGGGTCCCTCGGGGGGGGTCCGGCTAGGTTACATCACCCCTCGAACTCGTGGCCGAGGTAGATCTTCCGGGCCAGCTCGCTCTCCAGCAGCTCCTCCCGGGTGCCGCTCACGAGCACCTCGCCGAGGTTGATGATGTGACTGCGGTGGGTGATCTGCAGGGTATCGCGCACGTTGTGGTCGGTGAGGAGCACGCCGATGCCCTTCGCCGAGAGGTCCTGCACGATGCGCTTCAGCTCCGAGACCGTGATCGGGTCGATGCCCGCGAACGGCTCGTCGAGCAGGAGGAACTTGGGCTCGATGGCCAGCGACCGGGCGATCTCCGTGCGCCGGCGTTCGCCGCCCGAGAGGGTCCAGGCCTTCTGCCGCCGCAGGTGCCGGATGCCCAGCTCGTCCAGCAGCTCATCCAGCTTCGCCCGCCGCTCCCGGCCGCTCAGGTGCGGCCGGGTCTCGAGGATGGCGGCGATGTTGTCCTCGACCGAAAGCTTGCGGAACACCGAGGGCTCCTGGGGCAGGTACGAGATGCCGAGGCGCGCCCGCCGGTACATCGGGAGGCCGGTGACGTCGTGGCCGTTGAGCCAGATCCTGCCCGAGGTCGGCCGGATGAACCCGACCACCATGTAGAACACGGTCGTCTTGCCCGCGCCGTTGGGACCCAGCAGGCCCACGACTTCGCCGCTCTCCATGCTGAAAGTCACTTCGCGCACGGCCTGCTTGGCGCCGTAGTTCTTCGCGAGGCCCTCCAGCGAGAGGGTTCCCTTAGGGGGCACCGGGGGTTTCCTCCTTCGCGCCGCCCTCGGGCACGGGTTCCGTCGCCGGCCCCCCGGGTACCTCCCCGCCGTCCGCGGGTGCCCCGTTGTCCGCGCCGGGCTTCTCCTCCTCCACGGCCGCGGTGCCCTGCACGCTGCCCTCCAGCACGATCTCCTCGGTGTCGAGGTTGATGGTGATCTTCGTGGCCCGGTACTCGTCGCCCTTTCGGGACACCCACGGCATGCCCGTCAGCTCGAGGATCTTGCGGTCCCTCCAGTACTTCGCGAACTCGGACCGGCAGACGAGGTCCTTGTGGAAGATCCGCACGCCGATCTGGACGATCGTCAATCCCTCGGCGTCGCGGTCCTCGAGGAACCCGCCCTTTACCACGGTCTCGTTTTTAAGGTCCGCCATCTCGGCGTTGCCCCGGATGCGGGCGATCTTCGCGGTGCGGTCGTACCAGAGGTCGGAAGCGGTGAGGTCGATGCCGCGCTTCGCATCTGCGACGTGCACCGTTCCGGTCGCGAGGGCCACGGTGAAGTCCTCGCCGAGCAGCTGGATCTCGTTGGCGGTGATGAGCACGTCGTCGGAACGCACCGTCGCGTGGCCCGTGAGTACCGCGCGCTCCGAGCCCTTGGCGAGGGTGGCGCGCACGCTGTCGCTTGAGTACGAGAAGGTGTCGGCGCCGGCGGCGCTTCCGGCCGCGGCGATCGCGAGGGCGGCGAGAGCGGCGGCGCGGCGCGCGGTCACTCGCCCTCCTCCTTGCCGGTCCACACGTAGGTGCCCTGCACGGGCCCCGAGAACACGAACTCGCGCCGGCGTAAGTCCCCGACGAAGCCCGTGCCTTCGAGACGGCTCCCGTCGTCCTTCGTGATCACGACCCGGTCGTGGGCCGGCGCCGAGAGCAGGCGCGGCGCCTTGCGCCACGTGAGCGTCTCGGTCTCGATGCCGGCCTCGTCGACGGCGGAGTAGACGCGCACCCGGCCCGAGATCTCCGCGTCCTCGGTGTCGGTGTGGAACACCACCCGCCCCGCGTTCCCCTCCACGGTCCGTTCCCCGTCCTGGCCGTACTCCACGAAGGCCGCTGCGTCGAGCACGGTGCGGTGCTGCGCATCCCAGGTTTCAGCCCGGGCGGCCGTGACCTCGAGGGCCGTTCGCGAGTTCTTCACCACCCGGTGCACGAGGCCCGTGGCCACGGTGTCGGGCAGGCGCTCCGACAGTTGCTCCTCGAGACGGGCGCTCTCGTAGTCGAGGCTGCACGACGAGAGCACGGACGCGGACAGGGCCGCGGCCGCGATGGCAGCGGCGATTGCGGCCGCCGCGCGGGCGGCTATCGTTTTTGGGATAGGCATGCGTCGATGAACGCGGCGAACAGCGGGCCCGCTGCCGTCGGCCGGGAGGTGAACTCGGGGTGGAACTGGACGCCCACGCCCCAGGGATGATCGGGCCACTCCACGGACTCGACCAGGGACTCGTCCGGGGTGAGGCCGCTCACGACCAGGCCGGCGTCCTCCAACTGCTTCCGGTACCGGTTCGAGACCTCGTAGCGGTGCCGGTGGCGTTCGCTGATGACCCGCCGGGCGTAGGCGGCCGCGATGCGCGTGCCGGCGGCGAGGTGCGAATCACCGCGACCGAGCCGCATGGTGCCGCCGTAGGTCTTCACGTCCACCTGCTCCTCGAGCAGGCTGACCACGGGGTGCTTCGACTCGGGGGAGAACTCGGTCGAGTTGGCGTCGGCGAGGCCGAGCACCGCGCGCGCGTACTCGACGACCATGATCTGCAGGCCGAGGCAGATGCCGAAGAAGGGGAGGCCCGACTCCCGGGCGAACCGAACGGCACGGATCATACCCTCGATGCCCCGGCTGCCGAACCCGCCGGGCACCAGCATGCCGTCGCAGCCGGCGAAGACCCCCGCGAGGTCCCGGCCGTCCTCCAGCTCCTCACCCTCGATCTTGACAAGCTCCACGCGCGCGTCGTTCGCCACCGCGCCGTGCAGCAGGGCCTCGAAGATGGAGATGTAGGAATCGTGCAGGTCCGTGTACTTGCCCACGATGGCGACCTTCGCCGTGCGCGTGGCGCCGACGAACCGGTCGACGTACGCCCGCCAGCCGTCACGGACCAGCCCCTTGGGCGGCAGGCGTAGCTTGCGCACGATGATCTCGTCGAGCTTCTGTTCCGCGTACACGAGGGGGATCTCGTAGATCGTGGTGCGCACGTCGTAGGCCGAGAGCACCGCCTCCTTGTCGACGTCGGTGAAGAGCGAGATCTTGCGCCGCAAGTCTTCCTCGAGGGGGTCGTGGCTGCGCACGAGCAGCACGTCGGGCTGGATGCCGATCTCGCGCAGCTCGCGCACGGAGTGCTGGGTGGGCTTGGTCTTCGGCTCGCCCATGTAGACCACGGGCACGAGGGTGAGGTGCACGAACAGCACGTTCTCCCTGCCGATGTCGTGGATGAACTGCCGCGCCGCCTCGAGGAACGGGATCGACTCGATGTCGCCGACCGTGCCGCCGATTTCGACCATGGTGACGTCGACGCCCGGCTGCTCGCCCACCCGGAAGATGCGCGCCTTGATCTCGTCGGTCTCGGCCCCGTCGTCGGTGACGTACACCTCGCCGTGCTGGAACGGGTTCATGGTTCCCGCGTCCACGTTGAGGTAGGGGTCGATCTTGATCATCCGGACTTCGTAGCCGCGGTTTTCCAGGAGGCTCGCGATGGAACCCGATGCCACGCCCTTGCCGAGGCCCGAGCAGACGCCGCCCGTTACGAATATGTACCTGCTCACGGGATTTTGATCATAGCAGGAAAGGGGCGGGGTGGCCAGCCACGGCCATGGAAGGCCGACCCACGGCGTACCCGCCGTGGCGAAGCCGACAGCCACACCGCGACGCGCAACCGCACCGAAGGCGGCGGCGTCGCGCTGCGGAGCACGTGGCGAGAGGCTCGAACGACCTGGAAGGCCGTGGCCGCGGGCCAATAATGATCAGGAGTCGGGCGGGTACCCGCGCAGCTCCCGCAGCACTTCGAGGCTGTCACGACCTTTCTTGTTCGGCGAGTGGAGCCGTTCGATCGTCGCGAGCAGGTGTTTCTGCTCTTCCGGGGTCATGGTGGTTCCAGAATATTCCTGATGGTTTATGGGACTCTGGGCTCATTTCGGACGATTCATATCGCTCACCCCACTGCCTGCACCGGATGAATCTTCTTAAGCGTTTCCGCTTCCGTTTCCTGAACCCTCGAGAGATCCCACTTCAGCTGCAGATTCATCCAGAACCCGGCGGAGTTGCCGAAATACCTGGATAGACGCAGTGCGGTCGAAGGGGTGATTCCCCTGCGGCCATGCACGAGCTCGTTCACACGCTGGTAGGGAACACGGATCGACCGGGCGAGATCCTGCTGGGTCAGGTTCATCGGCTTGAGGAACTCCTCGAGAAGCATCTCTCCGGGATGGGTCGGTGTGCGGTTCGCAGGCATTCTTACCATCTCAAGACCCCCCTCAATGATAATCGACGATCTCAACGTCAGATGGTCCATTGGGTGACCACCTGAAGCAAATTCGAAATTGATCATTTATGCGAATACTGAATTGCCCTTTTCTGTCGCCCGCAAGGGCTTCCAATCGATTGCCAGGCGGGATCTTCAGGTCATCCAAATCGACTGCGGCATCCAGGAGATCCAGTTTCCGTGCGGCATTGGCCTGGAGAGCCGCTGGGCATGTCTTCTCGGCCCTTCTCCCCTGGACCCCGTTGAAAACATCCTCCGTTCCTTTGCTGGCGAAGGACTGGATTACATTAATAAAATAGCATGGATGTCATGCTATGTCAACTACCCCTCGATGACCGTGAGGATCTTGTTCGTGTTCCACTTCACCCAGGGCCGCAGGGCCTCGATCTGGGCCTTGTTGATGTAGTAGAGCCGGCCGCCGTACTTCACTAGGCCGCCGTCGTAGTTGCCGAACTGGGGCTTGAAGATGACCCGGCCCAGGAAGGTCGCCTCGCTCCAGGCGGGGCAGTCCTTCAGGTGGGGGACCTTGCGCAGGTGGGTGGCCCGGATCGAGTCGTTGAGGACCGAATCCTTGAGCACTTCCTGCCACTTGATCTCGTCGTCGGGCATCGCTTGAATGGTACTCTCGGAAAGCGCCCCCGATCAACCGCCGGCGTCCGCCGCCTCGGACCCGAGGGCGGCCGCGCCCTGGGGCGGGGAGTCGATGCGCTCGCGGATCCGCCGGATGCCGGTGGCGAGACCGTCGTCGCCGATCTCGATCACCACCGCCTGCAGTTCGAGCTTCCCCCACGTCTCCTTCGAGTACTCGTGGATGAGGGTGGTGAGCTTGCGCGTCTCGACTTCGGTGTCGAGGCCGCCGACCCCGTCAATGCTGCCCACCCGGCCGACGTCGGTGATCACCGCGGTATGTCCGGGCATGAGCCGCTCGTCCGCGGTGGGCGCCTTGGTGTGGGTGCCGACGATGGCCGACACCTTGCCGTCCGCGTGCCAGAACATCGTGTTTTTCTCGGCCGTGGTGACCGCGTGTAAGTCCACGATGATGGTGTTCGTCTGCGCGGCGACGACGTCGTGCACCTTGGGCAGGGTGCTGAAGGGGTTCTTGAGGTGCACCCGCTGGTAGTGGGCTTGGCCCAGCAGGCTGATGACCGCGATCTTCCGTCCCGCCGCCTCGTAGATGCCGAAGCCCC
>JAPLSM010000393.1 GCA_026398635.1 Spirochaetota bacterium | reverse complement strand
CCTTGGGCGTGACCTCCAGGGCGATCTTCTTCTCCTTCAGCCTGCCCGCCAGCAGGCCGAGCTGGATGTCCACGATCTTGAGGATGTCCTCGCGGTCGAGCCGGTTGATGAAGATCGTCTCGTCGATGCGGTTCAGGAACTCGGGCTTGAACGTGGACCGCAGCAGCGCGGTCACCTCGTCCTTGACCTCGTCGACCTTCGTGGCGAGCTGGATGATGTCCCCGCCGAGGTTGCTGGTCATGATGACGAGGCAGTTGCGGAAGTCCACCACCCGTCCCTGCCCGTCGGTGAGGCGTCCCTCGTCGAGGAGCTGCAGCAGCGCGTTGAACACGTCGGGGTGCGCCTTCTCGATCTCATCGAAGAGGACAACGGAGTAGGGGCGACGGCGCACTGCCTCGGTAAGCTGCCCGCCCTCCTCGTAGCCCACGTAGCCGGGCGGCGCGCCGATGAGGCGCGATACCGTGTGCTTCTCCATGTACTCGCTCATGTCGATGCGGGTCACCGCGCGCTCGTCGCTGAACAGGAAGTCGGCGAGCGCCTTGGCGAGCTCGGTCTTGCCCACGCCCGTGGGGCCGAGGAACAGGAAGGTACCCGCGGGCCGGTTGAGGTCCGACAGGCCGCTCTTGTTGCGGCGGATGGCGTCCGCCACCACACGGATAGCCTCCTCCTGGCCCACCACGCGCCGGCCGAGGATGGTCTCGAGCTCGAGCAGCTTCGTGCGCTCGGAGGCGAGCATTTTCGAGACGGGGATGCCCGTCCACGCGCTCACCACCCGGGCGATGTCCTCTTCCACGACCTCCTCGCGCAGCAGACGCGACTCGCCGTGCAGTTTGTCCAGTTCCGCGCTGCGCTTCGCGAGCTGGCGCTCGAGCTGCGGCATCCGGCCGTGCTTGATCTCCGCGGCCTTCGCGAGGTTGCCCTCGCGCTCCCACCGGGCCTCCTCGATGGCGAGCTTCTCGAGCTCCGCCTTCAGCGTGCGGATCCCCCCGATGGCGGCCTTCTCGTTCTCCCACTGCAGCTTCATCGCGTCGCGCCGGGCACCGATCTCCCGAAGCTCCTTTTCGAGGGCGGCGAGCCGCTCCCGCGAGGCGGGGTCGGTCTCCTTCGCGAGCGCCTGCTTCTCGATGTTGAGCTGCAGCATCCGGCGCTCGGCCTTGTCCAGCTCGGTGGGCTGGCTCTCGATCTCCATCTTCAGCCGGCTCGCCGCCTCGTCCATCAGGTCGATGGCCTTGTCGGGCAGGAAGCGCGACGTGATGTACCGGTCCGACAGCACGGCGGCAGCGATGAGGGCCTCGTCGCGGATGCGCACGCCGTGGTGCACCTCGTAGCGCTCCTTCAGGCCCCGAAGGATGGCGATCGTGTCCTCGACCGAGGGGGCCGGGGTGAAGATGGGCTGGAACCGGCGCTCGAGCGCGGCGTCCTTCTCGATGCGCTTGCGGTACTCGTCGAGCGTGGTGGCGCCGATGGCGCGCAGCTCCCCCCGGGCCAAGGCGGGCTACAGCAGGTTGGACGCGTCCATCGAGCCCTCGGCCGCCCCGGCGCCGACGAGGGTGTGAAGCTCGTCGATGAAGAGGATGATCGAGCCGCCGGCCTCGGTGACCTCCTTGATGACGGCCTTCAGCCGCTCCTCGAATTCGCCCCGGAACTTGGTACCCGCCACGAGGGCGCCGAGGTCGAGGGCGAGGAGTCGCTTGTTCTTCAGCGAGTCCGGAACGTCGCCGGACACGATGCGGCTCGCGAGGCCCTCGACGATGGCCGTCTTGCCCACGCCCGGCTCGCCGATAAGGACGGGGTTGTTCTTGGTCCTGCGCGAGAGGACCTGCATCACGCGCCGGATCTCCTCGTCCCGGCCAATGACCGGGTCGAGCTTGCCCCGACGGGCCAGCTCGGTCAGGTCCCGGCAGTAGCGCTCGAGGCTCTGGTACTTTGCCTCGGGATTCTGGTCGGTGACGCGCTGGTTGCCCCGGATGGAGCGCAGCGCCTCGAGCACCGCCTCGCGGGTCACGCCGCGCTGCTTCAGGAGGGCAGCGGCGTCGCCGTCGCCGCCCAGCATGGCGAGCAGCAGGTGCTCGGTGCTTGTGTACTCGTCCTTCAGGCCCGCGGCTTCCTGCTCCGCCCGGTTGAGCACCGTGGCCAGCTGCGGCGACATGGCGACCATGGCCGCCTCGCCGTGGACCTTGGGCAG
>JAPLSM010000013.1 GCA_026398635.1 Spirochaetota bacterium | reverse complement strand
GCGGCGAAATCCTTCGTGGCCGCGAATGCAGCGACAGCCTCCGGCATGCCGCCGACGCAGTAATACTGCCGCAGAAGCTCTATGAGACGGGGACGGAATAGCTCGATGTCCGGCAGCGGACCCGATCTCAGGAGCTCATGCAGGGGAGCTTCGCCCAGCGCGTGTATGAACTCGGAGAAGGCGAGTGGATGCAAGCTGAGGAAATCCGTCTTGCCCACCGGAAAGGCCGCTCCGGCATGCAGGGCGACGTCGAGCAGCGATCCCGCGGTAGCGACATGATAGCCGGGTGCCGTCTCGGCGAAGTACTTGAGCGCGGTCAGGGCGCGCGGATTGTCCTGGATCTCGTCGAATATGATGAGCGTGCGCTCCGGTTCGATCGGGCACCCGGCCTCGACGCGCAGGCCGAGCAGGAGGCGATCGACGTCGAGATTCGAGGCAAACAGCCGCGTCATGCGTTCGTTTGACTCGAAATTGACGTAAGCAACCCTGTCGTAGTGTCGGCGTCCGAATTCCTTGAGCAGCCACGTCTTCCCGACTTGCCGGGCCCCATTCAGGATGAGGGGCTTGCGATGTGGATTAGCTTTCCAGGCGATCAGATCGGAGAGCGCGGCTCGTTCCATATATTAAATGATAGAAGCCATATGCACAAATGTCAAACGACTTTTGGGGTAATGATCACATAAGTCAAACGAGTTGTGATTGATGAGCTAATTTATTGCCGCCCACGTCACCACAATTCCCGATTCCACCCCGTGTTCCCGGCCACTGTGGACCGGTGAGCATGCTTGTCTCCCTCGGAGCAGCAGGCGAAGTGGTAGCGGAACACATGCTGCAGAGTGTTGGTGCCCCGCTGGGCATAGGCCGCCCGCGGTGAGACAGAGGGTGTTGCCGCCAAGGGGAAGATCCCTCACAAATTCTGGGTGCGAGGCGCTCGGGATTCCCGTGGGGCACGAGCGCGCCGTCGGGCCGGAACCTGTGGTGCGTGACAGGAGGGCCGACCCCGGCTACAGTCGCACCAGCATGCGCGAGCCGAACAGGGACCTGCTGGACTCCTTCGACGAGGTGACGATAGCCCGAGGGCTGCAGTACGCCGACCAGGGCGCGGTGACGATCATCACGAAACAGGAACACGGGGTGATCGCCCGGGTCCGGGGCACCCGGCGTGCCCCCTACAACGTGCATATTCCCTTCGGCCGCGGGCCGTCCGCGTTCCTGGACCCGGCTTCCGGCGCGTGCACGTGCCCTATGGGGGTGATGTGCAAGCACATCGTGGCCGTGACCGTCACCTACTATGGCGACACCTTCTGGAGCATGTTCGATACGGAGGAGCCGGAAGACACGACCGCGAACCATGAGGAACCCCCGCTCCGGGGGCGCCGCCGCACCATCCCCTTTCCCGGCCCCGCTACCGGCCACGCCGGGGAGCCCACTCGGGAGTCCCTGCTGGAAGAGCTCGGCCGCGTGATGCTGACGCCGGCCGGGGCTTCGGACACCGTGCTTCCCATCGAAGGTGCCAGGAAGCCGCGGGGGTATTCCCCGGTGGAAGAGATTCTCGGATCGCCTCCTGTGCCCCAGGAGTCCGCGACGGGCGAGCGCTGGCGGCTGGCGTTCCTGGTGAGCGATCGTCCGCGCTCGGAGTGGAGGTATCGCCAGGGTTCGGTGGCGCCGGACGGCGCCCGGCGAGCCTGCATCGCACCCGCCTCGCAGTACATCAGGAAGGACGGGGTGATGGGCCGCGTGGAAAAATACCGCGAGGACCGCCGGCACGAGCCCGTCGAGTCGGGCGCCGAGGCGCTGCTCGAGAGGCTTGCCATCGACGGCGGTGAAGCGCCCCTCCTGCTGCACCTGGATCACCTCCGGGCGCACCCGGACCTGCCGATCTACCCGATGGGGTTTGACGGTCGAGGAAGCTACACGCGGCCGCTGCGGATTGCCCGGATCGACCGCATCCGCATCGCCTTTCTGCCCGAGCCACCGGAAGGACATGCCGCGGGTGACATCCGCGTCCGGTCCGTCGTGCGCGTCGAGCTCGAGGACGGCTGCGGAGCGGAAGGGCCGCTCGAAACCGCCTGGGTCGATGCGTGGAAAGGACGGCTGGTCGCCCTGGCAGGTGACCGGTGGCTGGGATGGTGCGAGGGCGACGAACGCCTGCTCAGGCTCGTCTGCCGCCTTGCAGCGTTGACGCCGATTCTGGACCGCGGGGAGCTCGCCGAGCTGAAGGAGAAGGTGGAGGCGGAGAAGAGCTTCCTCGTGAGCCTGGATCTGCCGTACCGGAAGGTGCGCCTGGTCACCCCGCGCCCGCAGCCGGACCTCCTGCTGCGGGAACAGGGGGATGAAACGACCGCGCACCTTGGCTTCCGGTATCCCTCCGAGAAGGATCTCGCCGCGGCAGGGAAGGGCGGGGAGGATGAGTGGGTCATCCTCCGTCGCGACCGGGCATTCGAGGAAATGGTGGCCCGCGTCCTGCGCGCGCTGTTCAGCCTGGGTGACAAGCGCACGCGGGCCGACAATCGGCCTTGGGACGAGCCGGACCTGTGGCGCTTCCGGAGCAGCATGGGCGATTTCCTGGCCGCCTACGGGGAGGAGCTGCTGTCCCGCGGCATCGGGCTGTCCATCTGGGACCACTCGCGCCGGCTGGCGGGAACGGGCGCCCGGCTGCAGGTCCGTGTCTCCAGCGGGATCGACTGGTTCGACCTCTCGGTGAGCGCCGGGGAGGACCTGGATCTTTCCCGGGTGAATCCGGACGATCCGCTGTTCGCGCGCGGGTTCGTCCGAACCGGCGAGAGGATCCTGTACATCGGCGCAGCGGAGGCCGGGAAGCTGCGCCGGATCATCGCCCTCCTTGACCCTTCCCAGCGCAGCCCCCGCGTGTCACGGCACGACCTCGAGGGAGCGGCGCTGCTGCAGGAGCTTATACCGGACAATCCGCCGATGGAGCTGAAGCGCGCCGCGGAGATCTCCCACGCGCTGTCGGCGACCGGCGCTTTCGCGGAGACATCGCCCCCGCGCGGCTTCCGGGGGACGCTGCGCGACTACCAGCGCGTCGGGTTCGGCTGGCTCTCGTTCCTGGCGGAACACGACCTCAACGGGTGCCTGGCCGACGACATGGGTCTGGGCAAGACGGTGCAGGCGCTGGCGCTGGTCCAGGGCCTGCACGAGAAGGGCACGGCGGACACCGAGAGCGCCAGCCTTGTGGTCGCACCCGTCTCCACACTCCAGAACTGGAAGGCGGAGGCCGCCCGGTTCACCCCCTCCCTCCGCACCATTGTGCACCACGGCAGCGGGCGGCAGCGAGACGCGGAGGCCTTCGGTGCGGCGGACCTGGTCATCGTGAGCTACGCGACCCTGCGAGTGGACCTGGAGCTTTTCCAGGCGCGGGGATGGTCGGCTCTCATCCTGGACGAGGCGCAGAGCATCAAGAACCCCGGGTCACGGAGCTTCGCCGCGGTGAAGACCCTGAAGAGCCGGCATCGCTTCACGCTTACCGGCACGCCCTTGGAGAACTCCGTGATTGACCTCTGGGCCCAGTTCGACTTCCTAGAGCCCGGCCTGCTCGGAAGCCTGCAGCGCTTCACGAAGCGATTCGGCGCCCGCGCATCGGACTCGGCCGACCCTGAGCGCCAGCGGTTGCGGAGGATCGTGCGGCCCTTCATCCTGCGCAGGACCAAGGACGTTGTCGAGAAGAGCCTTCCGCCCAGGGAGGAGGTCCGTCTGTTCGCCGAGATGAGCCAGCGGCAGCGGGCCGCCTACGACGCGCTGAAGGAGGGTTACCGCGCGCGGCTCGTCGCCGCGATCCGTGACAAGGGCGTGACCGGCTGCGGCGCCCTGGTTTTCGAAGGCCTGCTGCGCCTGCGCCAGGCCGCGTGCATTCCCGAACACGCCAACCCGTCCCTGAAGGGCCTGCCGTCGGCGAAGCTCGAGCTGCTGGAGGAAGTGCTGGGGGGGATCGTTTCCGAAGGACACCGGGTGCTGGTGTTCAGCCAGTTCGTGCAGACCCTGAAGGTGATCGCCGGTACGCTCGACGATCGTAAGGTCGCATATACGTACCTCGACGGGTCTACGCGGAACCGGCAGGAGGTCGTGGATCGTTTCCAGGCCGATCCCCGCATTCCCGTCTTCCTTCTCAGTCTCAAGGCCGGGGGCCTGGGGATCAACCTCACGGCCGCAGATTACGTGGTCATCTTCGACCCCTGGTGGAATCCGGCCGTGGAGCGCCAGGCGGTGGACCGCAGCCACCGCATCGGCCAGCGGAAGCCGGTCTTCGTCTACCGGCTCATCACGAAGGACAGCATCGAGGAAAGCATCCTGGCCCTCCAGGACCGGAAGCGCGCGCTGGCGGCCGAGCTGATCGAAGAGAATCCGCGGTCCCTGCTCTCCCTGGGCGAGGAGGAGCTGGTCGGGTTCTTCTCGTAAGCCGCGGCAGCGGCCCGGGGCTCGAGGACCCTGAGTCGCGCAAAGATATGGTCGACCTTGGCGAGCGTGCATCGGGACGTCGCAACGACGGATAGTGTCCACGTTTTACAGGATGCTGCGAGTCTTCTTCCGCCATTGCCGGGGCCTGCAAGGTGAGGTCCGCAGGCTCGTCTACTATATGGTGCAGCGTTTCTTCAATGCGGCCGCCGGCAGGAGGATCCGCAGCGCCGCGCTGATCGCCTGCGCCTCGGCGTGGGACTGGTGGAGTGTGGGCGTCCCGGCGCCCACGCCGACGAACCGGCCTGATCGGAGCGGCAACAGCCTGACCGCGCATTATACAACTTGACAACCGCGAGCGTCCTGCTATCCTTTCGGATGGCGAGAGCACGATGCCAGAGCGGAGCGGCGACTGGATCCGACAGGCGGCGAGAGACCTCGAGAGCGCTCGATCCCAGAAGGAGGCGGGCTTCCACGAATGGGCCTGCTTCATCGCGCAGCAGGCGGCAGAGAAGGCGCTGAAGGCGCTCTACCAGTACCTCGGCGCTGAGGCGTGGGGGCACTCCCTGCTCGAGTTGCTCAGGGGACTCGAGGAGAAGGTCCCGCTGCCGCCAGGGCTCAGGGAACAGGCGCTGCTCCTGGACAGGCTCTACGTCCCGACGCGGTACCTGAATGGCTGGGCTGAGGGCATACCGGCGGACTACATCACGGAGGGCGACGCGACCGATGCCATCAGCAGTGCGCAGGAAATCGTACGGTTCAGTGAAGGTCGTCTGGCTCGACCGTGATCGGCTCGTCCGCGACATCGCCTCTGCGGTCAGGACGCTCGCGGAGGCGCATCCGGAGGTGACACGGGCGATCCTCTTCGGTTCCGCGGCCTCGGGGCGGGCCACACCGGCGAGCGACGTGGACCTCGTGCTGGTCGTCGACGACACCGACGAGCGGTTCATCGAACGGCCGGGGAAATACCTCCCTCACTTCGCCGGCCTCGGCCTCGGCGTTGACATCGTGGTGTACACGGCCCGGGAAGCCGCCGCAGGGAACATCTCCCTCCTCCGGGTGGCCGAGCGGACGGGACGCATCGTCTTCGAGCGGCGCTGAAGGGCTATGAGCCCCATTCAGGAAATCGCCTGAACAGGCTGTTGATGTGAGGTCTAGAAGATCTTGCTCTCCCTGGGCGAGGAAGAGCTGGTCAGTTTCTTCTCGTGAGCCGCGGTGTGCGGGCGGGCGCGACGCAATGAGGCCCTCGGGCGCATGGAGCAGTTCGACGCGGACTGGTTCCTTTGTTGACCACGTCGCCCCCGAACCGTAGACTTGGTCTCTGTTTCCGCGCAGGGTTGTGACGTCATGCCGGCTGGTCGCCGCCGTCATTCATCAGGAAGCGTGTCGACTCGTCGCATTGCTGGAGAGGAGTCCGGGTAGGGCTGGCGCTCTAGCGCCGAGGAGTGCGTCATGAGAACCGAAACCGCGTGCATCCACGCCGGAGGACGCTTCGACCCCGCCACGCGCGGGATCAACACGCCGATCTACACGTCCTCGGCCTATGAGTATCTCGACGGGGAGGCCCGTCCGTATCCCAGGTATTTCAACACACCGAACCAGGCAGCCGTGGTCGGAAAACTCTGCGCCCTGGAGAGTGCCGAGGACGGCCTGGTCCTGTCATCGGGAATGGCGGCCATCTCCTCGGTGCTCCTGGCGCTTCTCGGCTCCGGGGACCACGCCGTGATCCAGGACGAGATCTACGGCGGAACGCACGCCATGGTGAGCCAGCACTTCGAGCGGCTCGGCATCGCGTACACCCTGGCACCCGCCGAGCCTGGGAAACTCGTGCAGGCCGTGACGGGGAAGACGCGCCTCATCTACATCGAGACTCCGACCAACCCCCTGCTCACGATCCTGGACATCCGCGCCGTCACGCGGATGGCCCGCGAACGCGGGATCGTCACGGTTATCGACAACACCTTCGCCTCCCCGATCAACCAGCGGCCCATCGAGCTCGGGGTGGACGTCGTGGTGCACAGTGGCACGAAATACCTGGGCGGTCACAGCGACCTCTGCGCCGGGGCGGTGCTCTCCAATCGGTCCATCATCGAGCGGGTTCGACACATGTGCCTGAGCCTCGGCGGCAGCCTCGACGCGCAGAGCTGCTACCTCCTCGAGCGGAGCCTGCGCGTGGAGCGGCAGTCCGCCAACGCCCTTGCGATCGCCCGGTCGCTCGCCGCGAGCCGTTTCGTCTCCCGCGTAAACTATCCGGGCTTGCCTTCGCACCTCGGACACGAGACGGCGAAGGCCCAAATGTCGGGCTTCGGAGCCATGCTCTCCTTCGAGCTCGCCGACCCCGTGGCGACCGACCGTTTCCTTCACGCGCTGAAGCTCATCCGGCCCGCGCTGAGCCTCGGCGGCGTGGAGAGCACGATCTGCGCGCCGGCCACCACCTCCCACGCCAAGGTGAGCGCGGAGGTCCGGAAGCGCCTCGGCATCTCGGATGGGCTCCTGCGGCTCTCCGTCGGGATCGAGCATGCCGATGACCTGGTCGCGGATCTCGAGCAGGCCATGGAGGGTGGGCGCAAGGGGTAGTTCACCGCCGCGCCTGCACCGGCGTCTGTGCTACAGGTCCACCCTCCGCAGCAGGTCGGCGGGGATCGCGCGGAAATGCGCGTCCCGGTGAACGAGCGTCGCGCTGCTGAGGGAAGCGCACGCCGCGATCAGGGCATCGGCCAGGGGAATGCGCTCCCTGCTCAGCGAGGACAGCTCGAATGCCCTCATGGCAGCAGCCGTATCGACCGGTATGACCCCTTCGGCCAGGGAAGCGTATGACAGGCTCGTGGACCTGGCTTCGTCCACCGCGTACCCCATAACGGATAATCTCCGTGCGAACTCTGCAATACTCACGGACGCAATGAGGATCTCGTTCGCATCGTCGGCTATGAATTCCTGGACCCGGTCTCCTCCCATCTCTTTAAAGTAATGGATGAGGAGAGCCGAGGTGTCCAGGAGCAGGATCACCGCCGATCCTCTTCGCCGCGCTCTTTGATCAACTCCGCAACCACGTCCCGTCCGGTACCGCGGCTTTGTCCTTGCCCGAAGAGCCGGCGTGCTTGTTCCGCCCGGTCGGGGATGACTTTCACGAGAAGCTCGTCGTCATGCCTCCCCAGAGACCAGTCGAGCTTCCATCCCGGACGGATGCCGAGTGTCCTGGAAATTGACGCTGGTATTGAAGTCATATTCTTCGTGGATACGGTAGATTCCATGAATTCATGATAGTCATGGTAAAATGGAAAGTCAAGGCGCCTGCGCTTGAGGATCGATCTTCGTACAGCGTGGGGCAGTCCCGTTGATGACAAAAATGCCGCCGCGTCCTTGCATGACGTGAGCGCCTTGACCTTGCACCAGAGGAGCGGTAGCGTCTCGACCAACCAGGGGGGCGGTTGGATGCGGACGCTGGCGGCTGAGCTTTCCGGACACATCGGATCCGAGGCCACCCTCTGCGGGTGGGTCCACCGGGTGCGGGACCTCGGGAAGGTCTGCTTCGTGCTCGTGCGCGACCGCTCGGGCACGGTGCAGGTGGTGCTCGAGGCGAATCCCGGCGTGACGCTCGAGAGCGTGGTCCGGACGACGGGGATCGTGGTCGCCAGCCCGAAGGCACCGGGCGGCGTGGAGCTCCAGGCGAAGGCCCTGGAGGTGGTCGCCGCCGCAGCGCCCGACCTGCCCGTGCCGATCAACCAGGAGCCCGGCAAGCTCTCCCTCGAGGCCATCCTCGACAACCGCATGCTCACGCTGCGCAACCCGCAGATCCTCTCGATCTTCCGGGTGCAGGCCACTATCCTCGCGGCGTTCGCCGACCACCTGCGCTCCGAGGGATTCACGGAGATCAAGACCTCGAAGCTCATCGGTACGGGCACGGAGGGCGGTACGGGGCTGTTCGCGGTGGACTACTTCGACGGGAAGATGTACCTGACCCAGTCGCCGCAGCTGTACAAGCAGGCCATGGTGGCCTCGGGGCTCGAGCGGGTCTTCGAGATCGGCCCCGCCTACCGGGCGGAGAAACACGACACGCCCCGGCACATCAACGAGTTCGTCTCGCTCGACGTCGAGACGGCATGGATCGACAGCGAGCAGGACCTCATGGACCTCGAGACCCGGATCCTCGCCTCCGTGTTCGCCCGGGTGCGCGAGAAGAACGCGAAAGACCTCGAGGCGTGGAAGGCCACGACGCCCGAGCCCGGGGCGACGGCGCGCATCCCGCGCGTGTCGCACGACGGGGCGCGCGAGATCGTGGCGAAGGAGACGGGCCGTAAGGTCTACGAGATCACGCCCGAGGGCGAGCGCACGCTCTGCGAGTGGGCCCTGAAGACCGCCGGCATCGAGGCCGTGTTCGTGTACGCCTACCCGCGGAAGAGCCGGCCGTTCTACACCCTGCCCGCGGAGGGCAACCGCACCCACGCCTTCGACCTCCTGTTCCGGGGCCTCGAGATCACCTCGGGCGGCATGCGCATCAACCGCTACGAGGAGGTTGTCGAGAGCGCGAAGGCCTTCGGGCTCGAGCCCGAGGGTCTCGCGGACTACCTCTCGATCTTCAAGTACGGGTGCCCGCCGCACGGGGGATTCGCGATCGGTCTCGAGCGCTTCACGCAGAAGCTGCTCGGCCTTGCGAGCGTGAAGGAGGCGAGCCTCTTCCCGCGCGACCGCAAGCGCACGCGGCCCTAGCCATGGACGGCCGGTCACCCATTGGGTGACGGGGTCGGCCCATGGGCTTGCGCCAGGGCTGACGCCCTGGGGATGCGCGAAAGGCCGACCAAAGGCAGGACACCATGAGCACACCGATCCGAAGCGACGTCTTCACCCCTGCCCGCATCGGCGGACTCGAGCTTCCGAACCGGCTGATCCGTGCGGGATGCTACGAGGGTCTGGCCCGGGACGGCAACGTCACCGACAGGCTGATCGAGCATCACCGGCGCCTGGCCGCGGGCGGCATCGCGATGACCACCCTCGGCTACCTCGCGGTATCCTCCGACGGCCGGGGATTCACGCACGAGCTGTGGGCCCGACCCGAGCTCGCCCCGCAGCTCTGCCGGTTCACGGACAGCGTGCACGCCGCGGGAGCGACGGCTTCGGTACAGCTCGTGCACTGCGGCTTTTTCTCCAACCCGAAGGTGATCGGGAAGCGCCCCCTGGGTGCTTCGCCGAAACTGTGCATGTACCGGGGCGCTGTGTGCGCGGAGATGACGCCCGCGCAGATCGGGGAGAAGGTCGCTGACTTTGCACGGGCAGCCCGGCTGGCCCGGGACGCGGGCTTCGACGCCGTTGAGCTGCACGCCGGACACGGGTATCTCCTGAGCCAGTTCCTGTCTCCATGGACCAACAGGCGGCGTGATGAGTACGGCGGCAGCCTCGAGAATCGGCTGCGCTTTCCGGCCGAGGTGGTGCGCGCGATGCGCGATGCGGTCGGCGCCGGGTTCCCCATACTCGTGAAGCTGAACCAGCGCGACGGGTTCCCCGGCGGGCTGGAGATCGACGAGGCCGTGGAGGTCGCCCGCCGGTTCGAGCGGGAGGGCGCGAGCGCCCTGGTGCCAAGCTGCGGCTTCACGGCCCGAACGCCGCTGTACATGATGCGCGGCAGGGTTCCCACCCGGGAGATGGCCGCCAACGGGCCGGACCCCTTCACCCGCTTTGCCACGCGCCTTTTCAGCGGGCTGTTCGTGCAGCGCTACCCGTTCGCCCCGCTGTTCCTGCTCGAAGGGAGCCGGCGCATCCGCGAGGCGGTGGGCATCCCCGTGGTCTACGTGGGCGGCGCGCTCTCGCTCGGCCACATGGAGAAGGTGCTGGGGGCTGGCTGCCCCTTCATCCAGATCGGCCGATCCACGGTGCGGGACCCCGAGTTCCCGCGCCGCCTGAAGTCAGGAGAGGTCACGGAGTCGGACTGCGACCAGTGCAACCGGTGCATCGCAGC
>JAPLSM010000017.1 GCA_026398635.1 Spirochaetota bacterium | reverse complement strand
GGTCGGGCTTGTTCGAGAGGATCGCCATTCGGATTTTGCGTTGCTCCAGGTCTGCAAGCAGCTCGAGAACCCCAGGGTAGGGGTGCGTCTTCGCGTGCCACCGCTTCGCGTAGTCGGCGCGCTGCAGTTCCATGGCGCGCTGCAGGAGCGCCTCGTCCGTCGCTGTTCCTGCAGGCAGGGTCCTGCGCATCAGCGTCTCGACGCCGTCGCCGACGAAGTACCGGTAGGCATCGACGGGATGGGAAGGGAAACCGAAAGAGGAGAGCACGGCGTTCACGGCGTCCGCGAGGTCCTCGAGGGTGTCCAGCAGGGTGCCGTCGAGATCGAAGAGCACGGCCCGTTTCATACGCGGACGATGAATACTCCGGCAGGCAGCTTGCGTCAACCGCCTCTCGCCACGCCGCTCCGCGCATTGCGACGCAGCCGGGCACCTTCCTCGTCAGCCCCTCGGCCGCTACAATACGCGCGATGCCCGGCCGGGCCGATTTGATTGACGGTTTCTCCCCCGCTTCCATCAAAGGTGCGTGCGCCGCCATCGGCATGTCCGACGGCTCGACCAGGATCCTCGTCGACACCGCGGCAGCGATCGCGGGCTCCCCGCGCCTGCGCGATGCCGCGATCCGCTGTGCGGAGCTGGTATTCGACTCCGGGCTTCCGATCGAGGAAGCGATCGCGGATTGGCCGGTGGGAGCCGGCAGGACAGGCCTGCCCCCCTTCTTCGACCCGACGGTGCTCCTCGCCGGGTTCCGGCACCTCGTCGCAGACCATCGGAGACGGGGCATCCCGTCAGAGGTGACCCTGGCCACGCTCAGGGACCTCGATCTCTGGATGGATCACCACCGGGCGACCACCGGTGCCTGGGCGGTCCGGGAGACCGGTTGGCTCGCCCGGCACTTCACCAGCCGGGTTTTCCAGCTCGGCAGGCTCCAGTTCGAGACTCACGTGCTCGAGTTGCCGTTTGCGGTGTTCATCTCGCGGCGGGGGGCTGCTGCCGCGATCCTTGCCGAGGGAGGCCGCATCTTCAGGGAGGATGGCCAGTTCGCGGACGCGGACGGAGGCTCGGGAGCCATCGGATCGGCCGCTACCCACGCAACCTGGACATCACGGTTCGTCGAGGACGAACATGGCTGGCGGGGGTCGGCAGTCGATCCAGGGGGCCGTGTGCGGCGCGCCCCCATGGCCCTGGACAGCAACGCCTGGTATCCTGCAGCGAGACGCGGAGACGCGGTGCTCGCAGTCCATATCCCGGCCACGGGTCGCTTCAACGGCCCCCTGACTCGCGAAGCCTGCGCGGATTCATTTCGTCGTGCGATCCCCTTCTTCGCGAAACACCTTCCCGTTTTCAGGCCCCGGCTGCTCACGTGCACGTCGTGGATGCTCGACCCGCAGCTCGCGCTTTGCCTCCCGTCGGATTCCAACCTCGTTTCGTTCCAGCGGTTCTTCCGACTTCTGCCGGTTCCAGTGGCGGATGACCGCCAGACCCTCGAGCGGGTCTTCGGCGGTCCCGTCGCGGATTGGTCGAAAGCACCCCGCGACACATCGCTGCGGCGCATCATGGCCGAGCATGCCGAAGCCGGCCTCCGCTGGCGAATGGGCGCAGGAGTGATGCTGCTGGAGGATGCGGTCCGGCTCGACCGGGACCGGGACAACCGCCGCGGACCGGCCGAAGGGACCTGAGAGCAAGTTTCCGGTTACGTGGAAGCCGCCCGGTTCACGGAGAAGAAGAGGATCCCCCCCTCGGTCTCGTCGGTGAACTTCCAGGCCGAGGGATCGAAGACCGAGAGGACCTCGCGCACGAATTGTGGCTCCACCGGCCGCTCCGACAGCAGGTCTTCGGGCGGGGCCTGGACGAACACGGTGCCGAACACCGAACCGTCCTTCTTCAGCACCCGGCGGATCTCGCCGGCAGCCTTGTGGGGTTCGGGAAACACGTTGAACGAGAGCAGCGCGAGGCAGAGGTCCACGCAGGAGTCCGGCAGCGGGATGCGTTCCGCGTCGACGTTCCACAGGGCCACATTGAGGCTGTCCCCGAACAGGCTCTGCGCGTGGCCGAGCATCTCCGCCGACACGTCCACGCCCACGTAGATCGACGTCCGCGGCACGAACGGCCCGACGGGAAACGATGTCCCGCTGCCGACATCGAGGATGATCTTGCCGCCTGCCCCGGCCATGAACGTCTCGAGGCGCGCCGTGTAGTCGTCCCAGGGGCAGCCGAGCCCCTCCACGAGGCGCACGATGGCGTTGTCGTAGGATGGCGAGAGGGTGTCGAAGGTCCTGCGGACGACCTGCTGGGCTTCCGCAAGCGGCAGGGACGACAGGAAATCGACGAACCCGCCACGCATCGGGTAGAGGCGTCCGCACTTCTGGCAGGTGAAGGAGTCACCGTTCCGCGCCAAGCTCTCCCGGCAGCTTGGGCAAAAGGGCGGGAACAGTTGCATGGGCGGCATTTTATGGTACCATGCTCCGGCTGTCAAACCATGGAACCTTCTACGATCGCCTGGGCCGTGATCCTCTCCCTCGCCCCCATCTCGGAGCTCCGGGGCTCGATCCCGTGGTCGCTCGCCAACGGCATGCCGGTGGGGGTCGCGTTTGCACTCTGCGTCCTCGCCAACATGCTAGTAGGGCCGATCGCGTGGTTGTTCCTCTCCACGCTGCACCGGCTGCTGCTACGGTGGCGGCCTTACGCAACGCTGTTCGAGCGCATCGTCGAGCGCGCACGGCGCAAAGTGCACGAAGCGGTCGAGCGCTATGGGTACTGGGGCTTGGCCATCTTCGTGGCCATCCCCCTGCCCTTCACAGGCGCCTGGACTGGCGCCCTTGGCGCCTGGGTTCTCGGGATGGAGGTCCGCAAGTCGCTCGCCGCGGTCGCCACCGGGGTGCTGATCGCCGGGGTGGTGGTGACGACAGTGGCCTATTTCGGCATCAAGGCATTCTCCATCTTCCTGAAGGGCTGACCCGCGCCGCATGAAGCTCGATATCGATTCGCTGCTCAATGAGCGGCAGGCAGAGGCTGTCCGGTCCACCGAGGGCCCATTGCTGATCCTCGCGGGAGCCGGGTCGGGCAAGACCCGGGTCGTCACCTGGCGCATCGCCTTCCTGTTGGAGAAGGGCGTGAGCCAGTCGGAGATCCTCGCCGTCACCTTCACCAACAAGGCCGCTCGGGAGATGGCCCAGCGGGTGAAGGAACTGGTGCCCCGCAGGCTCTCCCGGCTCAGCGTCTCCACGTTCCACGCCTTCGGCGCGAAGGTGCTGCGCGAGCACGCCGGCCTCCTCGGCTGGCGGCCCAATTTCACCATCTACGACGCCCAGGACCAGGTGCAGCTCGTGAAGAGGACCGCCCGGGAACTCGGCGTGAAGACGGAATCCTTCGACGCGAAGAAGACGGCATCGCTTGTCTCGTCGGTCAAGACCGGCCGGCTCGCGCTGCGCAAGGCGCCTCGGGAGCTCACCGCGCTCTACAAGGAGTACCAGGCGAACCGGAAGCTGTACAACGCGGTCGACTTCGACGACCTCATCATGCTGCCTATCGAGCTCCTGAAAACCCGTCCCGAGGTGCGGCAGGCCTATCAGGAGCGTTTCCGCTACCTGCTCGTCGACGAGTTCCAGGACACCTCGGAGGCCCAGTACGACCTGATGCGCCTGCTCTCGGGTCCCGCGGGCAACGTCTGCGTGGTCGGCGACGACGACCAGTCCATCTATTCCTGGCGCGGCGCCGACTACGCGAACATCCTGCGCTTCGAGCGCGACTTCCCCGGCCTTCGCGAGGTGACCCTCGATCAGAACTACCGGTCGACGCCGACGATCTTACGGGCGGCCAACGGGCTCATCGCGCACAACGCGGACCGCAAGGGCAAGCGCCTCTGGTCGGGCCTCGGGGACGGGGAACGCATCGAGGTGGTCGCGGCCGGGGACGAGCACGAGGAGGCGGCGTTCATCGTCTCGACGGTCAGGATGCTCGGCATCCGGGAGTCCGTGCGGTACCACGACGTCGCCGTACTCGTGCGCGCGAACCACCTCACCCGGGCCATCGAGGAGGAGTTCCTGAAGGAGAGGATCCCCTACCGGGTGTCCGGCGGCATGAGCTTCTTCGAGCGCCAGGAGGTTCGGGACCTCCTGGCCTACCTGCGCCTCACGGCGAACCACGACGACGACGTCAGCCTCCTGCGCATCATCAACACGCCGCGCAGAGGCATCGGCCGCAAGGCCCTCGAGAGGGCGGTGGAAACGGCCGGGCGCCGGGGGTGTTCCCTGTTCTCCGCGTTCACCGCGCTCGTCGCGGCGGACGGCGGACTCGAGGAGCGTGCGCGGGAGGCCGTAGGGGAGTTCCTGGACCTGGTCGCGGAATACCGGCAGCGTTTCCTCGGCAGGAAGGCGAAGCTGTCCCAGACGCTGCGCGACCTGATCGACGCCATCGACTACTGGCCGCACCTCGTGTCCGAGTACAAGGACCAGGAGACGGCCAGGTGGAAGCTCGGCAACGTCGAGGCGCTCGCCGGCTCGCTCGCAGACTATGAAAGCGACCCTGACACGGTCGACCCCTCGCTGTTCGACTGGCTGGCCAGGGTGGCGCTCTCGAGCCGGGACGACCTGTCGGAGGACGACCCGTCCGGCAAGGTGAACCTCATGACGATCCACGCGGCCAAGGGCCTCGAGTTCCCGGTAGTGTTCGTGGCGGCCGTCGAGAAGGACATCATCCCGCACAGCCGGTCGCTGGCCGAGCCCGAACCTGATTCGTACGAGTCTCCCGGCAGCGTGGAGGAGGAGCGGCGGCTGTTCTACGTGGCCATCACTCGTGCCAAGCGCCGGCTGTACCTCAGCCACTGTGCGAGCCGGCGGCGCATGGGGAAAGAAACCGAATGCGAACCGTCTCCGTTCCTCGACGAGCTGCCCGGCGAGTGCCTTGCAAGCCCTGCGGCTGAAGAGTATCTCAGCGACAAGGAAGCGGAGCGGATGTTCGCGGAGGCCCGACAGCGGATGATGGGGAAGAAGCCTACAGGTACGCCCTGAGGTGCCCGCTGCGAGCGGGGTGCTGCAGCCGCTTGAGCGCCTTCTTCTCGATCTGCCGGATGCGTTCCTTGGTCAGCCGGTAGCGGCCGCCGATCTCTTTCAACGACATCGGCCGGTTACCGTTGAGGCCGAACCGGTACTGAATGATCTCCGATTCCTTGCGGCTCAGGGTGTCCAGCACGCCGTTGATGTCGGCGCGCAGCGAGTTCTGGACGGTCAGCTCGTCGGGTGCCTGGTGGCTGCGGTCCTCCACGAAATCGCCGAGCAGGGAGGAATCCTTCTCGGAGTACACCGGGGTGTCGAGCGACACCAGGTCGCGCGATATGTTGACCAGCTCAGCCACGTGATCGGGATCCGCGTCGAGCCGGCGCGCGATCTCCGCGGTTTCCGAGCGGGATCCGCCCTCGGATTGCACGTCCTTGCGCATCTTCTCGATCTGGACCAGCTCGTTGGCCCGGTTCAGGGGGAGGCGTATCATGCGCGACTTCTCGCAGATCGCTTTCAGGATCGCCTGCCGGATCCACCACACGGCGTAGGAGATGAAGTGATAGCCCTTCTCCACATCGAACCGCTCGATGGCGTTCATCAGGCCGATGTTGCCCTCGCTGATGAGATCTGCGAGCGGAAGTCCCTGGTTCTGGTATTTCTTGGCCACGTTGACGACGAAGCGGAGGTTGGCCTTGATGAGCTGGTCCTTGGCCGCCTGCTCGCCTTTCGCCGCTGCGCGCGCGAAGGTTCCTTCCTCCGAACGGGTGAGGAGGGGGATCTTGTTGATTTCCTTGAGATACAGGGAGAGGACGTTCTCGTCCGCCCTGGATATCTTGCTATCTTTCTCGATGCGAACCGCTGCAGTGCTCATTGCTACCTCTTGATTTTATATGTGCAATTATCATGCCAAAGATATTAATTATGATATTTTCAATTACTTATACTGTAAGTAATTATATATACTATAATTCAAGTAATAATAACAAGTCATTTATTTGAGTCATTTTAGCCCATTTAATGTTTTTCAAGCAAAAAACGGGTCAAAATGATCCGCGGGTTAGTTCCTCGCAACTAGCTGTGCGGCCGCAGCAGAACGCATACGGCAGTCCCGAACCGCAGAAGCATGTTTGAGAGTCGAAAATCCGCCGCTTCGTGCGAAAATCCACGGCAACCAGGGTCCCCGGGACGATTTCGGGGAGCACCACGGTGGGAAACACGATCCGCATTCCGCGGAAGTAGTCCCGCTTCTGGTACGAATCTTTCCCGGTGAGTGCTCCCGACTGTTTCACACAACGCCAGTAATCGCGGATGAGATCGCTCACCATGTCCCGCTCGGCTGCAGTGGAGAATGCCCGCCTGTTCCGGGTGGCAAGGTACCGCGAGAGCTGGATCGCAAGGAACGCCTGCCAGTCGTCGCCGCCTTCGCTCGCCTGCCGGGCCATGCCGTAGCCGTTGAACATCCGCTCGAGCATGCGCCGGGAGTGCCCGCGCTTCTTCAGGTGCGCGCACGAAAGCCAGCTGCGAATTGCGGTCTGCGAGTGCCCGGCACGGCGCAGGGCGATGCCCAGGTAGAAGCAGATCCGGTGGAGATCCGCGCTACGCTCGGGCGGACAGGCGGCCAGCGCCTGCTGCAGGCACCGCACCGCTTCCAGTGGGTTGTGCCGGGACAGCATCCCCAGTCCCCTGTCCATCTGAATCTTCCACGCGTCCATATTAACGAACATTAATATACCTACCAGGTTGCCCAATCGGCAAGCCCGGCCCCCGGCCCAGGACGACATGAAAGCTTGACTATTGGACGGCCGGCTCGGTATATTCGGTTCAAAATAGGCAACGTTCCCAAGAACGACTCAACAAACAAGAGGCAACGAGGAGGCAGGCAGCATGAAGATCAAACCGCTCGGTGACCGGATCGTCGTCAAGATGGTCGAGATGGAGACCAAGACCGCGGGCGGCATCCTTATCCCGCAGACCGCGCAGGAGAAGACCCAGGAAGGCATCGTGCTCGCTGTCGGCGATGACGAGGCCATCAAGGTCAAGGTGAACGACAAGGTCATCTACGACAAGTACGCGGGCACCACCATCAAGGTCGCGGGCGAGGAGCAGCTGATCCTGAAGGCAGCCGACGTCCTAGCGAAGATCGAGTAGCGCGGCGCTCACTCGATGCGAAGCGGGAGCCCGGGCTCCCGCTTTTTCTTTTAACCCCCGAAGAACTCCGTCACGCCGGCGATGAGATCCGACGAATCCTTCACGAGCCGGCGCGCGCCGGGCAGCGAGTCGAAGAACACCTGCCCGTACCGCTTCGTCACGATCCGCGAGTCGAGCACGAGCACCACGCCCCGGTCGTCTCGCCGGCGCATGAGCCGGCCGAACCCCTGCCGCATCCGTACCACCGCGTCCGGCAGCGAAAGCTCCGTGAACGGGTTGCCGCCACCCGCCTCGATGGCAGCCATCCGCGCCTTCAGCACCGGTTCCGACGGTACTCGGAACGGGAGCCGGCAGAGCACCACCGCGTGCAGGGTCTCTCCCGGTGCGTCGACACCCTCCCAGAACGAGTCGGTGGCGAATAGCACGCTGCTCGCTTCGTCGCGGAACCGGTCGAGGAGGCGCGCCCGGTCGTCCTCCCCCTGGCGGAGGATCCTGATGCCCAGCCCCGCGAGACTCGGCGCGACCGCCTCGTGCATCTCGCGCAGGAGCGCACGCGAGGTGAAGAGCACCAGTGCGCCGCCCCGGCTCGCGGCGAGCGCCTCGCCGAGGAACCGGGCGAGGAATCCGCGGTAGCCCGGCGCGTCGGGAGCCGGGGCATCGGTCGGCACTCCGAGCAGCACGTTGGAACGGTAGTCGAAAGGCGACGGGAACACCCCCGTGGATACCTCCCGGCCCGCCCTGGCGTCCAGGCCGATGCGGCCCGCCCAGTACGCGAAGCTGTCGGCCACGGTCAGCGTGGCGGACGTGAAGACCACGGTCGACAGCGGCTCGTACACTGCCTCCCGCATGAGCGGCCCGATGTCCAGGGGGGTGATGACCAGCCGGGCAGCGCCCCGGGCAGGCTCCCCCGGCGCGGCGGGGCGCGCGGGACCGCGCTCTCCCCCGGTCCGCCGCCCGCGCAGCGTCTCCATCCAGTATACGTCGCTGCCCGCGATCTCCGCCGCTCGGAACAGGTCCGCGATCCCCGCGGCCTCCGAGAGGCGGTTCAGCTGCACCCGGACCTCCCAGGCGAGGTTCTCGGTCTCCTTCTCGTTTTTCGCCGCCGCCAGCCCTGCCGCCTCCGTGAGCGACTCCGCGAGCGATCGGATCGCGGCCGACAGGTCCGCGAGGGCGGACCCCGTCTCCTCAAGGAACCGGTCATGGGACCCGGGCTCGAGTAGGAAGGAGCCTTCCTCGCCCATGAGTCCGATGCAGCGCTCGTCCAGGCCGTCCGCCGCTTCGCGGACCGCCGCGATCAGCCCGGGCACGCCCTTCAGCGGGTGCCCCGACAGCTTCGCGAGCATCGGCACGAGGCCGACCACCTTGCCCTTGCGCCTGCGGTGCAGGCGGTTGAGGTACCTCGTCAGCGAGAAGCGGTTGAACGACCGCGAAAAGAACGAGGTCGCCGCCTTTTCCACGTTGTGGGCCTCGTCGAAGATCACCCGCCGGTAGGGCGGCAGTACGGCAGGATCCTCGAACCCGCCCCCGTCCATCCGGAAGGCGAGATCCGCGAACAGCAGGTGGTGGTTGGCGACCAGCACGACCGCCGCGGAAGCCTCGCGCCGTGCCCGCAGCACGAAGCAGCCCTCGCGCCGGCTGCAGCGCAGTCCGTGGCACGCGTCCGGCTCCGAGCACACGCGCGACCAGATCTCGTCGGACGGGAAGAACGAGAGGTCGGTCCGGTCGCCCGTCGACGTGGTGAGGGCCCAGTCACCAATGGCCGCGAGTTCGCCGTCCGGCTCTTCGAAGAGCGTGGTCTCCTCCGCGGCCTCTGCCAGGCGGTGGAGGCAGAGGTAGTTGCCGCGCCCCTTGACGAGGGCCACCCGGGGGTCGAGGCCATCCGGGGCGAGAATACGCTTCACGAGCGGGATGTCCTTCTCCATCAGCTGCTGCTGCAGGTTGATGGTGTTGGTGGAGACCACCACCCGCTCGCCGTTCCGCGCCGCCCATGCGAGTGCCGGCAGCAGGTACGCGAGCGACTTGCCGACCCCGGTTCCCGCCTCGACGGCGAGGATGCCGTCCCCGTTGAAGGCGTCGCACACCGCGCGGAGCATGCCGACCTGGCTCGGCCGCTCTTCGAACCATGGGACGAGCCGGTTGAGGGCCCCGCCGGGCTCGAGGGCGCGCGCGAGCGCTGCCCGGTCGAGCGGCGTGACCTCGCGCGCGGTCACGGGCTCCGCCACGACGTACACCTCGTCGACCCTGTTGTCCACGATGTAGAAACCGATGCCCTCGTCGCCGAGACGCGAGGCGATCGCGAGATCGGCCCGGCTGGGCGCGAGGGGGCCTCCCGGATGGTTGTGCAGGACCACGTCGCCGCCCCGAAGGTGCGGCCGAAGGACGGGTACCGCCTCGTCGCTGCCCCGGGCGCCGACCTTCACGGACTCCACCAGGCCCCCCCCGCCGACGATGCCGACGAGAAAGACCTCGTTGCCGCCCGCCTCCCCGATGGCCAGCCGGATCGCCTCGATCGCCTCGGGGGCGAGGCGCCGGTCAGCCCGCATCCAGCGAACCCCCGAGAAGCCGCACCGTCTCGGCCAGCAGCCGTTCGAACCGCGGGGCGGCCTCCCGGCCCCGCGCCATCACCTCCGCGTGGTCGAGCGGCTGATCGAGGATGCCCGCGGCCATGTTCGTGACGCAGGAGACGCCGAGCACCTCGATGCCCAGGGAGCGGGCCGCGATCACCTCGGGCACGGTCGACATGCCGACGAGGTCCGCGCCGAGCCCGGCGAGCATCCGGATCTCGGCGGGCGTCTCGTAGCACGGTCCGGCCAGGGCCGCGTACACCCCCTCCGGGATCGGTTCGCCCGCGGCCTGCCGGGCCAGCTCCCGCAGCCGCGGGCTGTAGGCGGTGCTCATGTCGGGGAACCGCGGACCGGGCCCGTGGTCGGGTCCCCGCAGCGGGTTGAAGCCCGCGAGGTTCAGGTGGTCGCGGATGAGCACGAGGAGCCCCGGCGCGTACGACCGGTTGACGCCGCCCGCGGCGTTGGTCACCACCAGGGTCCGCACGCCGAGTCGATGCAGGAGGAACACGGGCAGGACCACGTCGTCCGGCTCGTGCCCCTCGTAGTAGTGCACCCGCCCCGCCAGCACGGCCACGTCGCCCCCGACGGTCATCATGCCGCCGTGGCCTTCCACCGTCGGCTTCGGGAACCCCTCGATCGAGGCGAAGGCCGCGGACGCGCCGCGGACGCTTGCAGCGAAGGCGCCAAGGCCCGAGCCGAGGACGATGCCCACGGAAGGACGTCGTCCCCGCGCGCCGGCCGGCAGGGAGGCGAACGCCGCCTCCACCCGTTCCGTGAATCCTGACCTCATGGGTTCCTCCTCGGGGGGCTTCAGGCGAGGGCGCGCGCGAGCTCGACCGGGTCCCGGAAGAAGCCCACCGAGAGAACGCGCCCAGCCTTCTGGAACAGGCGCCAGTTCCACGTGAGGGAGAGGCCCGCCTCCGAGGCCATCTCCACGATGCGTTTCGTGATCTCCCGCGCTTCGTGCTGCCGGCCGGTGAGAAACGCCTGCAGCATCGG
>JAPLSM010000289.1 GCA_026398635.1 Spirochaetota bacterium | reverse complement strand
ACAAGGCGGTGGAAAAGCTCACGGGCATCGCCGTGACCATGATCAAACCGCCGGGGAGCGAGTACGACAACAAGCTCGCCACGATGCTCGCCACCGGAGAGCCCCTCGACATCGCCTACACCAACTCCGGCCCGTTCGAGACGCTCTACCTGCAGAACCCTGAAATCTTTACGCCGCTCACCAAGTACATCCAGGGCTCGAAGGTGCTGTGGGATCCGCAGGTCATCCCGCATTCCGAGTGGGAGCGCATCCGTCGGAGCAACGGCCAGATCTACGCGGTTTTCAACAAGTTCGAGGGCGGCACCCTGCCGATCATCCGCATGGACTGGCTGAAGAAGCTCAACCTGCCCGTGCCCAAGACCTTCGACGACTACTACAACGTCTTGAAGGCATTCACGCTCAATGACCCCGACGGAAACGGCAAGAACGACACCTATGGCATGGCCGTCGGATACACCGAATACGACATGGCAGGACTCTGGGGCGCCTATGGCGCCAAGAGGGGGTTCGTGAAGGATGCCTCGGGCAACGTTTCGTCGCCCTACGCCAGCGAGGCGGCAATCCCGGTCTACCAGTTCCTTGCGCGCCTGTACGCGGAGGGCATACTGGAGCCGAACTTCGTGACGAACCAGTCCGCCAATTTCCGCGATCTGTTCATGACGGACAAGGCTGGGATGACGTTCTACTGGGCGGCCTGGGTTGGTCTCTTCAACCAGCAGGTCCACGCGAAGAACCCGAACAGCCCCTTCGACGCGGAAGGCATCGAGCCGCCCGCAGGACCCGGGGGAACGCGTCTACTGCACGCGGGAGACGACGGGCTGATGATGGTGCCCTCCTACTCGAAGCGGGTAAGCGATGCCTTCAAGGTCATGGAGTTCTGGAACACGCCGCAGGGGAACATCCTGGGCTCTGTCGGCATCGAGGGCTATGACTACACGGTGAGCAACGGTGTGTACACTCTCACCGATATCGGCAAGCAGCATGCCATGGACCACGGTTCTGGGTACCCGAAGTCGTTGAAGTGGAAGAACCAGTTCGGCGACCCGCAGGGATACGCGAATGCCGCTGACATTGTGCGAAAGTACGCCTACCTGCAGTGGGCCAGCCCGAACAATGCGGACTGGGAGACGATCACCCGCTCCGAGGCGGCGAAGATCATTCTCGGTCAGCAGACCCCGCAGCAGGGCATCGCCGCGATGAACCAGCGGTTCAAGGCCGCCGGCTACATCAAGTAATCCCGCCTTCATCTGAATACTCCGCGGTAAGCGGCGACCACGGACCCGCACGGGCCCGTGGTCGCCGGAGGATAGACGGGCCATGGCCAGACGATCCTACGGAAGCGCGGCGCCGGCTTTCGCCATGCGGTGGCGGCGATTCCGCATTCTCTACCTCCTCGCCCTGCCCGCCATCGCCTACTTCATCGTCTTTACGTATTTTCCGATCGGCGCCGGCGCGCTGATCAGCCTTCAGAACTTCCGCTTCGTCGGGACGAGCACGTTCGTCGGACTTGCGAACTACCGGGATGTCTTCACGTCACCCGGATTCTGGCAGGCGTTCGTGAATACGCTGGTGCTGAGCATCGGCAACGTGACGCTGACCGCGGCTGTCCCGTTGATCCTGGCGTTGGCCTTGAATGAGGTCTTCTTCTCCCCGTGGAAGCGCTTCGTGCAGACCATCTTCTACCTGCCGTCGCTGTTCTCCTGGGTGGTGGTCGGGGGAATCTGGATCTTTCTCCTGGCGCCCAGCGGGGGAATCGTCAACGCTTTCCGCGGCCTCTTCGGCCTGAAGCCCGAGTACTACATGGTCCAGCCCGGCCTCGCGCAGCCCCTTTTCATCGGGGTCAATCTCTGGAAGCAGGCTGGCTACGTCTGCATCCTCTACCTGGCCGCCATCGCGGGGATCAATCCCCAGTTGTACGAAGCGGCGACCATCGACGGCGCCGGGGGACTGGCCCGGGCATGGCATATCACGCTTCCCGAGCTGGTGCGCACGTTCCAGGTCGTGCTCCTGCTCAACGTCATGGGCTCCCTTCGCATTTTCGACCAGGTCTACGTCATGCGCAACGAGGTCATCGCCCCGAAGGTCGACGTGATCATGTACTACGTCTACGTGCAGGGGCTCCGCAAGTTCAAGCTGGGCTACGCGTCCGCGGTGTCCGTGTTCATTTTCGCCGCCACGCTGCTGCTCACGCTGGCCGCGCGAAGGGTCACGAAATACCGGATATGAAGCGACAGAGCCCGGAACGCGCGGCGTTCGTCGCGCTCAACACCCTCTTTCTCATTCTGCTCGCCTCCACCATGATCATCCCCTTCGTGAACGTGCTCGCCGTCTCCCTGACCACCGACCTCGAGTCCTACGAGAACCTCGTGAAGCTCTACCCGCGACATCCCAGCATCGAGGGCTACATCACCCTCTTCATGCGGGTCAACATCCTCAGGCCGCTCGTGAACAACACCATCGTGACGGTGATCGGCACCTTCGCGCACGTCCTGCTCTGCGCCATGGCCGGCTACGTGCTTGTGCGGGAGAGGTTCCCCGGCAAGGCGATCATCGTGCTGCTCGTCACGCTGCCCATGATGGTGCCCTTCGAGATGATCATGCTCCCGGTCTACGTGACCATGAAGTTCCTCGGGCTCATTGACACGCTTCTCTCTCTCATCCTCACGGGCGTGGTCTCCACATTCAGCATCGTCCTGATGAAGAACTACTTCGAGTCCATACCCACTTCCCTCGAGGAGTCCGCCTTCATCGACGGGGCCAACGAGTTCCGGATCTTTTTTTCCGTGTTCATGCCCCTGGCCCTGCCCGGGCTCGCGACGATAGCGATATTCGACTTCGTGGGCCGGTGGAACCAGTTCCTTCCCGCCGTGCTCTTCATCAACAGCCCCCAAAAATACACCCTCCAGGTCGCGCTGCGCAGCCTCGTGGTGAGCCAGGAAACCTCCGACTCCACGCAGCAGGTGGCCAACAACACCCGCATGGCGGGAATCGTGGTTTCCGTGATACCCCTCGTGCTGGTCTACGTGTTCGCCCAGAGGTACTTCATCCGCGGCGTCATGGTGGGCGCGGTCAAGGAATAGCGGCGGTGACGAAGTACGACTCGGTCAAGCGCCACCTGCGGGAAAGGATTGCCGCCGGCGAGATGCGCCCCGGTGACCGCATCCCCAGCGAAGAGGAGCTGGTGCAGCTCCTGCAGGTCAGCCGCAACCCGGTCAGGAGGGCCCTGAGAGACCTGGTGCAGGAGGGATGGATTTTCACGCTTCGGGGAAGCGGGAGCTACGTCAAGCAGGCGCAGACCACGGACCGCATCACCCTGTCCTGCCTGATCTCAACGGAGGATCGGCGTTTCGAATCCGAGCTCATTCGGGGGATGCGCATTGCCGTGGAAAACCATCCCAGCATGAACCTCGACCTGGTGCTGAAAAAGCCGGGGCGCGACACGAGGCAGACGATCGAGGTCCTCACGTCGCTGGACACCTCGGGGGTCGGCGGGGTGCTGTTCCTGCCCGTGCTCGATGCCCAGAGGAGCGTGAACCGAATGCTCGGGGCGACCCTGCGGAGCCTGCAGCGCCCGGACTTTGCCGTGGTGGCCCTGGACCGATTCGTTCCCGAGTACGAGGGCTCGTACGTGATGACGGATCACAAGCGAGGTGCCGTGCTCATGACCGACTTTCTCCTTTCCCAGGGACATGAGAATCTGGCCATTCTCTACGAGCACCCCGAGAACACCTCCATCGACCTCCGTTTCGAGGGTGTGCGGCAATCCTTTGCGACGAGCAACCGCGAGATCCCTCGCCATCGCATCGTCCTCCTTCCCTACGAGGCGGTTTCCGAGCGCGGAGAGCAGCTCATCCGTGGCCTCCTGGCCGACGGGGTCACCTGCTTGTTCTGTTTCGAGAACGCGATAGCCCTCGAGATATCCCGGCTCGCGCGGACGCTGGGCATGGCCATTCCCGGCGACTTCTCCCTGTGCTCGTTCGACGATCACAGCTTCGTCGGGGACGACCAGGGTTTTCTCACATGCGTCAAGCAGCCGCTCGACTCCATCGGCTACTTTGGCGTGGACATCGTGCTGAAGAACCTCGAGTCTCCCCGGACGAGCCCCGTGCAGATGATCCTCGAGCCCGAGCTGGTCATCCGGAGGAGCGTTGCGCCCGCTTTCACCCGGGCGGACGGATGACAGGCATGGAAAGAGAACTGCACTTCACGCG
>JAPLSM010000377.1 GCA_026398635.1 Spirochaetota bacterium | reverse complement strand
CCGTCGCGGGATCCTCCGGTTCCTTGACCCTCGTGGCGGGCATCCGTATCATGCCCGCCATGAGCGGCTATCCCCACGCGGACATCGAGCGCAAGTGGCAGGGGTACTGGGACCAGCACGGGACCTTCAAGGCAGTCGAGGACCCATCCGTGCCGCGCGAGCGGCGGGCGTACGTGCTCGACATGTTCCCCTACCCTTCGGCGGCGGGCCTGCACGTCGGCCACCCCGAGGGCTACATCGCCACCGACATCTACTGCCGCTACCTCCGCATGCAGGGTTACCAGGTCCTGCACCCCATGGGCTTCGACAGCTTCGGCCTTCCGGCCGAGAACTACGCGATCAAGACCGGCATCCATCCCCGGACCTCGACCGAGGCCAATATCGAACGCTTCACCAAGCAGATCCGGAGCTTCGGCTTCTCCTACGACTGGGACCGGGCCATCTCCACCCACCTGCCCGAGTACTACCGGTGGACCCAGTGGATCTTCCTGAAACTGTGGGAGAAGGGCCTCGCCTACGAGGACGAGGCACCCATCAACTGGTGCCCGTCATGCCTCACCGGCCTCGCCAACGAGGAGGTGAAGGATGGCCAGTGCGACCGGTGCGGTACGCCGGTCACCCGCCGGGCCATCCGCCAGTGGATATTACGGATAACCGCCTACGCCGAGCGCCTGCTCGCGGATCTGGACAAGCTGCAATGGTCCGACTCGCTGAAGCTGATGCAGCGCAACTGGATCGGCCGCAGCGAAGGCGCCAACGTGGCGTTCAAGCTGGACGGGGGCGCCGGCGAGATAGAGGTCTACACGACCCGGCCCGACACCCTGTTCGGCGCCACCTACATGGTCCTCTCGCCGGAGCACCCGCTGGTGGCGAAGATCACCACGAAGGCCCAGGCGAAGGCGGTCACTGCCTACGTGCAGAGCGCTGCCCGGAAGAGCGACCTCGAGCGCACGGATCTCGCAAAGGAAAAGACCGGTGTGGCGACGGGAGCGTACGCCGTGAACCCCGTCAACGGCGAGAAGATCCCGATCTGGATCTCGGACTACATCCTCATCTCCTACGGCACCGGGGCCATCATGGCCGTTCCCGGACACGACGAGCGCGACTTCGAGTTCGCTGCTAAGTTCGGCCTGCCAATCGTGCAGGTCGTCTCGAAGGACGGCACCCGCTACGAGCTCGCTGCCGCCGAGCCCGAGGAGGGCGTGGCGGTCAACTCGGGAGAGTTCGACGGCCTCGCCACCGCGGAGTTCAAACGCCGGATCACCGCGTGGCTCGAGAAACGTGGCATCGGCCGGAAGGCCGTCAACTTCAAGCTGCGCGACTGGATCTTCTCGCGCCAGCGCTACTGGGGCGAGCCGATCCCCCTCGTGCACTGCCCGGCCTGCGGCGTGGTGCCGGTTCCGTACGGCGAGCTGCCGCTCCGTCTCCCCGAGGTCACCACCTACAAACCCACCGGCACCGGTGAGTCGCCGCTCGCGCTCATGAAGGACTGGGTGGAGACGAAGTGCCCGAAGTGCGGCGGCCCGGCGAAGCGCGAGACGAACACCATGCCCCAGTGGGCGGGCTCCTGCTGGTACTACCTGCGCTACCTCGACCCGAAGAACGGCACGGCGCTCGCCGCGCGCGAGAAGGTCGACTACTGGATGCCCGTGAACCTGTACGTGGGAGGGGCCGAGCACGCGGTGCTGCACCTGCTGTACGCCCGGTTCTGGCACAAGGTGCTCTTCGACCTCGACGTGGTGAACACCGACGAGCCGTTCATGAGGCTGATCAACCAGGGCATGATCCTCGGCGAGGGCGGGGTCAAGATGTCCAAGAGCCTCGGCAACGTCATCAACCCCGACGACATCGTGGCCGAGTACGGGGCGGACGCCATGCGCGTCTACGAGATGTTCATGGGCCCGCTCGAGGTATCCAAGCCATGGAGCACGAACGGCATCGCAGGCGTGCGCCGGTTCCTCGACCGGGTGTGGCGCCTCAGCGAGCTGCCCCTGGCCGATGACGCCCCGACTCCCGCCCACCTGCGTCTCCTGCACAAGACCATCCGCAAGGTGAGCCAGGACACCTCGAAGCTGGAGTTCAACACCGCCATTTCACAGATGATGATCTTCGTGAACGAGACCACCGCGCTCGACCGGATGCCCCGGGCGCTGTGGGAGCCGTTCCTGCTGCTCCTCGCCCCGTACGCCCCGCACCTCGCGGAGGAGCTGTGGGAGAAGGCGGGAAAGCCCGCATCCATCGCCCGGCAAGCATGGCCGGCCTGGGACGAGGACCTCGCCAAGGACGACCTCGTGGAGATCGTGTTCCAGGTGAACGGCAAGGTGAGGGCCCGGGTGGAGCTCCCCACGGGACTCGGCGAGGAGGAACTGAAGGCAAAGGCCCTCGAGAACGAGCGCGTGCGCCAGTTCACAACAGGGAAATCGGTCCGGAAGGTGATCGTGGTGCCGGACAGGCTGGTGAACATTGTCGCGAACTGACGGCGCGATCCGGTCGCGCCGGGCACGCCTGGCCGCGCGCCTCCGCGAAGAGGGCATCTTCGCCTGCGTGCTCGAGGACTTCGAGAATCTCCGCACGAGCCTCGTGCGGTACCTGTCGGGCCACCCCTCGGACGCCATCCTCGTGGTGGCAGCGACGGGCGAGAGCGTGCTCGTACCGTGGGACGTCAACCTCGCGGCCGGCATGGCCGTCGTCGACCGGGTGGTGCCCTACACGGACTTCAAGCGCTCCTACAAGGAGGCCGTCGCCACGGTGCTGAAGGACCTCGGGCTCTCCGCGGCCGCCCCGACCAGAGGCGCACGGCCAGGACAGGGAGGTCTCAGCCGCGCCGTGGCCATGGACGGCCAAGAGGCGCGGCCGAAGGTCGAATTCCTGTCCCGCACCTCGCACCTGCGGCATGAGGAGCTGTGCCGGGAGCTGCCCGGCGCCGAGATCGTGGTCCGCAACGACGGCATCGACACGGTGCTGTCGAAGATGCGCACCCTGAAGGATGCCGCGGAGATCGCAGCCCTCGAACGGGCGGCAGCGATCACCGACGAGGTGCTCGACCTGGTGGAGGCGGAGGTCCGCTCCCAACCCGCCGGCTCGGTGCGCGAGGTGGACGTCGCCCAGCTCGTCGAACGCGAGGCGCTGGCCCGGGGCGCGGAGGGCATGGGCTTCGAGACCCTCGCTGCCGGACCGACGCGCAGCTGGGGCATCCACGCCTTCCCCGTGTACTCGGCCGGACCGTTCGGCGGCCCGGGACTTTCCATCCTCGACTTCGGGGTGAAGGTGGACGGCTACACCTCGGACGTGACGGCCACCTTTGTGCGCGGGCCGCTCGCGGACGAGCAGGAGAAGATGGTGCATCTGGTGCAGGCAGCCTACGACGCCGCGGTCGCGGCCGCGAAACCCGGCGCATCCCCGCAGGCGCCCGCCCTTGCCGCGGACGAGGTGTTCGGCGCTGCCGGCCAGAAGATGCCCCACGCACTCGGCCACGGCATCGGCCTGGATGCCCACGAAGGGCCCCTGCTCCGCAGCCAGGGCGAGAACTCCGACAAGGAGCTCGTCGCCGGCATGGTCTTCACCATCGAGCCGGGGCTTTACCACCCCGAGCTCGGCGGGGTGCGCCTCGAGAACGACGTGCTGATCGACGGGCGCGGCGCGCGCGTGCTGACCCGCTCGCGGATCGTGAGGCTGGGCTAGCGGCGCAGGCGTCCCGCTCAGGCCGGGTCGTGGGGCAGCGACCCTCGCGCGGCGCGGAGGTAGGCGAACGGCGTCTCGGCAAGCAGGTTGGAGACGCGCGAGGTGTAGATGTCCGCGTAGCGTTCCACCTGCCGGGCGAACAGGCTCTTGTCGTTGCCCGCCCGCATCAGGGGCCCCCAGGTTTCGTTGCCGATCTCCCCCGACGCCTTGGCGAGCGGGGCGATGAGCGCGTCGAGGGCCTGGTTTTCATCGCCGACGGTCTTCGCCTCCGCCTCGATCTGCTCGACCCGCCGGCCCGCCGCCGGCCCGGTCCGGGAGCCATAGCTCATCTCGCGCCGCTGCCGCTCCAGGCGCAGTCGGGCGAGCCGGGCGTCGAGCTGCACCTTGCGGGCCATCATCTCGGCGAGGCGCGCGTCCGCGGCGCGCATGGCCTCGAGCGCCCGGACCTCGGGCTCGATCTCGCGCAACACCAGCCCCGTTCGCCAGCGCAGCATCGCCTTGCTCACGTGCACGTCGCCGAAGAGGTGGTCACCGACATAGAGGATCTGTGCGCCCGAGAGGCCCAGGCTGGACTCCACGAGGAGTGCGTCGCCGCCCGCGTACACGCGCCCGGCCTCGAGCGCTCCATGGTAGGGGTGGAGGAGGCCCTGCTCCTCGTCCACCAGCCGGTAGACAGCCTGCTGGCCCGAAAAGAACGAGGGCTTGCGCGCCTCCACGATCACGAGGTCGAACAAACCGCGCCACGGGGTGTTCTTCGGTAGGAACCGGTCGAAGGCGTACCCCATCATCGAGCGGGTGTAGCCCCAGTCCGAGTTCGTCACCAGCAGCAGCAGCTTGCCCGCCTTCTTCTGGTCGAGCAGTGTCAGGGGCACCTCGGGGTCGAGGTCCACGAACCGGTCGGGGTCGGCGGTGATGGCCGACTTCAGCTCGCCGAGGTTGTGCGCCTCGTCGAGGGCCGAGCGGATGACCTGGTACAGCTCCCGGTAGCCCAAGATGCCCGGAAGCTTCCCCGCGTCGAGACGGTCCACGAGCTGTGCGAAGAGGTTCGCCTCGGACAGCGAGAACAGGGTGTTCATGAACTGCCAGCGCGGCTCCGAAAGGTCGACGAACGTGCTCGCGTACGCCGTGCGCTGCTCCTCGAACTCGAGGGGCCGGGTGCCGTGGTGCGCCCGGATGACGTAGCCGAACCGGGTCGCCTTCACCAGGTTCCCCAGCTCCAGGTCGAAGGCGAGGCCCTGGATGACGCTCGCGGGGTCGAACCGTAGGTCCCCGACCGGCCACCCGCGGGCCGCGATTGGCGCGAGGGCGCGCTCGAACGCCGCGCGCTCCCACTCGTCGGTGCGGTAGTGCACGAGGGTGTAATCCATGTCGTAGCCGACGGCCTTGATGGCGCGCAGGTTGAGCGTGCGGTTGCACCACACCCGGCGCTCGGGGGGCGTGGCGGATCCGTAGGGTGCCGCCGCAGCTGGCCTGGGGCTTCCGTTCTCGCGGACACTCATCGGCCGGCAGTGTAGCATACCGCCGCCTGCGAGGTCATCGCGGCGCGGACCCCGAAGGAGACCGCCTCGGTCACGCTGCCTCCCGCTTCGCCCTCCCTCTGGTTCGCCGGAACCCGTTCGGTGCGTTCTCCATGGGCAGGGTGAAGACTCCGCGGCCGTCCGCGAAGAGCCGGACACGGCGACCGTCCACACCGAACAGCGTGTGCAGACCGTAGGTCAGCCCGGGCACCTCCAGGGTGCCGCCGGGCGCTGCTGCCAGCAGCCCGCCGAAGGGTGTCTCGAGGAACCACTCGCCTTCCCCCGGCTGCACGACCGCGTCCGTGGTCGCCAGCAGGTCGATGTCCCAGGCGGTGAAGCCGCCGTCCGCCAGCCGCTCCTCGATGCGCGTGAGGTCCCAGCACCAGGGGTCGGGCTCCGCGGCCAGGTACCCGCCGAGCCGGGCCGCGTTGACGAGGGCCGGGTTGCGGCCCGCTACCGCGAGCCGGAGCATGACAACGGCCAGGCACCCGTCCGCCCACGTCAGGCCCAGCTCGTCCCCGGCTTCCCCCGACCGCACGCAGAGCGGGTAAAGGCCGCCCGCGGGTCGTAAAAGGCGCCTGCGTTCGTCGCCGGCGAGCGGCCACGCGAGGAAGGCGCCGTTCGCCTCCTTGGAACAGGCCACCGTGACCCGCTCTCCCCAGCTGAAGGGCCCGGCCACGCACAGCTCGCCGCCCGGCCCGGGGTACTCGAGCTCGAAGGAGAGCCGGGGGAAGGCGCGCAGCCAGTGCGGCGGCGGCTCGGGGAGCCGGACCGTCACCCGGTCCGAGGGACCGAACACGTCGCAGCCGTCGATGAGCCCGGCTGCCGCCAGAGCTGCGAGGCTCGCGGCGAGCCGTCCGGCATGATGGATGCTCATGATCTGAACAACGGGGCAACGTGCGCGGCGCTTGGGGGCCCTCAGCGACGCCCGGCGTACAGCGCCTGCTCGTAACGCTCCAGGGTCTCGACCACCTGTGGGTCGCCAGACGGCAGGATTTGCATCATCAACACCGCGGTCAGCTGCCGCTTCGGATCGATCCAGAAATTGGTGTTATACACGCCACCCCAGGTCATGCTCCCCGCACCTCGGCCGCCCTTTACGTCCTCGGTGTTGAGGAGGAACGACAGGCCCCAGCGCTTGATCTGTCCTGGCCACTGCTCGCTCGACCGGGCGAGCGCAGGGTCATCGCTCTTGAAGGCCGGGACCTCGATGTCGCCGACGGCGTTCTGGCCCATGAGCGCGACGGTCTGGGGCGCGAGGACACGCACGGCGTCGAGCGCGCCGCCGCCGAGCAGCATGCGCGTGAAGCGCACGTAGTCCAGACCCGTGGAGTACAGCCCGCTGCCGCCCGAGTTGAAGTCCACCTCGGCCGGTGATCGCCGCTCAACCTCGGACAGGCCGCCCCCGGGGCCGCGGGCCATGAGCGAAACCAGCCTGGACTCCATGTCCTCGCGGAGCATGAAGCTCGTGTCCCGCATGCCGAGCGGCCCCAGGATGTGGTCCTTCATGTAGACTTCGAGCGGCTTCCCGCCCACGATCTCGACGATTCGACCGACCCAGTCGAGGCCGATGCCGTATTCCCAGCGATCGCCGGGATCGAAGAGAAGCGGGGCGCGGAGCGCGGCGTATCGGCCGCTCCTGATCGAGGGCAGACCTTCGTGCTCCATGTAGCGCGCGACATCCCTGTTGAAGATGTCGTAGGAATAACCAGAAGTGTGGGTCAGCAGATGGCGGAGCGTGATCTCACGGCGAGGCGCGCGCGTCCGCGGCGTCCCGTCCGCGTCGAAGCCGAGAAGAACCCGCGCTTCGCCGAGCTCGGGCGCGATCTCCCGCATCGGCTGGTCGAGTGCGAGCCGTCCCTGCTCGACCAGCTGCATCACGGCCACGGTCGTCACCGCTTTGGTCATCGAGGCGATGCGGAACACGGCATCGAGGCGCATAGGAGCGTCGGCCCGCGGGCCGTTTCGGCCGAAGGCCCCCTCGTAGAACACACCCTCCGCATCGGCCGCGAGCGCGACGACGCCCGGCGCGACCCCGCGCACGACGGCGTTCTCGAGCACTTGATCGATGGCTGACTTCATGGATTGCCTTCCCCCGGACACAACACTTTCTCTCGCGTACCAGACTTGGGATGCGGTTTCAGCCGACGATCAGGCTACTCCCGACACCCCTCCGGGTCAACGACTGTCTTCACGCTCCTCCCTCGCCAGGCTTCCTCAGTCCGACGGTGGAGGCCCAGCGACACGCAGACGTTCGCGGTACCCGTCGCGAATCGCCTTCAGCACGGACCGGCATCCGTCGGTCCGGTAATCCGGGTACGTCCACGGGAGGGGCCGGAACTCGCCGTGCTCGAACACGAGCGTTACCTCCGCGTAGATGCCGTCGCGAAGGGGTATGCGGTGCGAGCCGTCCTTGGTGGTGGCCAGGATGAACCGGGAGAGGGACAGGAGCCCCGGGTCCAGGTTCAGCTTCCGGCCGCTGTCCTCGCGGAACGCGTCCTCGAACGTGTTAGTCTCCCGCTTGATCGCCGGGAGCTCCGCAGGGTCGACGAGCCGGTCGAAGGCCCAGAAGAGCCGCACGATGCCCGGGCCCATCTCCCGGTCATAGTACGCGGTGAAGCTCCAGGGGACCGGATCGCTCGCGAACACAATAGGCCCGAAGCGCTCCTCGAGCGCCCGCCGAGCCTCGGTGAGGCGGCCGGGACGGCTCGACAGAACGGCCACCACGAGCTGCTCGGGGACGAAGGGATGCGCGGTGCCCATGTCGATTTTACCCGGAATCAGTTTATCCTATACTTATCTTACGATGGAAGGAAGCGCGGAATTTCTTAAGCAGCTCGAGGCCGCCCTCGGGACGCGCCGGTCCTGGCTCGATGAGCGGGCCCCCCTGCTGAAGGAGGCCGTGCGAACCTACCAGCAGCGTTTCCAGGCGCTCTTCGACCTGTTCCTGCGCAAAGGTCTGGTCCGCGAGGACCCTTACAACTACGGCCAGAAGCCG
>JAPLSM010000294.1 GCA_026398635.1 Spirochaetota bacterium | reverse complement strand
TCGCGGTCGCTAATGATGATACGAGCTCCTTTTCGAACCTTCCTGAGTTGCTCGGAGATGTGAGCCTTGAAGAAAGAGATCGTGATAGTCTTCATGAGACTATATTAGGTCATAATTGTATCGGAAGTCAATCTGCGCTTGTGGGCTTGAAAAGCAGGTGATAAGCGTATTGATAGCCTTCTGCGCCGCAGTAGTCCTCGATTCCGCTCCGATTCCCTGCACCAGCCGAGCTGTTTGAGATCCAGGACCCGCACTGACAACCCGACTGTCCGCATATACCCGATCGTTTCACTGTGATCGTCCCTGCAACAGCGGATGGGTGAGCATAGTCGTCCCATACGCAGCAGGAAGTCCTGACTCAGTCGTCCGGCTGGGGAGCGGATCCTACTGTCCGATCATCCCTCCGTTGGCGGTCCCCGGCCGTGCCCGTGCTTTTTTACTGGAGCGCGAGCTGACTTCCTGATCCTTCGGGGCATCCGTGGGCGTGGGAGGCTGAGCGGCCTGTCGGCCATGCCAGTGCTGGGGCGCACGAGTGCAGAGTGCGGGGCGGTCTTTACAGGTTCCTGAAGTGCAAAGGAAGAAGCTCTTGCACGAGAAGGGACGGAACAGGTCGTAGCCGCAATCGGGACCGCGGAATGCCACGGAGTACCGTGGCCACGTATACGCGCGATGCCCTGGTTCCAGTCTCCGCAGAGGCGGAAAGCGGAGGCAGCGCGGCAGATGAGGGGGGGAGGCGGAACCTGCCAAAGAAGGCGGCGTACCGTTGCTCGTAGGCGGCCTGGAAGCCGGGAAACTGTTTTGACGGAAGAGCTTGCGTAGCAGATCCGGCCCACGGGGACGGTAGAGGGTCCGGGCGCCTGATTGGGCGGGCGCAGCGGCCGCGGAGCAGTTCTACGCCAGGCCAAAGGCCTTCGTCGACCTGATACTGGCTCCGATGGACGCCCACACAACGGCTGACCCCACCGGGGTTTCGCACTACGCCTACTGCCGGCAGGGCGGCCTGAGCTGGGTGGTGCCGTATCTCGAGGGTGTGTACGCCATGGGTCTGCAGGTCAGGCCGGATCTGGGCCCGAAGGAATTCTACCGTGCGGCACTGATCGCGAAGCTGAAGACGAGGTAAACGGGCATCGGGCAGGGTCCGGGAAAATATACAATTGCTAACTTGACATTCAGACGGATATATGTAAACCATGATTATGGTCCAACGGGAGAGGTGGGTATCCCGCATCGAGACGTGCTGGCGGCAGCGGACGATCGTGTGGCTGAGCGGGGTGCGCCGCATCGGTAAGTCGGTGCTGTGCCGGCAGCTGGAGCGCGTCGAGTATTTCAATTGCGACCTGCCGTCCGTCCAGCGTCAGTTGACCGATCCCGAGGTCTTTCTGCGCCGCATGGGATCCGCGGCACGCATCGTCCTGGATGAGGTCCACCGGCTTCCCGATCCGAGCATGGTGCTGAAGATCGCGGCGGACGCGTTCCCCCGCCTGCGCATCCTGGCTATCGGCTCGTCGACGCTTGCCGCGACGAGGAAATTCAGGGACAGCCTGAGCGGGCGCAAGAGGATGGTGCACCTGCTGCCCGCGCTTTGGCGGGAGGCGTCCGCGTTTGGGATCGCCGACCTGGACCTGCGTCTCCTGCGGGGCGGCTTTCCCGAGGTGCTTCTGGGGACGACCACCGATCCGGCGTTTTTCGAGGAGTGGCTCGACAGTTTCTACGCGCGCGACATCCAGGAGCTGTTCGGGGTCAGGAATCGAAGCGCGTTCCTCGGTGTTCTCAAACTCGCGCTCCTGCGCAGCAGCGGGCAGCTCGACATCTCGGACCTGGCGAAGGAAGTGGGGATCAGCCGACCGACCGTCATGTCGCACCTGGATTCGCTGGAGATCGCGCACGCGATCCTGCGTGTCTCGCCATTCCATCGTGGCGGTCAACGCGAGATTCTCAACCGACCGAAGCTGTTCGGCTTCGACACGGGTCTGATCGCGCATGTGCGAGGCTGGACCCAGATCCGGGACACCGACCGTGGACACCTGTGGGAGCATCTCGTGCTCGACGAGTTGCGCGATCTTCATCCCGAAGGCAGGATCCGCTACTGGAGGGACAAGAGCGGACGGGAAATCGACTTCGTGATCGATCGCGGCTCGCGAGGGGTCGACACCCTGGAGGCGAAGGTCGACCCGGGGCGGTTCGACGCGGCGAACCTCGAGGCCTTCCGCTCCCATCACCCGATCGGACGCGACTTCGTGGTCTGCCCGTATGTCGAGGCATCGTACGTCATACGCCGCGGCTCCCGGAACATCACCGTCTGCGGAGTGAAGGACCTGCCGACGGGGTGAGCGCACCGCCGTGCCCGCTGAGCGGGGCGCCGTTCCCTCGATCGTGACATTCGTCACAACCCACCGCGCTCCGCCCCGGCTACCTTTTCCACCATGAACGGATCAGCTTCGGGAGAGCGGAATGCGGTCGCCACCCTGCGGGATGTGGTCAAGCGCTTCGGGTCGACCCTAGCACTGGATCACGTGGACTTCGAGATCGGGAAGGGAGAGATCTTGGATCTCCTGGGACCCAACGGGGCCGGCAAGACCACGGCGATCAGGGCGCTCGCGGGCCTGCTCGGCGTCGACTCCGGCACCGTAGAGCTCTTCGGCACGCTTCAGCGTCCGGGCGTCATGGAGCTCAAGCGGCGCATCGGGCTGGCGATCGTGCTACTGTTTGCCATGGCGTTCCTCGTGGTGGGGAGCCGGCGCCGGGTTGAGTAAGGGTGGATCCGCAGCTGGTCGCTCCGGGTACGGTGGCTCTCCTGTGGAGGCTCATGGGGGTGCTCCTGCTCGGCGGGCTCTGGCTCGCCAAGCCGCGGGGCGAGATCGGTCTGGTCCTGCTCCTCGCCACCCTGGGCTTCGCGCGATGGCGCTTCGCTATACCGACCTGGACCACTCTGGCGGACCAAGCCGCATGCGCCGTGGCCTACCTCTTCTGGCAGGACGCAGCGCTCGCCTTCGCCCTCCCCGTCTTCGACGCCTGCCTCGCGGCCCATCCCGCGTACGCTCTCCCGGCGCTCGCTGCGCTCTTCTTCTTCCGCGCATGGTCCTTCCCCCTCACCGTCGTCATGGCCGCGGCGGCGCTCGCGGGCCTGGCCGTCCATCTCTGGCGTCGCCAGCTTCAGGAAGCCCGGGAGGAGGCTGACCGGGACCGGAGGGAGCGCTACGATCTCGAGAGCCTGAAGGGGGAGCTGCTTTCCGCCAACGTCCGCGTCGCGCGCATGGCGGAGCTTGCCGAGCGCTCTCGCATCGCGCGCGACCTGCACGACCATGCCGGCCACGAGATAGCGGCCGCGGAGCTCGCCCTCGATGCGTTCAACACGCTCTGGAAAGAGGGGGACCCGCAGGCCACCGAGCTGCTCGAAGAGGCCCGGCGGCGCGTGGCGGATGGCATGGAGATCCTCCGCCGCACGGTGCGCGGCATCTCGCCGGAGGCGGCCGTCGGGGTCGGCTCGCTCGAGGAGATCTGCCGTCGCTTCTCGGCCTGCCAGATCGCCTTTGCGGTGCATGGCGACACGGCCGGGGTGCCAATCCATGCCTGGGGGGTGCTCGAGCCCTGCCTGAAGGAGGCGCTCACGAACGCGTCGCGCCACGAGGCTCCAGGGAGGATCGACGTATCCCTGGACGTCGGACCGCACATCGTCCGCCTCTGCGTGCACAACCCGACGCAGGGGGTCGTTCCGGACGGGCACGGCCTGGGGCTGCGCAACCTCGCCCAGCGCGCCGGGGCCGTGGGCGGCAGCATCGCGACGGACACTCGGGACGGCTTCCGGCTCATCTGCGTGCTGCCGCTCGGGGATGACACGCCGCCGGTGCGCCAGGCTAGAGAAGCTGGTCCCCCGTGAAGGTCCTCGTGGTGGACGACGATCCGTTGGTCTCGCGGAGCCGACATGCAGGTCGTCGGCACGGCGGGCGACGGCGCCCGAGCTCTCGCGGCCTGCGAAAAGTCCCTGCCCGATGCCGTGCTCATGGACATCCGCATGCCGGGCATGGACGGCATCGAGGCCACCCGGCGGATCAAGGAACGCTGGCCCGAGGTGCGGGTGCTCATCCTGACGACGTTCCAGGACGACGAGAGCATCCATCGCGCGCTGCGGGCCGGGGCTGACGGCTACCTGCTGAAGTCGACCCCCTCGGCGGGGATGGCGGA
>JAPLSM010000139.1 GCA_026398635.1 Spirochaetota bacterium | reverse complement strand
GCCCTCGGTCACCATGGAGAACGGGCTCGACCTCGTCAACCTCCGCCGCGACCCTGCCGCGACCCGGCCGTGGTCGACTCGGCTCGGCGTGGACTTCCTGCGCTCGTGGGACTGGTTCGCCCGGTGGCCGGGCGGCACCCTCGCCTCACCGGTGCTGGTCCTCCAGGGCACGGACGACCACTGCGTCGATCCCGAGGCCACGGTCTCGCTGGCCGGTCGTCTCAAGGGCGACGTCACGCTGAAGACCTGGGACGGCTCCTACCACGTCCTGCACTACGAGCCGCAGAAGGCCGCGGTGCTCGCGTACATCGCCGGCTGGATGGACAAGCACGTGGCATGAGTGAGCGGGTACCGGGCGGCCGGACCCTGCTGCGCTGCTACTCGTATCTGCGCCCCTACTGGCCCCGGTGCCTTGGCGGCCTCGCCGGGATGCTGCTCGCAGACGGGGTCAATCTGCTCTCGCCGCAGCTGATCAGGGCCATCTTCGACCGGGGCATCAGCGTCGGAGACCTCCGACTCATCGCCACGCTCGTGGGAGTCCTGGTCGGCCTGGCGCTCCTTCGGGGCATATTCACCTTCCTCCAGGGCCGGTGGATCGAGCAGGCCTCCCAGGGCGTTGCCTACGACCTGCGGAACGTGATCCAGGATCGCCTCTCGGCGCTCTCGTTCGCCTTCCACGACACGGCGGAGACGGGGCAGCTGCTCTCCCGGGCCGTGCAGGACGTGGACCGGATCCGGTTCCTGACCGGCCGGGCGTCCTTCCGGCTGCTCGACAGCTCCGTCTTCGCGCTGGCGACCCTCGCGATGCTGCTCGCCATGAACGTGCGCCTCGCCCTCGCGGCCATGGGCATGCTGCCCCTGCTCGTGCTCACGGCGCTGCGCTTCGGCTCGCGTCAGCGCGGCCTGTCGCGCGACATCCAGGAGCAGCTCGGCGTGCTCACCTCCCGGATCGAGCAGGGCCTGCGCGGCATCCGGATCGTGCGGGCCTTCGCCCAGGAGGAGGCCGAGATCGACCGGTTCGAAGCGGAGAACGGGAAGTGGCGGACCCTCTCCGACAGCCTCGCGCTGAACGGCTCGGTGTTCGCGCCGCTGCTCATCCTCGTAGCCAACCTCGGGGTGGTGTTCACGGTCTGGTACGGCGGCCGTCTCGTGATGGCCGGTGGGCTCTCGCTCGGCGAGCTGGTGGCCTTCTCCGCGTACCTCGGGCAGCTCGTCGGCCCGGTGCGCCTGCTCGGCATGATCGCACCCGCCATCGCGGTCTCGGTGTCGTCGGGCGAGCGCATTTTCGAGATCCTCGACGCCCGCTCGGAGGTGACCGAGGCGCCCGACGCGGCGCCGCTCGCCGACCCACGCGGCCGCGTGGAGTTCGAAAACGTGTCGTTCGCATACTTCCACCGGTTCACCGTGCTGCACGACGTGAGCTTCACGGTCGAGCCGGGCCAGGTGGTGGCCCTCCTGGGAGCCACCGGGTCGGGCAAGTCCACAATCATCAACCTCGTACCGCGGTTCTACGACGTGACGGGTGGCCGGATCCTTGTCGACGGCCGGGATGTCCGGTCGCTCACCCTCGCCTCCCTGCGGGGGGCGATCGGCATCGTGCTGCAGGAGACGACGCTGTTCGCCGCCACCGTGCGCGAGAACATCCTCTTCGGCGTCGACGGGGCCGGGGAGGACGATCTGGTGCGGGCCGCCCGCCGGGCGCAGGCCCACGACTTCATCGTGAGGATGCCCGACGGGTACGACACCCGGGTCGGCGAGCGGGGCGCAACCCTCTCGGGCGGCCAGAAGCAGCGCATTGCGATCGCCCGTGCGCTGGTGAAGGACCCCCGGATCCTCATCCTCGACGACGCCACCTCCAGCGTGGACGCGGTGACGGAGCGCGAGATCCAGACCGCCCTCGACGAGCTGATGCGTGACCGCACCACCTTCGTCATCGCCCACCGGCTGGGCACCATCCGCCGTGCGGACGTCATCCTCGTGCTCGAGGCCGGGCGCATCGTGGCGAGAGGCACGCACGAGGACCTCCTCGGCATGTCGCCGATGTACGCCGAGGTGTTCGCACGGCAGGCGCTGGGAGCCGGGTCGGGGGATGGGCAGCCGGGCCCGGGAGGCGCCGCGTGCTGAGCGCCCCCCACATGGCCGGTGGCCCGGTGCACATGCTGCAGTCCCTTGGCCGCGAGACGGAGGGCCGGGCTTTCGATGCCCGGATCACCGCGCGCCTGCTCTCGTTCCTCGCGCCGTTCGTTCGCCCGATCGTGCTGGCCGTGCTTGCGATGCTCGCCTCGTCGGCCCTGGGCATCGCGAGCCCCTGGCTGCTGAAGGTCGCCATCGACCGCGACATCCCCGCCGCAGACGCCCGGGGGCTCGCGCTGACGGCCGCGCTGCTGGCCGGATCGTTCGCGGGCGCATACCTCTTCACCGCGATCCAACGCGGCCTGATCGCCCGGGCGGGCAATGCGCTGCTCGCGGGCCTTCGCTCGCGCCTGTTCCGCCGGCTCCAGGAGCTGGAGCTGGGCTGGCACGACCGGCACATCTCGGGCGTCACCGTATCGCGGGTCGTGAACGATGTTGCGGTCATCAACGACCTGCTCTCGCAGGGCCTCGTGACCCTCTTCGGGGACGTGGCGATTCTCGCGGGCATCGTGGCCGTGATGCTCGCGATGAACGCGCGGCTCGCCCTGCTCGCCTTCACGGTGCTTCCGGTCATGGCGGGCGCCACGGCAGTTTTCTCCCGCGCCGCGCGCGGTGCGTTCCGCGCGACGCGCACCCGCATCGCCGCGGTGGTCGGTGACCTGGCCGAGAACATCGGGGGCATGCGCGTCATCCAGGCATTCGCCCGGGAGGACGCGGCGCGCCGGCGGTTCCGCGAGGTGAACCGGGCCAACCGCGACGCGAGCATCGAGGCCACCTCGCTCTCGTTCCTCTTCATGCCGGCCATGGACCTGCTGGCCACAGCGGCCACGGCGATCGTGCTGTGGTTCGGCGGCCGGGCGGTGGTCGGGGGTGCTCTCACCCTCGGCACGGTGGTCGCCTTCCTCTCCTACGTGACCCGCTTCTTCCAACCCATTCAGGAGCTGAGCCAGCTCTACGCCACCCTGCAGGCCGCGATGGCCGGCGGCGAGCGCGTGCTGGAGCTGCTGGACACAGAACCGACGGTCCGTGACGCACCCGATGCGCTCGACATGCCGCGCCTGCGCGGCGCAATCGAGCTCCGCGGCGTGGAGTTCTCGTATGAACCAGGCTCGCCCGTGCTGCGCGGCGTCGACCTCGCAATCGAGCCGGGCCAGGTGGTGGCGCTCGTGGGGAAAACCGGCGCCGGCAAGACCACGATCGCCGGGCTCGTCACGCGCTTCCACGATCCGACGGCCGGCGCGGTGCTCGTCGACGGTGTCGACGTGAGGTCGGTCAGCCAGCGCTCGCTTCGGCGGCAGATGGCGCTCGTCCAACAAGATCCCTTCCTGTTCGCGGGGACCATCGCGGACAACATCCGCTTTGGCCGGCCGGAGGCGATCGACGCCGAGGTGGAGGCGGCCGCGCGGACGGCGAATGCGCACGAGTTCATCTCGCGCATGCCGGAGGGGTATGCGACCCGCGTGCTGGAGGGGGCGGCCAACCTGTCGCTGGGCCAGCGGCAGCTCGTCTGCATCGCCCGGGCGGTGCTGGTCGACCCCAGGGTGCTCGTCATGGACGAGGCCACGGCGAACATCGACACGGTCACCGAGTCGCTGATCCAGCGGGCCCTGGCGCGGCTGCTCGAAGGCCGGACCTCGCTCGTGATCGCGCACCGGCTCAGCACGGTTCGCGCGGCGCACCTCATCTGCGTGGTCGAGAACGGCAGGATCGTGGAGCGGGGCACGCACGGGGACCTGATGGCCCTCGGTGGAGTGTACACGCGGCTGTACGAGCAGCAGTACGGGAAGGGGTGAGCAGCGCGAGCCGGCGCCGGCCCGCTCATTCAGCGGAACACGGAGTTGATGTAGATCCCCGCGCCCAGCATCACCACCGGAATGGCAACTCCGATGGCGGTGTGCGCGATCCCGACCCCGACGATGGACCAGTGATCGCCCAGGTCGAGGAAGGTGCTGGACGCGATGCCGAGCACGAGCTCGCTGATCATCAGCGCCCCGTGGGTGAAGAACGCGTACCGGTGGATGTCCTGGGGCGTCAACCCGGGACGGTCCTTGCTCAACATGCTGATGCCCGTGATCGCGTCGGCGAGGTAGAGCGCCTCCCCGGCGGAGAGCAGGCCCACGTGGGTCCAGCGCAGCGCGCTGTGCAACGAGTCGGCCCGCAGCGCGCTGATGTAATCCGCGCATTGGGTGCTGATCTCGCCCTCGTCGATCCCGTGGAGGTCGCGGTACTCGTGACTGGCCTGCATCAACGTGCCCCACTGCACCGCGCCCACGATGCCCGCGCCGAGGAACAGGGCGCTCGAGGTATACCCCGTGGCCATGTGGAACGCCACCTTGCTCTTGAAACCGAGGAAGGTGGACGGAGCCTGGTCGCCCGTGGCTGCCCCCGCGGCCTCCGTCGCGCCCGTCGTCGCGTCGACGGCCGCTGCGCCGTCGGTCGGAGCTCCGGCCGCGATCCAATTCTGTAGAAGCGTCTTTTCGGCGTCCGCCAGGGGTCCGTCGGGAGGCATGAGTCCCCTGGAGACCTTCTGCCAGATCAGGCTCTCCTCCGGCGCGCCCGGCTTCACCTTCCCGAGGATGCCGTCGGCCGATCCGGCCCAATCGTGGCAGCCCGCGCACTTCGCCTGCAACAACTCCTGCACGGGACCGAAGGACACCGCGAGCGTCTTCTCGGCTGCCGCGAGACCCGCGGCCGCAGCCGCCAGCACGATCGCCGCGATGACCAGTTTCTTCATTCCGCCCCCCCCGGCATCGTACACCGGCTCAAACCGCCTGCGCCAGCGGCGGGACCGGCATCGAGCCGAGCAGCTCCCGGATGACTCCATCCTCGGTGATCCCCTTCGCCGCGGCCTCGGGCCTCAGGAGCACGCGCTTGCGCAGCACGGGTTCGGCGATCTCGTGGATGTCTTCCGGCACCACGTATTCCCTTCCCCGGACGGCGGCGAGCGCCTGGGCGCCCTTGTACAGCGCCAGCGATCCGCGGGGTGAAACGCCCAGAAGCAGCCGGGGGTCGGTCCGCGTGGCGCGCACGAGCTCGACGAGGTAGTGCCGGAGTCCCGGCTCGACGTGCACGCCGACCACCCGCTCCTGCATGTTCCTCAGCTCGGCGAGCGATGCGACCGGTTCGATCCGCTCGAGGGGATGCACGCGCTGCCGGAGAGCGAGCATGAGCTCCCGCTCGGTCTCCGCATCGGGGTAGCCGAGGGACAGCGTGAGGAAGAAACGGTCCTTCTGCACCTCGGGCAGCGGGAACGTGCCCTCGGCTTCCACCGGGCTCTCGGTGGCGATCATCAGGAACGGGTCGGGCAGCGGCATGCTGCGGCCCTCGATGCTCACCTGCCCCTCGGCCATGGCTTCCAGCAGCGCGGACTGGGTGCGCGGGGTCGCCCTGCTGATTTCGTCCACGAGCAGGACGTTCGTGACCACCGGTCCCTCGCGGAAGGTGAAGGCCCCCGTGGCCTGGTTGAACACGGACACGCCGAGCACGTCCGCCGGCAGCAGATCCGGGGTGCACTGAACCTGGGTGAACCTGCCGCCGATCGAACGCGCCACCGCCCGGGCCAGCACCGTCTTGCCGACACCCGGCACGTCCTCGATCAGCACGTGCCCCCGGCAGAGCAGGGCGACAGCCATGGTCTCCACGATTCCGCTCCTGCCGCGGAACGCCGTGAGCACCGAACGCTCGAAGCGCTCCGCCCATTGCCGGATGTCGTTCATGGCGTCCTCCGCACGATCGCGCGCGCCAGGGCCGAGAGCTCGCGCTCGACGGACGGCGCCGCCGTGCCCGAGTAGGCGATCCGCTCGAACGCGGCCGCTGCTGCCGCGAGATCCGGTCCCCGTGCCGGCACGGCCGCGGCGAGGCGCGACGCGTACTCGATCGGACCCTCCGACGGCTCGAAGGTCACCCCGCGTCGTTCTCCCCAGTGCACGATCCGCACGAACTCTCGCACGGACCGGGGAACGCGTGAGCCGCCCCCGCGCCGGCCCTGCCAGGCCCGGACCGCCGCGCCGGTCGCGGCGCCCTGACCGGCGGCGGTCGCGGCCTGCAGCACACGGACCGCCCCCCGCCCGCCCTCCCGCAACCACGCCACGAAGGCGCGAGGGACGCCGGCCGCGAGCGCCGCGAGGCGCCGCAGCGCACGGCGCAGACCCGCGAGCGGGTGCAGGGCCCGCAGGGCGTCCCTCGTGTCGCGGTTGGCGAGCGGCCGCAGCAGGAAGTACAGTGCCGCGGCCGCGGCCCCGGCAGCGAGCGCATACCCGAGTGCCTTCAGTGCGACTGCGAGCCAGGCCGGGGTCTCCCGCGCGGCGAGCTGCTCCAGCATCTCGCGCATGCCGCCCCCCGGTTCACCGGAGGCCGGGGCCCCCGGTTTAGGCTGACGGATCGTTCCCCGCTCGACCGTGAAGAACCGGTTGATCGCGTCGAGGATGGCCGCGAGGATCGAGAGGGGAAGCGCCGGGCGTTTTCCCGCCAGGACGATGGCCGCGACGAAGAGGATTCCCAGGCCAGCCGCCGAGGACAAAGCCCGGCCGCCGAGCTGACGCGTCTCGATCTGGATGCCCGCCGCGAGCAGCGCCTGCTCGTGCGAGAAGGCGGCGAGCAGGGACATCGTGAACACACCGAGGGCCTCGTGACCGACCGCGACCGGCACCCACCAGCCGCCCGCGCCTTCACGGGCCAGGTAGGCGATCACGAGAAACACCAGGACGACCGCCTCGAAGATCCCCACCATCCGGCAGAGCTTCGCGAGGCCTTCCGCAGAGCTGCCCGCCTCGCCAGAAGCCTCCCGGGCCGCCAGCTTGAGGGCCAGCGTCTCCTTCCCCTCCACCAGGGAAAGGAAGAGCTCCCGCTCGCGCAGGGTTGCGTGCACGAACAGGGTCAGCAACCATTGCACCCCGGCGAGGAACACCGGCCAGAGCACCTCGAAGGCCACCGGCGAGAGCTCGCCGCGGAACGGCCGGCCCGACAGCAGCCACAGAAGCACGAGCGAGCCGGCCAGCACCAGCACCAGCTCGCGCACCCGGGCGCTGAAGCCGCCCAGGCGCTCCCGCTGCAGGAAGTTCGCGGATACCGCTTCGGCCGCGCCGGCGAGCAGCACCACGAGCCGGAATCCGGCAGCCGGCCGGGGCACGACCGCGCCCAGGAGCGCGCCGCGGACGAGGCCGTCGATCGCGCAGAGAAAGACGAACGGCGCGAGCACGGCGACGGCGGGGTGCACGAGGCTGCGCATCGTTTCGAGCCGGCCGGCCTTCCGCTCAGCCATCGAGCAGCTCCCCCTGCTCCGCCACCGCGTGGGAGACGACCCCGCCGAGCCGGGCGTCGTCGGGCCGGGTGGCGACCGAGGTGACGAAGAACGCCTCGAGCCAGATCCCCCGGCGCCTGAGGTCGCGGAGCCCGGCCCGGTCCTCCGCGGCGAGCGGCGGCGAGACCACGCAGAGCAGGGTGCCGGTCGGCACGGCGACGCCCGACTGCATCACGAGCCGTGCCAGAGGCACGCGGTCGGGGTACGGCCGGACACGGGCGAGGGTTTCGAGGATGGCCACCGCGTGGTCGGGACCGCCGCGCAGCGCGAGCGACGGGAACCCTTCCCGGCCCGGGATGCCGGCCACGGCGACCAGGCCTACCGGCTGCTTGAGCGCGGCGAAATGGGTCACGAGCGAGGCCGCCGTCTCGATGGCCCTCTCCATCATCGCCTGGCGGTGCGCCACCGGGTAGTCCGGCTCCGCGAGGTCGAGCAGGATCAGCGCGGGAACGGAGATCGACGGCGCGTACTCCACGCTGAAGAGCCCGCCCAGTCGGGCCGACACCTTCCAGTTGATGCGTCTCAACTCATCACCCGGCACGTACTCCCGCAGCGATCGGTAGCGCGTCACGTCCTCGTCGAGCCGGTTGGCGGACGCGATGGCGCCCGAGGCGAGGCCGCGCCGGTGCGCGAGGGAAAGCGGCCGGGAGGCGGGGTACGCGATCACCGTGAACGGGGCCGGGACCGCCCGGCGCCACGGCCTGAGGCCGAACGGGCCGGGACCCGAGATCTCCACGGGTCCGGCGTGGAACTCGCCCCGCTCGTGAGCCTCGGCCGGCCACTCGAGCACGCGCCTCTCGCTTGGAGCGAGCGCGACGAGGAACGCGGTGGGGCCGGATGGGCGCAGGCCGCCGGGCTCGTCGCAGACGAGCACCGACCGCACCGGCAGCGGCCAGCGGTTCACGACGACGAGCCGGACGGTGAACGGCTCGAAACGGTTCACCCGCACCACCCGCTCCTCCCTGCCGACGCCGATCATGCGCGGCAGCACCCGGTGCGCGAGCTCGGAGACCGCGAGGACGGCGAAGAGGAAGCCCGCCGTCACCCGGAGGCTTCTGAGGGGCGAGAAGAGGAGGATGCCGAGGAGCAGGATCGGCAGCGCGAGGCGTTTCACGCGGTCGCCACGCGCTCGAGGATGCCGGCCACCACGGCTTCCTCGGTGAGCCCTTTAAGCTGGTGGTCCGCCCTGATGACGATCCGCTTGCCGAGCACCGGTGAGGCGAGCTCCCTCACGTCGGCGGGCTCCGCCCGGCCGCGCGCCCGTAGGGCGGCGAGAGCCTGTGCCCCCCGGTAGAGGGCCAGCGAGGCGCGCGGGGAGGCGCCGAGCTGCAGGCGCACGTCGCGCCGGGTGGCCTCGACGACGCGGAGGATCAGGTCCTCCACCTCGGCCGGCACCTCCACGGCGATCACCCGGTCCTGGAGACTGCGCAGGGTCGCGGGATCGGATACGGGGCCCAGGTCCGCCACGGGGTGCGTCACCCGGCGCTGGGCTTCCAGGATCTCCTCCTCCGCCTCGACCGGGGGATAGCCCATGCGCAGGCTGAGGAAGAAACGATCCTTCTGCGCCTCGGGCAGGGGGAAGGTCCCCTCGAACTCGACGGGATTCTCCGTGGCGATCACCAGGAAGGGGTCGGGCAACGCGAGGGGACGGCCCTCCACGCTGATCCGTCCCTCGCCCATTGCCTCGAGGAGCGCCGACTGCGTGCGCGGCGTCGCCCGGTTCACCTCGTCCACGAGGAGCACGTTCGTGAAGATGGGGCCCGGGATGAAGCGGAACGCGCCGTCCTGGAGGACGCTGCTGCCCGTCACGTCGCCGGGCAGGAGGTCCGGCGTGCCCTGGACGCGCGTGAACCGCAGGTCCAGCGCCCGGCTGAAGGCGCGGGCCAGGATGGTCTTGCCCACCCCCGGGACGTCCTCGACGAGGGCATGCCCGTCGGCGAGGAGGGCGACGGCGAGGAGACGCGCGGGCTGCTCGAAGTGGTACTCGGGCACCTTTAATAACGGACGCGCCACGTCACGCCACGTCATGCCACGTCACGCCACGTCATGCCACGTCA
>JAPLSM010000223.1 GCA_026398635.1 Spirochaetota bacterium | reverse complement strand
GTCCGGTTGGCGAGGATCTGGGCGGCCATCACCTCGGCCGGAGTGTTCGCGAGGTAGTAGGCCGGGAACCGCAGGTCCGTGAGCCACCACTTCATCTCCTGGAGGATCCGCTCCTCGGGGAGGTCGGCCAGCCGGTCCGGGTCCGCGGACCCTCCGGCCGAGCGGAGGCACTCGTAGACACGGTCGAGGAACGCGGCGTCGAGGCTCGTGCGCTTGCGGATGATGCCGAGCACGGCCTCCCGGGGGTGCACGATGTGACGGGCGAGGACGGCGGGCGTGAGGCCGGGCAGCTCCTCGGCGAGACGCAGCCCCTCGGGGTTGCGTGGGTCCAGCAGCCACAAGAGGCGCGAGCACGCGGTGCGCGTGTCAAGCGCTGGCGCCGCGAGCGCCGCCTCGAGGGCCTTTCCGCATGCTGCGCTGTCCAGGGGCACGCCCGCGGGGATGCGTTCCAGGCACGAGCGGACGGTGTCATCGCCGGTCTTCTTCAAGGGTCGCCTCCGTGGGGGCTTATAATGGTTTTTATGATAGGACGCCGGGCGTCCTTCGCGCAAGCGGGGCGGCTTTTCCGGGGTCAGGCCGAGATCCAGCGCAGGATCTCGCCGAGCTTGAAGCGCCGGCCCGTCATCAGGATGCCGACCCGGAAGATCTTCGCCGACAGGGCGATCAGGGCGGCGATGGCGACGAGCTGCAGACCGATGCTGAACCAGACCTGCCACATCGGGGTCGCGCCGACGAGGATGCGCATGAACATGACCACCGCGCCGGTCAGGGGGAAGAGGGACATCCCGACCACGAACGCCGAGTTCGGCGAGGTGAGGATGGGCGAGATGAGCACCACCGGGATCACGAGGAACACGATCACCGGCCAGGCGAGCTGGCCGAGGTGCTGCTCATCCTCCGAGGCGGCCCCCAGCCCCGCGTACAGCGAGCTGTAGAGGAAGAAGGAATCGCGAGCTTCAGGGACACGCCGAGCCGGGGCCCGACGAACTTCATGAACGCGAGGCTCACGGCCACCCAGACACCGTACTGCAGCAGGCTCGCCAGGCACTTGCCGAGCACCTTGCCGAACAGCAGGTCCATGGGGCTGACGGAGGACAGCATGATCTCCACGGTCTTCGAGAGCTTCTCGTTCAGCACCGACCGGCCGATGGACTGGCCGTAGAGCAGCACGGTCATGTAGAGGAGCATGGTCAGCGTGAGGCCCGTGAAGAGGACCGTGAGAAAGTCCTGCGACTCCTTCTCGCCCGACCGCTGGAGCTTCCGCGTCTCGACGGCCGGCGGCTGGATGATCGAGGCCACCTGCTCCACGGGCAGGCCGGCGTTCGCGAGGCGCAGTGCCACGACCGACTGGCCGATCACGCTCGCGAGCGCGCTCGTCGCCCGGATGTCGCTGACGTTCGTCGAAACGTACTCGATGCGGGTGGCCCCGGCGAGGTCATCCGGCAGGATGAGGTAGCCCTCGAACTCCTCCGCGAGCACTCGGGCGTCGAGCTCGGTTGCGTCGCCCGTGAGGGCGAAGGCCCGGATGCCCGCTTGTGCCAGGGCTGGCTCGATGCCCGCGAGGAACACGGGATCGGCGTTCACCACCGCGACCCGGGTCTCGGGGCTGCCGAGGCCCCCCTGGTTCATGGTGAGCAGGCTGGGCAGCACGGTGACGGCGACGATCAGGAAGGGGCCGAGCACGGTCAGGATGATGAAGGCCTTGTTCGCCGTGGTCAGGCGGAACTCCATCCGCATGATCCGTCCGAGCTTCCTACTCATTAGAGATCGCCTCCCGACGGCCGCGTCCCACGAGCTGCACGAAGATCTTGTGCAGCGAAGGGGACGCCACCTCGAACCGGCGCACCGTCACCTGCGCGACGAGCGCTTTCAGCAATTCCTGGCTGGAAGCGCCGGCGGCCAGCTCGATCTCCACGTACCGGGGGTAGCGGATAATGTTGGCCGCGAGGCCCGAGAGCGTCGCCTGGTCGAGATCGCCGTCGAACTCCGCGAGCACCGCGTTGCGGCCGTACCGGGCCTTCACCTCGTCCATGGCGCCGGACAGCACCTGACGGCCGTGGTCGATGAGGAAGATCTGGCTGCAGATGCGCTCGGCCACCTCCATGTTGTGGGTCGAGAAGAGAATGGTCTTCCCCTCCCGGCCCATCTCGAGCACCGTCTCGCGAAGCACGTCGGTGGCCACCGGGTCCAGCCCCGCAAACGGCTCGTCGAGGAAGAGGTACGGGGGATCGTGGGCGACGGCGGCGATGAACTGCGCCTTCTGGCTCATGCCCTTGCTGAGGTCCTCGCACTTGCGGTTCTTCCACTCCAC
>JAPLSM010000265.1 GCA_026398635.1 Spirochaetota bacterium | reverse complement strand
TCACGACGGCGGTGGCCAACGGCTTCACGATCATCCCCTCCGATCGTTCCGAGGATGCCCGGCATCTCGCCGACCGGCTTGGGTGCGCGGTGTCGGGACCCACCGGCAAAGCACGGTACTCGCTCTCCCCCCTCGATTACCTCGACCCGAAGGCTCCCGAGGACGTGGTCCTGGTGTCGCCCAACGGGGCTGCGCTCGCCCGGATCGCCGGAGGCGAGGCATGCGCCTTCATCGCGTGCCTGCTGAACGCACGGACCGCGGGCAGGCTGCTGCGGGAGGTGAGCGAGGGGACCGGCAAGGGCATCGTCCTTATCGCGGCCGGGGAAGCCGCCGAGGGCCAGGAGCAGGATATCGTGCAGCGCCGGTTCGCGATCGAGGATTACCTCGGATGCGGTGCGATCCTGGCCGAGTTGCGCATGGAGGAGACGCCCGAGGCGGTGGTGTGCCGCAGGACGTTCGAAGCGTGCCGGCACGACTGCGCCGAACTCATCAGGGGAAGTCTCAGCGGACGGTACCTCGCGAAGAACGGCTGCGACTTCGATCTCTCCCATTGCGTGCAGTGGAGCATCTACGATGTCCTGCCCATCGTGCGGCACGGCAGGATCACGGCGTACGAAGGCGACCTCGGATGAGCTGCCCGGTGTCCGCATCGGACTTCCGCGATGCCCTCGCCGCTCCTGGACCGGACCGTTTCATGGCCCTGCCGAAAGCGGACCGTCATTGCCATTCGCTGCTCAGCGCGAGCCTGCGCAGCATCAGCGAGTGGGCGGGGGCGGCCATCCCGGCCGCGCCAGCGCGGATGTCGTCCTTCGAGGACATGCGGGAGTACCTGCATCGGGAGCTGTACCCGCACATCCGCCACAAGGATGGCTTCGAGTTCACCGCCGAGAGCTCCATCGCGGAATCCGTCCGGGACGGGGTGCGGATCCTCGAGATGAGTATCGACGTGGATTTCATGCGGTTCTACGACGGGCCAGAGGAGTATTTCCGGTTCGTTCAGGGGCTGGTCGACCGATACCGCGATTCTATCCGCTTCCGGCCCGAGCTGGGGATATCGAAGAACCGGCCGCCGGCGACGCAGATCCCTCCGGCCGAGGAGTGCGTCCGGTCGGGAGTGTTCGGATCGCTCGACCTGTACGGGAGCGAGGATGCAGAAGAACCGGAGGCGTATGCCGGCCTGTACGCACTGGCCGCCCGGCACGGCCTGAAGCCGAAGGCGCACGTCGGCGAGTTCGGAAGTCCCGAACTCGTGGAGCGGACGATGCGCGTGCTGGGGCTGCGCGAGATCCAGCACGGCGTGGCCGCGGCGCGCTCCGAGCCGTTGATGCGGACCCTGCGGCTCGAGGGAATCCGGTTGAACGTGTGCCCCGGCAGCAACGTAGCCCTTTCGGTGAGCCCCGACCTCGCGCACCACCCGATCCGCACCCTGCTCGACAACGGAGTACGCGTCACCGTCAACTCTGACGACAGGACGGTCTTCGGGCGCACGGTCTCGGACGAGTACCGGGCGCTGCACGCCGCGGGCACCGTTGACGAGGCCGCGCTGTACGCCGTCTGGCGGGATTCGCTGGTGGATTGAAGACGGGCGCGGCAGCCTGGCTGGCCCGGGGGTCGGCCGGCCGGGCGCCGAGCCTTTGAGGAGCCGTCATGATCGGCGGGATAGCCGGGGACATCATCGGGTCCGTGTACGAGGGACGCCGCGCCCGGGAATATGCTTTCCCGCTGTTCGTGCCGAGCTGCCGGTTCACGGACGACACCGTGATGACGCTCGCGGTCGCTTCGGCGCTGCTCGACAACGCCTCGTACCGCGACCGGATGTGGGAGTTGGGACGAAGGTATCCGCATGCCGGGTACGGCGGCAGCTTCCATCGGTGGCTGGAATCCTCCGATCCGCAGCCGTATCACAGCTTCGGAAACGGATCGGCCATGCGGGTCGGCGCCGTGCCGTGGTTCTTCCGCGATGAAAAGGACGTGCTGCGCGAGGCCCGGCGGTCGGCCGAGCCCACGCACGATCACCCGGAGGGGATCAAGGGAGCGGAGGCAACGGCCCTGTGCATCCGCATGGCGCTCGATGGGCGGGGGAAGCCCGAGATCAAGCGCCGGATCGCCGAGACGTTCCGCTACGATCTCTCCCGAAGCTGCAATGCCATCCGCGAACACCACGGCTTCGACGTCACCTGCCAGGGTACGGTTCCCCCGGCGATCATTGCGTTCCTCGAATCGCGGAACTACGAGGACGCGGTCCGGAAGGCGGTATTCCTCGGCGGCGACAGCGACACGCTGGCGTGCATCGCGGGCTCGATCGCCGAGGCGTTCTACCGTGAGGTTCCCGAGCTCATCATCCGGGAGGTGGTGAAGCGGCTGACGATGGATCTCCTGGGCATCCTCCGCGACGGCACTGCCCGGCAGGGAACCGAGCGCACCAGGAGAGCCCTGCTGCCCATGATCGCCGCGCTGGCAAAGCTCGAGGCTGTTGCAGGCCTTGAGCTCCTCCCGGCCAGGATCAACAAGGACTGCATCATTGCCCGGGTTGCCGGAGCCGGCAGTGGACTGAATGCCGATGCGGTGTGCAGTTTCATCGGTACGGCGCACGGCCTGCGATACGGGACACTCGTCCTGGACTTCGAGGGCCGGGACTTCGGAGCCGAAGGCGTCGAGATCGCCTCGTTGCTGGCGGAGGCAGCAGCTTCCTGCATCGTGCTGGTCGTGAATCCGGCGCCGTCGCTGGCGGCAACCCTGCAGCCGAAGCTGCCGAAGAATGCCCGAGTGCTGGCAAAGCTCGACCACGCCGTCAACCTCGCGGACCTGCTCGCAGCGCGTGCCGTTGAAAAGGTCTGGGACTGACAGCCGGTTGCGGGAGCT
>JAPLSM010000088.1 GCA_026398635.1 Spirochaetota bacterium | reverse complement strand
ACCGAGCTGGCCGAGTTCTTCGGCCTGCACGCCCGCGTCGAGGCGGGGGGGCACGGCATGACGCCAGCCCTGATGCACCGCTACCGCGACCTGGAGAATCGACTGCGGGCCTGGCCCCGCACCCCGGCCAACGACCCTTTCCATGCGGCTTCGATGGACCTTGCCGCTCGCCTTTCGCGGGACACCGGTCTCGAGGTGATCGCCGGGTTCAGGGAGTTCTGCGGACCATCGCTGGACGAGGCGCTGGAATCAGCCGCGCGCAGGGCGGAGAGCACGCCCCGAAGTGGAGTTCGCCTACGCGTGGCCGTTCGAGGACGGGGCGGTCCTCCGCCTGCTCGCAGAGCAGGTGCGCAGGTTCACCGGCTGATGGGCGCCCCGGCTCTCAGCAGCGCGTGCACCGCAGGTGCCACCGGGTCTCCTCCTCGATCCGCCAGCCGTCCGCACCCAGGAGTTTCCTGCAGGTGACCGCCCGAGGCTGATGGCCGTCCTCGAGGATCAGCGTGCCGCCGGGCTTCGTGAACCGGTGGATCTCTGCGAGGAAAGCTTTCGGGTCTCGCACGGCGTGGAACATGTCCAGCGCGTACACGAGGTCTGCCGACGTATCGGGAATGGCGCATCGTCCATCACGGATGGGAAGCAGGGTCACGTTCGCCAGCCCGAGCCCCTGCACCCGGCGCGCGGCATACTGCAGGGCCACCTCGCTGATGTCGGCGGCGTAGACCCGGCCCGACGGCCCGGCCAGCCGGGATGCCGTTCCAAGGTACCGGCCGGGGCCGCACCCGTAGTCGACGATGGTGGAACCGGCAGCGATGCCGAAGCCGTCCAGCGTACGCTCCTGCCCTTTGACGATGAAATCCTGGACCGCGTAGATGGCCACCATGATATGGTAGGCGAGGCGGGACCGCGCGGTCGTCCCCCGGTAATCCATCGCGGCTACACCTTCACGAACCGGGCCGTGGCCTCGGCTGCCAGCACGCCCTCCGAGTCGTAGAGCTTTCCCTCGGTGGATACCACCCGGCCGCGCTCGCCGGCAACCGCGCCCGTGACCCGCACGTGCGTGCCCACCGGGACGGCCTTCAGGAAACGGGTGGTCATCTCCGCGGTCACCGCCTTGATCCCGGACGAGATGCAGGCATGCGCCATGAGCTCGTCGAGCACCGTGGCCAGCAGGCCGCCGTGAGTGATGCCCCGCCAGCCAGCGTAGCGCTGGTCGACCACGAGGCTCGCTTCGGCCGTTCCCTTCGCCGGGTATGCGATCTGGAGGTGCAGGCCATGGGGGTTATCGGGTCCGCAGCAGAAGCAGTGCCGGTCGTTCTCGATGGGGAGAGCCATGGCGCGATGATACACCGGCGGCGATCGCGGTCCAGTCCCGCCCTCCGGCGATCTCCCGTGTCCCGGCTCCCGAACCTATTGTATAAATATACAATCTGTGAATAGATTTCCCTTCCTGGGCGCGCCCCGGCGGGCGCGGTCCGGAACGTGGACGGGATGCCATGAGCACGCGCGAACGCGGTAATGCCGCCGAACCGATCGCCCCTCAGCACACGGCGCCGCGCCGGGCCGGGTTGTACGACCCATCCCGCGAGCACGACGCGTGCGGTGTCGGCTTCCTCGTCAATGTCGACGGCCGGCGCACGCACCGCATCGTGGTTGACGGCATCACCGTGCTGAAGAACCTCGTGCATCGGGGTGCCGTGGGCGGCGACATGCGGACCGGCGACGGGGCAGGCCTCCTGTGCCAGGTCCCTCACCGGTTCTTCGAGGCCGAAGCCTCCCGGCTCTCCGTCCGGATGCCGCCGGCCGGCTCGTACGGCGTCGGCATGCTCTTCCTGCCGCTGGAGAAGGCGGGCCGCGGCCGCGCGAAGGAGTTGGTGGACCGGGTGCTGGCTGCCGAGGGTGTCACCGTGCTCGGGTGGCGCGAGGTACCGGTGCAGCCCGATTGCCTCGGGGAGATGGCGCTGGCGTCGATGCCCGGGGTGGAGCAGGTGCTGGTGGCGGCCGGCGGCCTCACGGGGGAGGAGCTGGAGCGGAAGCTCTACGTGGCGCGGAAGACGCTCGAGGCGGCCGCGGCCTCCGAGGGTTTCGAGCTCGAGGACCTGTACGTCTGTTCGCTGTCGGCCCGCACGATCGTTTACAAGGGCATGTTCGTGGCCCCGCAGCTCGAGCGCTTCTATCCCGACCTGTCCGACGAACGCTTCGAGAGCGCGCTCGCCGTGGTGCACCAGCGCTACAGCACCAACACGTTCCCGTCCTGGGCGCTCGCGCAGCCGTTCCGCTGCATCGCCCACAACGGCGAGATCAACACGCTGCGCGGCAACATCAACAAGATGAACGCCCGGCAGAAGACCATGAGCTCGCCGCTGTTCGGCCCCGAGGTCGCGAAACTCGCGCCGGTCATCAGCGAGCGGCTCAGCGACTCTGGCATCTTCGACAACGTGCTCGAGCTGCTCGTGCGGGGCGGCCGGACCGTCGAGCATGCGCTCATGATGATGGTGCCCGAGGCCTTCGGTCAGCGGTACCACATGAGCGAGGACAAGCGCGCCTTCTACGAGTACCACGCTGCCGTGATGGAGCCGTGGGACGGCCCGGACGCGATCGCCTTCAGCGACGGCGCGAAGGTTGGCGCCATCCTCGACAGGAACGGCCTGCGGCCGGGGCGCTGGGTGGTGACCCGCAGCGGCCTCGTGGTGCTCGCCTCCGAGGTCGGCGTGCTCGACATCGCGCCCGAGGACGTGCTCCAGAAGGGCCGCCTCGCCCCGGGCCGGATGTTCATGGTGGACACGGCCCAGCAGCGGATCCTCAACGACAACGAGATCAAGGCCGCGGTTTCGCGCCGCAGGCCGTACCGGCGGTGGCTCGAGGCCAACCGCATCGAGCTGAAGGGCCTCTACCAGGTGCCGGGGCCGCTCGCCGTCGACCACGCGAAGCTTCGCGAGCGGCAGTGGATCTTCGGCTACACCCTCGAGGACCTGACCATGATCCTCACGCCCATGGTCGAGAACTCGCAGGAGCCGATCGGCTCCATGGGCAACGACCAGGCGCTCGCGGTGCTGTCGGAGCGGCCCCAGCTGCTGTACCGCTACTTCAAGCAGCTCTTCGCCCAGGTCACCAACCCGCCCATCGACCCGTACCGGGAGTCGCTCGTGATGTCGCTGATGGCCTTCACGGGCCGGGAGGGCAACCTCCTCGACGAGACGCCCGGGCACTGCCGGCAGATCAAGCTCGCGCACCCCGTCATGACCAACGACGACATGACGCGCCTGCGCGATCTGGACCTCGCGGGCTACCGCTCCTGCGTGCTGCCGATCGTCTTCCCGGCCGCAGAGGGGCCGAAAGGCCTCGAGCCGGCCCTCGAGGCGCTGGGCCGGGCAGCCGAGGCGCGCGTGGACGAAGGCTACAGCTTCCTCGTGCTCTCCGACCGGGAGGTGGACGAGCGCCGGGCGCCGATCCCCGCCCTGCTCGCCACCGCGGCCGTGCACCACCATCTCGTGCGAGCGCAGAAGCGCCATCTCACGGGCCTCTTCGTCGAGACGGCCGAGGCGCGCGAGGTGATGCACTTCGCCACCCTCGTCGGGTATGGCGCGAGCGCCGTCAACCCGTGGCTCGCCCTCGAGACCATCGCCGACCTCTGTGCCGCTGGGAAGGTGGATCCTTCCCTGACGCTGGAAGCCGCCATCGAGCACTACGTCACGGCCGTCCGCAAGGGCCTGCTGAAGGTGATGTCCAAGATGGGCATTTCGACCATCCGCAGCTACAAGAGCGCCCAGATCTTCGAGGCGGTCGGCCTGGCGGACGCGTTCGTGCAGCGCTGGTTCCCCGGCACCCCGTCGTGCATCGGCGGGGTTGGGGTGGAGGAGATCGCGCGCGAGACACTGGCGCGTCACCGGGCCGCGTTCCAGCGGGACGAGGCCGAGCGGGAGGCCTTGGATTCGGGCGGCGCCATCCACTTCCGCAGATTCTCCGAGAGCCACCGGATGGGGCCCGAGGCGATTGCGCTCCTGCACCAGGCGGTCCGGCAGGGCGACGAAACCGCCTACCGGCGCTACGCCCCGATCATGAACGACGAGGCACACAACCGCAGCACGCAGCGCGGCCTGTTCGGCTTTGCTCGCCGTGAGCCGGTGCCCCTCGCGGAGGTGGAACCCGTCGACTCGATCGTGCGGCGCTTCGTCACCTCGGCCATGTCGTTCGGCTCCATCAGCCGGGAGGCGCACGAGACCCTGGCGGTCGCGATGAACCGCCTTGGCGCAGCCAGCAACTCGGGCGAGGGCGGCGAGGACGAGGCGCGCTGGCTCCCCCTGCCGAACGGCGACTCGGCGAAGTGCGCGGTGAAGCAGGTCGCCTCGGGCCGGTTCGGCGTCACGAGCGCGTACCTCGTCAACGCCCGGGAGCTGCAGATCAAGATGGCGCAGGGCGCCAAACCCGGGGAGGGCGGCCAGCTCGCGGGACTGAAGGTGGACGCCGTCATCGCGAAGGTGCGGCACTCCACCCCCGGCGTTACCCTCATCTCCCCGCCCCCTCACCACGACATCTACTCGATCGAGGACCTCGCCCAGCTCATCTACGATCTCAAGAGCGCGAACCCCGAGGCCCGGGTATCCGTGAAGCTGGTGGCCGAGGTCGGGGTTGGCACCGTGGCTGCGGGCGTGGCCAAGGCAAGGGCCGACATGGTGCTCGTGAGCGGCCACGACGGGGGTACGGGCAACTCGCCGATCAGCTCGATCCAGCACGCGGGCATCCCGTGGGAGATCGGCCTGGCCGAGACGCAGCAGACCCTGGTCCTGAACCGCCTGCGCGACCGCATCCGGGTGCAGGTGGACGGGCAGCTGCGCACCGGGCGCGACGTGGTGATCGCGGCCCTCCTCGGCGCGGAGGAGTTCGGCTTCGGCACCGTGGCGCTGATGGCCCTCGGCTGCGTCATGATGCGAAAGTGCCACCTCAACACGTGCCCCGTCGGCATCGCCACCCAGGACCCGCGCCTGCGCGCGCACTTCACGGGCCGGCCCGAGCACGTGATCGCCTTCATGCGCTTCGTGGCCACCGAGACGCGCGAGCTGATGGCCTCGCTCGGGTTCCGCACCATCGACGAGATGGTCGGCCGCTCGGACGTGCTCGAGGCGGCTCCCGCGCTGGACCATTGGAAGGCCCGGGGCCTGGACTTCTCCCGGGTGCTCGCACCGGTGCGCGTGCCCGAGGGAACGGCGCTGCGCTGCACGTCCCGGCAGGCGTCCGACACGGGCCCCCGCCTTGACGGCGAGCTCGTGCAGCACGCGCGCCGGGCCCTCGAAACCGGGGAGCCCGTGAAGCTGTTCCTGGCCATCCGCAACTGCCACCGCGCCGTCGGCGCCACGCTGTCCTCGGAGGTGTCGCGCCGGTACGGCTCGAAGGGACTGTCGCCCGACACCATCAGCGTGAAGTTCATCGGCTCGGCGGGGCAGAGCTTCGGCGCGTTCCTCGCCCCCGGCATCAGCTTCGAGCTGGAGGGCGAGGCCAACGACTACTTCGCCAAGGGCCTCTCGGGCGGACGGATCGTGGTGTACCCGCCCCGCGCGGCCACCTTCCGGCCGCAGGACAACATCATCACGGGCAACGTGAGCCTCTTCGGCGCCACCGGGGGCGAGGTGTTCGTGAACGGCATGGCGGGCGAGCGCTTCGCTGTGCGCAACTCCGGGGCGGTGGCCGTGGTGGAGGGCGTGGGCGACCACGGTTGCGAGTATATGACCGGCGGGGTGGTGGTGGTGCTCGGCAGGACGGGGGTGAACTTCGCGGCGGGCATGAGCGGCGGCATCGCCTTCGTGCTCGACGAGGACCAGCTCTTCGACACAAAATGCAATCTGGAAATGGTGGACATCGAGCCCGTGACCGCCTCCGAGGACCGCGAACGGTTGCACGCGCTGGTGAAGCGCCACGTGCACCTCACGGCGAGCGAGCATGCCGGGCTCATCCTCCGCGACTGGACGCAGATGCTGCCCCGGTTCGTGAAGGTGATGCCGATCGACTACCGCCGGGCCCTCGAGCGCATCCGCACGGAGGAGACCCGGGAAACCGAGGCCATGGCGATCACGGAGGAGGTCTACCGCTGATGGGCCGGGTCACGGGGTTCCTGGACTTCGGGCGAAAAGACGCGGGACACCTTCCGGTCGGGCAGCGGCTCGCGGCGTGGGCGGAGTTCGGTGTTCCGCTCCCGGAACCCGAGCTCCGCGAGCAGGGTGCGCGCTGCATGGACTGCGGCATCCCCTGGTGCCACGCGATGGGCTGCCCGGTGGCGAACCTGATCCCCGAGTGGAACGATCTCATGTACAAGGGGGAGTGGCGCGAGGCGCTGCTGCGCCTCGAGATGACCAACAACCTCCCCGAGGTGACGGGCCGGGTCTGCCCGGCACCCTGCGAGGCCTCGTGCACGCTGTCGATCAACTCCGCGCCGGTGACGATCAGGCAGATCGAGCTCGCCATCGTGGAGCGCGGGTGGGCCGAGGGCTGGATCGTGCCCCGGCCCGCCCGGCGGGCAACGGGACGAACGGTGGCCGTCATCGGCAGCGGGCCCGCGGGCCTGAGCGCCGCGCAGCAGCTCGCACGCGCGGGGCACGCGGTGACCGTGTTCGAACGCTCGGCCCGCCCGGGCGGTCTGCTGCGCTACGGCATCCCGGACTTCAAGCTGGAGAAACGGGTCATCGACCGGCGTATCCGGCAGATGGAGGCCGAGGGGGTCCGGTTTGAGTGCGGCGTGGAGGTCGGCGAGGATATCTCGGCCCGCTACCTGCAGCGCACGTACGATACGGTGCTGCTGGCTCTCGGTGCGGGTGAACCGCGCGATCTCGCGGTGCCGGGCCGGGAACTGGACGGCGTTCACTTCGCGCTGGATTTCCTGTCCCGGTCCAACCGGTTCGTGGCCGGCGAGGCCGGGCGGGACGGCCTCGTCGACGCGAAGGACCGGCGGGTGCTCGTGATCGGCGGCGGCGACACGGGCTCCGACTGCGTGGGAACCGCGAACCGGCAGGGAGCGGTCCGCGTCTCCCAGGTCGAGATCCTCCCGAGGCCGCGCATGTGGACCGAGCCGTGGAACCCGAGCTGGCCGTACTGGCCGGCAATCATGCGCACCACCAGCTCGCACGAGGAGGGCTGCGAGCGGGACTGGGGCATCGAGGCGGTCCGGCTCGAGGGCCGCGGCGGCAGGGTCGAGCGCGGGGTGTTCCGGCGCGTGGAGTGGAGGAGCGATGCTCCGGACGGGCCGGCCCGGATGGCGGCGGTGCCGGGTTCGGAGTTCACGCTCGAGGCCGACCTGGTGCTGCTTGCCATGGGCTTCCTCCACGTTCGGCACGGCAGGCTGCTCGAGGACCTCAGCGCCGAGTATGACGCGCGGGGCAACCTCCACACCGACGCCCGCGGCCTCACGAGCGTACGCGGCGTGTGGGCGGCCGGCGACGCGGGCACGGGCGCGTCGCTGGTGGTCCGCGCGATCTTCCAGGGCCGGGAGGCGGCCCAGGCCATCGACGAGACACTGTCGGGGTGAGCCGCGGCCGACGGTCTGCCGCATCGTCGCTGCGGGTAGGTGAACGGGGGCGGTGGATGCATGGCGGCGTTCCGCGTACCATGCGCGCATGACACCTGCACACCATCGATTCTCCCCCCGCCGCCTTCTCGGCCGCACGGGTTTCACGGCGACCGTCCTCGGCCTCGGCGACCTCGCCGACCGGTCCGTGCCGCTCGCCGACTGCGCGGCCACGCTTCGCCGCGGCCTGGACGCTGGGCTCAATGTCGTGGACACCGCGCCCGGCTACGAGGACGGGTACAGCGAGCTGATCGTCGGAGAGGCCCTCACGGGATGGCCGCGCGACGCCGTGTTCGTGATCGACAAGGTGGATCATCCGCACGATCCCGTGTCGCCCCAGGTGGAGGCGAGCCTCGCCCGGCTTTCCCTCGATCACACGGACCTCTTCGTATTCCACGGCGTCTCGAAGCTCGAGGAGTGGCGCCGGCTCGCGGCGTCGGGCGGCGGGATGGAGCAGCTCGCCGAGTGCGTGCGGCGGGGTCTTTGCCGTTTCCGGGGCATCTCCAGCCACAGCCCGGAGGTGCTCTGCGAGGCGATCGCGTCGGGAACGTGCGACGTGGTGCTGTTCTCGATCGGCCCGTTCGCCGATCCGCGCTACGAGCGGGAGGTGCTGCCGCTCGCCCGCGGGCGCGGCGTGGGCACCGTGTGCTTCAAGACCTTCGGCGCAGGTAAGCTGCTCGGCGACACCGAGGGGTACGGCCGGCCCCTGTCCGTCCGGCCGCGTGGGAAGCCGAGCTCCGGCGGTGCGGCCGCCCGCCCGCGGGGCGGCGCCGCGCCTTCGAACGAGTCCGAGCTTCCGCACCTTTCGGTCGAGGAGTGCGTGCATTACACGCTGACCGTCGATCCTGACGTGGCCCTGCTCGGCCTGAGCTTCCCGAACGAACAGGACGCCGCGTTCGCAGCTGCCACCTCGTTCGAACCGCTCCCCGACGCACGGATGGAGCAGATCAGGCGCTGCGCTGCCGGGGCGGTGCAGGGGAAGGGCCCGAGCTGGTGGAACACCTGACCGGCGCACGCCCGCGGAGGGCTCGGTCGTGGACGCCGCCGCGGAGCTGAGCTACATTGCCCGGCGATGCTCGACTACAACCTCGTAAGCGCCCTGGCCACCTACCGGATGCCCCGGCCCGAGGACATCCCCGTGCTCGTGGACATGGTGGAGCGGTTTCACGCGGAAACCCGGACCGGGCACCACGTCGGGCAGTCCGAGGTGCTCGCCACCCTGAAGGAGCTGAATCAGCACCGGCGCTCGGGGTCCGTGTTCGTTTTTGAGCAGGACGAGGAGGTGGTCGGGTACCGCCTCATCGCCAACCGCTGGAGCAACGGCCTGGGCGGCACCGTGCTCCACGTGGACGAGCTGTACGTGAGGCCGGGCCGGCGAGGGAGGGGCATCGCGGCCGACTTCCTCGGCCTGCTCGCGAAGGTCGCGCCCGGGGATGCCGCGGCGATCCAGGTCGAACTGCCCGCAATGAACCGGCGGGCCGGGGGCCTGCTGCGCCGGCTCGAGTTCGTGGAATCGAAGGGCAGGGTGATGATCCGGCCCCTTCGGGGAGGGGGAGAAGGCCGGCCGCCCGTACGGGGGGGCCGGCCGCGGATTTCTCCCTGATGCTCCTACGCGGCCTTCTTCCGCTTCGTCGAAATGCCGAACGGGAGGTAGAGGGGACAGAACCCCACGATCCCGGTGACGACGAACACGACCGCGAGAATGCCGAGAATGATCGCGGCCACGGGCGAAAGCTGGCCCGTGAAGGAGAGCACCGCGACCACCGCCGCGAGTGCGATGCGAATGACCCGGTCGACCAGCCCCATGTTTCGTTTCATCGTTTCCTCCTCAGGCGTCGAATCTGCGGTGAAGGTACCGCCGGGAGGGACGATGGTCGGTGACCTGGGTCACCGAGGGGGCGAGATCGCGCGGGCGCGCAGCTCGTCCGCCTTCCTGACCTCGATGCGGCCCCGGTCCAGCTCCACGAGGCCGCGGGATTCGAAGTCGGCCAGGATGCGGGTCACCACCTCGCGCGAGGTGCCAAGCTCGGCGGCGATGCGCGCGTGCGTTTCCTGCACCACGGGGCCGGCCCCGCGGGCGTGCTCGAGGAGGTACGAGGCCAGCCGCTCGTCCATGCGCTGGAAGGCCACCTCCTCGACGAGGGCGAGCACGTGTACGAGGCGCCGGGCGTAGAGGTCGAACACGAACCGGCGCCACTCCGGCTGCTCCTCGACGAGGCGCGCGAAGACGGGGGCGGGGACGAGCAGCACGTCCGCCGCCCCCTCGGCTTCCGCCACGGCCGGGAACCGGCCGCCGTTGAGGATGCACGTGGCGCTGAGGATGCAGCTTTCGCCGCGCTCGATGCGGTACAGGGTGAGCTCCCTGCCGGTGTCGCTCGGCATGAATACCCGCAGTGTTCCGGCGAGCACCAGCGGGAGGTGCGAGCATTCGCTGCCCGAGGTGACGAGCACCTGCCGGGGGTCCAGCGTCCTGCGGACCGTACGGGCGAGGAACGCGTCGCACGCGACGGGTGCCAGGTCCTTCAGCTGTGGGAACGCATCGAAAAGCGCTTCGTGAGACCGGGCTCCGTTCATTCCCGGCATAGCACGGTCCGCTGCCAGGTCCAGCGAGCGTGTCCGCACGGGCTCCTCCTTCGCAGGAGACGCATGCTACCACGGGACGGCGCGCGGCGCACCTGAGGCCCGGCAGTTGACACGGTCAGCCGGAATTCTTCCAATGATGCGGCCATCTAGTCGAAATCCAGTTCTGGATAAGTATGCAGGTTCTGTATTTTTTCTCACACGGCGGCATGACGCGGTCGTTGACGCTCGAATGCTGATGGATAGAATACGGCGGGCACAACCATGAGAGCACGCACCTTCAGGGGGGGAGTGCATCCTCCCGGGAACAAGCACTGGACCGAGCGGAAGCCCATCGAGGACATGCCGCTGCCGAGGCGGGTCATCATCCCCCTGCACATGCACACGGGGTCCCCGGCGAAGGCGCTCGTCAAGGAAGGCGACGAGGTCCGCGCGGGGCAGGTGATCGGCGAGCCCGGCGGTTTCGTGTCCGCGGCCGTGCACGCGAGCATCTCGGGGAAGGTCACGGCGGTCCTGCCGCACCTGCACCCCGCCATACCGTACCTCGTGCCGACCGTGGTCATCGAGACCCCCGAGGGCGCGGCGCCTGACGGGGGGTCGTGGCCCGGGCCGGCGGACTGGTCGGGCCTCTTAGCCGAGGAGCTGCGCACGCGCATCCGCGATGCCGGCGTGGTCGGCCTCGGCGGCGCCGCGTTCCCGACCCACGTGAAGCTCACCCCCCCGAAGGAGAAGCCGATCAATGCGCTCATCCTGAACGGGGTCGAGTGCGAGCCGTACCTCACCGCCGACCACCGGCTCATGCTCGAGCAGGCTGACGCGGTCATCGGCGGGATCCGGATCTTCATGAAAATCCTCGGTCTTCCCCGGGCGTACCTCGGCATCGAGCGGAACAAGCAGGACGCCATTGCGTTCCTTGCCGAGCGGTGCCGGGCCCTCAAGGCCCCGGTGGACGTGGTACCCCTGAAGGTGAAGTACCCCCAGGGCGCTGAAAAACAGCTGATCAAGGCCATCCTGAACCGTGAGGTGCCGAGCGGCGGCCTGCCGTTCGACGTGGGCGTCGTGGTGCAGAACGTCGGCACCGCCGCGGCGGCGTACGACGCGGTTGCCCGGGGCAAGCCGCTTATCGAGCGGGTGCTGACCGTGACGGGCGACGGCGTGAAAGAACAGCGGAACCTGCGCGTGCGCATCGGCACCCCGTTCGCGGACGTCATCGCACATTGCGGCGGCTTCACTTCGGAGGACGGGGAACGCAAGATCGTGATGGGCGGCCCGATGATGGGCCTGGCCCAGTACAGTCTCGACGTCCCCGTGGTGAAGGGCACGAGCGGCATCCTCGTGCTGACCGGGCAGGTCCGCGCGGGCCGGGAGACGACGTGCATCAAGTGCGGCCGGTGCGTGGCGGTCTGCCCCGTGTACCTGATGCCCAACCGGATCAGTGACTACGCGGAGATCGACAAGTTCGACCAGTGCAACGAGTACGGGGTGCGTGACTGCATCGAGTGCGGGGCGTGCGCCTACGTCTGCGACGTGAAGCGGCCGATGGTGCACCTCGTGAAGTACGCGAAGCTCAACCTCGCGCAGAAGAAGCAAGGGGCGCAGGCATGAGCACCACGACCGTCGTTTCCGTCTCCCCCCACCTCCGCGACCGGGACAGCACCTCCCGGGTGATGTGGGGGGTGTTCGTCTCGCTGGTGCCCGCGCTCGCGGCAGCCACGTACCTCTTCGGGTGGAGGGCCCTGCTGCTGGCGGCGGTGTCCGTCGCGGTCTCGGTCGGCACCGAGGTGCTCAGCCAGCTCGTCTTCAAGCGGGAGATCACCGTGGCCGACGGCAGCGCCGCGGTCACCGGCGTGCTCCTCGCCTTCACCTGTCCGCCCCAGACCCCCCTGTGGATGATGGGCGTCGGCGCCTTCGCCGCCATCTTCCTCGTGAAGCAGCTGTTCGGCGGCGTGGGCCACAACATCTTCAACCCCGCGCTCACCGCCCGGGCCATCCTGCTCGCCTCCTTCCCCGTGGCCATGACCTTGTGGTCGGCGCCCGCGCGATCGGTCCTCGGCAGCGTCGACGCGACGGCGGCGGCCTCGGCGCTCGGCATCGTGAAGGAGGCGGCCAAGGCGGGAACGGCTGCCGCGATGCCCTTCGGGTACCTCGACCTCCTGCTCGGCAGCGTGCCGGGGTCCCTCGGGGAGACCTGCAAGATCGCGCTGCTCCTGGGCGCGGCGTTCCTCTTCGTTCGTAAAATTCTCGACTGGAAAATCCCCGTCACCTTCCTCGGCAGCGTCGCCCTGCTGTCCTGGATCGTCGGCCGGGACCCGCTGTTCGAGCTGCTCGCCGGTGGCCTCATCCTGGGCGCCTTCTTCATGGCCACCGACTACGTGACCTCGCCGACAACGACGAACGGCCGGATCATCTTCGGCCTCGGCTGCGGCATCATCACGTTCCTCATCAGGAACTACGGCGGGTTCCCCGAGGGCGTCTGCTACGCGATTCTCTTCATGAACCTCTGCTCGCCCCTGATCGAAAGCTACGTGAGGCCCCGTCGCTTCGGCGTGGCGCGGGCCCGGAAGGGGGGCGCCCGATGAAAGACATCCTGAAGATCGCCTTCATCCTGTTCGTCGTCTGCGGCCTCGCCGCGGGCAGCCTCTCGTTCGTCAACCTCGCCACGAAGGACCGGATCGCGGCCTTCGCGAAGGAGGAGAAAATCGCCGCGATGCGGAACATCTTCCCGTCCGCGGAGTCCTTCACGGAGCGGCCGAAGGCGGACGGCGGCGAAACGACGGACTGGGACGCGGTGGCGGGCGGCGCAACGGTCGGCAACGTCCACCTCCTGAAGTTCATGGGCTACAGCGGGACGATCGAGCTGGTGTTCGTCGAGGACACGGCCGGGGCGCTGACGGGCGTGCAGGTCCTTTCTCACACCGAGACGGCGGGTCTCGGGGCGAAAATCACCACCGCCGCCTGGACCGACCAGTTCAGGGGCAAGGCGCGGAACCAGGTCGTCCTCAAAAAGGACGACTCCGGCGGCGCCATCGACGCGATCGCGGCGGCCACGATCTCCTCGCGCGCGGTCACCCGG
>JAPLSM010000312.1 GCA_026398635.1 Spirochaetota bacterium | reverse complement strand
AGGCCAGGCAGAAAGGCGAGGAGTTCGAACTATTCCTGGTGCGATTCGCTTCCGAGAGGTTCCTCTATCGACTAGGGATTTCGCAGTTTCGTGAACGCTGTATCCTCAAGGGCGCCGGGCTCCTGACCATCTGGATGGCCGATCCCTACCGTTCGACACGTGACCTGGATTTCCTAGCGTTTGGTCCCGATGACGAGAAGGGTATTCGCGAGATCATCACGACCGTGTGCAATCAGCCCTGCCCTGAGGATGGTCTGCGCTTCGACCTCGGAAGCCTGACGGTCGAGCCGATCAGGGAGGAGCAGGAATACCACGGACAGCGCGCGGCCATCAACGCCTACCTTGGCAGTGCAAGGATCAGGGTGAAGATCGACTTCGGCTTTGGAGACGCAGTGGTACCCGCCCCCCAGGACATGGAATACCCGACGCTCCTTCCTGGGCTGCCCGCCCCTCGCGTTCGCGTCTATCCCCTCTCGCTCAGCGTGGCGGAGAAGTTCGAGGCCATGGTCAAATACGGAGCTGTGAATAGCCTGATGAAGGACTTCCACGACGTCAGTTCGAGCGGCCCGACTACCGTATCCTGATCGTGGCAAACAAGTTTCAGACCGGCTTCGACCAGCCGCTGCTCCACACGATGTACGTGGATAAAAAACTCGGCGGTGTGAACGCAGTGCAGACTCTTTCCCGCCTGAATCGGATACATCCCCGAAAGTCGGGGACGCTCGTTCTGGACTTCGCCAACGAGGCGGACGACATCAGGAAGGCCTTCGATCCGTATTACGAGGCGACGCTCCTCTCCGAGGCGACCGATCCGAACCTGCTCTATACGCTCCAGACGCAGCTCACCGGCTTCGGGGTGTTCACGCAGGGCGACCTCGACGCGTATGCCCGGGCGTGGTTCGACCAGAGCGCCAGCATGGACCGGCTCTACGCCGCCCTCGGCCCGACGAAAGATCGCGTGGAAGCGTTGTCGAAGGAAGAACGCCACGATTTCCGCGACCGGCTGACCGATTTCATCCGCCTGTACGCCTTCCTCGCGCAGATTCTCACCTTCGCCGACGTGGATCTCGAAAAGCTCTACCTGTTCGGTCGCGGACTGCGTCGACTGCTCCGCGAGGAACGCGAAACCCTGCCCGTCGAGGTGCAGCAGAACATCGACATGGAGTCGTACCGGATCCAGCAGACGGCAGCCGGGCAGATCAAGCTGAAGCGCGGCTCAGGAACCCTGGATCCGGCAGGTCCGCCGCCCGACCATGGCCTTGCACCGGAAGACCTCGAGCCGCTCTCCCGGATCATCGCCGAGCTGAACGAGCGCTTCGGCCTCAGCCTCGGTCCCGAGCACCGGGTGACGCTGGGACAGATCATGGGCCGGCTGGATGAGGATACGGCGCTTGATGCGGCGGCGCGAGTGAACACCCGCGAGAACGTCCGCCTGAGCTTCGACCAGAAGGTCGAGAACGCGATCCAGGACATCGTCGACATCAACTTCACCCTCTACAAGCGAATCACGGACGACCGGGCTTTCGGCGAGGCGATCAAGAACCTTCTCTTCGACCAGTACCTCCGGGCGCACCGGAATGCGGAAGACCTCATCAAGCGGAGTGCATCGAAGTCCCTGGAGTTCGTTCCCGCCCTCCGTGGGATTGACGGGAAATCCACGGATATGGTCCTCAGGTGTATCGCTGCGTTCCTGAACACCGAGGGCGGCGACCTTCTCGTCGGCGTGACGCCCGACCGCCGGGTCGTGGGCATGGAGAGCGACCAATTCGAAAGCGATGATGCCGTCGTTCGCTACCTCGAACAGTCCGTACGCGATCGACTGGGAGAGGCGGCAGTCGCACGCATCGAGCCGCGGATTCAGATCGTCAATGGCAGAATGGTCTGCGTCATCGGCTGCGCCCGGAGCTCAGAGCCGGTTTTCTACCGTGCGACGGCATCGGGATCTGGCGGCGATTTCTACATTCGGACCGGATCGCGGACCCTCAAGCTGGCGCCCGAAAGTGTCACCGAATACAGCGCGACCCGGTTCTCAGCGAAGGATGATCCAGCCGGCTAATTTGCCGCTACGAAGTGCCGGCAGATACCTTTCCTTCATGGCTACCAAGACCTTTCTCAACCTGGCCGTGAAGGACCTCGCGAAGACCAAGACGTTCTGGTCACGGCTGGGATTCACCTTCGACCCGCGGTTCACCGACGAGAACGCGGCGTGCATGGTCATCAGCGACCACAGCTACGTCATGCTGCTCGTGGAGAAGTTCTTCCGGACGTTCACCACCAAGCAGGTGGCGGACACCGCCACCACCGCCGAGGCGATCATGGCGATCATGGTCGAGAGCCGTCAGGCGGTGGACGACCTGGCGCGGAAGGCGTTCGACGCGGGAGCCGCGAAGTTCCGTCCCCCCGAGGACCAGGGATTCATGTACGGGCAGAGCTTCCAGGACCCGGACGGTCACCTCTGGGAGGTGGGCTTCATGGACGAGAGCGCCGCACCGAAAGGCTGATCGCCCGGTAGAGCAGCTTCGCCACCGCGAAGTCCGCGGCGTGCAGTCCTGGCGACGGTGCCAGCTCCACGCAGTCGATGCCGACGACGGTTGCCGCGCCCGACACGGTTTCGAGCAGCGCCAGGGCCTGCCGCCACGACAGGCCGCCCGGCTCGGGCGTCCCCGTGGCGGGCACCACCGAGGGATCCAGGCCGTCGACGTCGATGGTCAGGTACACGCGCTTCCCCGCAAGGCGCGCCGCCAGCTCGCCGAGCCACATGCCGGCGGCGTCGGCGTGGATGTCCTCGGCGAAGAACGTGCGCACCGTGTCGGGGTTCTCTCGGATGAACGCGTGCTCGTCCGCGGACAGCGACCGGATGCCGACCTGGTACAGCTCGCACCCCGTCTCCTCGACGATCCGGCGCATGACGCACGCGTGGCTGTACGGCGAGCCGTGGAAACCCTCGCGGAGGTCGGCGTGCGCGTCGACCTGCACGACCGCGAGGGGCGCGGCGATCGCCCGCACGGAGCCGATCGTCACCGTGTGCTCGCCCCCGAGCACCACGGGCAGCTTCCCCGCCGCCACGATCTCCGCCACCGCCGCCTGCACCCGCGCGAGGACCTCCTCGATGCCGCCCGTCACGCTCACCGGGGACAGCGTGTGGATGCCGTAGTCCAGGGCGGGCTCCCCGCCGAGGATACGGTCGAACAGCTCGACCTGCTTCGACGCGTCGATGATGGCCTCGGGCCCGCGCCGGGTGCCGCCCCCGTAGCTGACCGTCTCCTCGAGGGGAACGGGCAGGACGTGCACCCGCGACGTCTCGGGACGCTGGAACTCCTCGGG
>JAPLSM010000083.1 GCA_026398635.1 Spirochaetota bacterium | reverse complement strand
GTCGAGGCGATGGCGGAGTTCAGCCTGAAGATCCTGTCGGACTGCGAGACGCGGAAGCGTTTTGGGGAGGCGGCCCGTGAGCGGGCCGTGCGCCTCTTCGACTGGCACGCGGTGGTGCCCCGCTACGAGGAGATCTACCTGCGGGTGGTCGGGGACGCCCGGTGAGCGGACCCCCTAGTTGACCGACCGGGTTCCCGGAACGAGAGAGATGTAGCTCGCCTCCAGGCCCTGGATCTGCCGGACGATGGCGAGGAACTTCTCGGCCTCCTGCCGGTTCGTGTACGGTCCGATCCTGACCCTGAAGAACGTCTCGTTCGCCTTCGCGAACGAGAACACCCGGCCGGCGAGACCCTTGCCGGTGAGCGTCTGGGAAAGCTCTTCGGCCCTGGTCTGGCTCTTGTACGAACCGGTCTGGATCCAGTACTCGGGTCCCCGGGCGGTCACCGCGGGCTTCGCCGCCGGGGCTGTCGCGGCGGGTTTTGATGCCGCGCTTTTCGCCGCGGGCACGGCTGGTTTCGCGGTCGCGGATGATGCGGATGGGAGCGCAGGGGCGGTGGAGGCGGCACCCGATTCCGGCACTGCCGGGGCGGACCCGCTGCCGGCAGCGGGTGCTCCCGACTCGCCGCCGCCGATCACGAAGCGCAGCACCTCGGTGTCTCCCTCCGCGGACGACACGTCCCGGCCGAATTCGTAGATGCCGGTCGAGGTGTCCGCGGGCGGCTCGGTCGCGGCCGGCGCGGTCGCTGCCGGCAAAACGGCCAGGCTGGCCGGGCCCTGCTTCAGCAGGAACAGGCCCACCACGAGCACGACCACGACGAAGACCGTCACCGAGAGAATCACCCAGAAGATCTTCTGCTTCTCCATACCCCTACGCCTGCCTGTGCCGCAGCCGGTCGACGATCCGGTCCACGGAGTGTTCCAGGCGCCGCGCGGTCGCCCGGTCGTTCCGCACGGTATAAGTATCGACGCCGGGGGTCTTTCTATTCAACCGGCGGGACCCCGGCCGCTGCGAACGCACGCGGCGCAGCACCTGCACCGGACCCAGGCGGTCCCTGCGGAGGCCGCGGAAAAACCGGCGCGGGAAGCACGCCCTCACCTCGAGGATCGCGTCGCAGATCCGGTCGAGCCCCATGTGCCAGAGGAGCGCCGCGTTGACCGCGACGTCCCGGCCCGCCGCCCGTTCCCTGGCCGCGAGCGCGCGCACCCGCTCGACCATTGCCGGGTGAAGGATCGCCTCGAGACGCGCGAGAGCGCCGGGGTCCGTAAAGACGACCCGACCGAGCGCCCGCCGGTCAATGGACCCGTCGGTCCTCCGCACGCCGGGACCGAAGGCGGCTGCCACCGCGTCGCGCCGCTCCTCCAGCACCTCGTGGCCGATCCGGTCCACGTCGAGCACCCGGAACCCCTTTTGCTCGAGGATCCGGGCCACCGCATCCTTACCCGCGCAGTACCGGCCCATGAGTCCGAGGACCATGCTAGTGGAACGCGCCCCAGCTGTCGCCCTGCTCCACGTGCACGGCGAGCGGGATGGGATGCTCCGACGCGCCCTCCATCGTCTCCTTCGCTACGGCAGCCACCCGTTCGGCGGCGCCCTCCTCCGCCTCCAGCACGATCTCGTCGTGCACCGACAGCAGAAGCCGGGCGGGCAGGCGCTCGTCGCGCAGCCGCCGGGCCAGCCGGACCATGGCGATCTTGATGAGGTCCGCCGCGGTGCCCTGGATGGGCGAGTTCACGGCCACGCGCTCCGCCGCGGTGCGCTCCGTGCGGTTGGCGCTCCGGATGGCCGGCACCGACCGGCGCCGGCCGCTCAGGGTTTCGACGTACCCCTTCTGCCCGGCCGACCGGATGGTGTCCTTCAGCCACCGGTCCACGCCCTCGAAGCGCTCGAAGTAGGTCTGGATGAACCGGTTCGCCTCGGCCCGGCCGATCTTCAGGCTCTGCGACAGGCCGAACGCGGTCATGCCGTACACGACCCCGAAATTGATGGTCTTGCCGACGCGGCGCATCTCGGGGGTCACCGCGTCCTCAGCCACCCCGAAGATCAGCGCGGCAGTCTCTCGGTGCACGTCCTTGCCTGCCTTGAAGGCCCCGAGCAGGGTCGGGTCGCCCGAGAGGTACGCGAGGATCGCGAGCTCGACCTGCGCGTAGTCCGCGCTGACGAACACGCTGCCCGGCTCGGGCACGAAAGCCCGGCGGATGCGCCGGCCTTCCTCCTCGCGCACGGGGATGTTCTGGAGGTTGGGATCCTTGCTCGAGAGGCGTCCCGTTGCCGTGCCGGTCTGCACGTAGTGCGTGTGCACCCGGCCCGTGTCCTCGTTCACCAGGCGCGGCAGGCTGTCCACGTAGGTGGACTTCAGCTTCGCGAGCTTGCGGTGCGCCAGTATCCGCTCGGGCACCGGGTCCTGCCGGGCGAGCGCCTCCAGCACGTCCATATCGGTGGAAAACCCCGTGCGCGTGCGCCGCACGGGCTCGAGCTTCCGCCACGTGAAGAGGATCTCCTGGAGCTGCTTCGTGGAGTTGATGTTGAACCGGCGTCCCGCGAGGGCGTAGATCTCTTCCTCGAGGGCCGCGAGGCTCCGCTCCATCTCCGCCGAGTAGGCGGCGAGCTCGGTGGTCAGCACCCGGATGCCGGCCAGCTCCATGTCGGTCAGCACCTCCACGAGGGGCATCTCGATGTCGTGCAGGACGCCGGCGAGCCCCTCCCGGTCGAGCCGGGCGCCGAGCAGGCCGTGCAGGCGGAAGGTGAGGTCGGCGTCCTCGCCAGAGTAGTCGGCGGCCCGCTGCACGGGCACGTCCGCCAGGGTCTTCCCCTTCTCCACCACCTCGTCGTACGGGAGCGTCCGGTACCCGAGGTGCTGCCCGGCCAGCCGATCGAGGCCATAGGCACCCTGGTCGCTGTCGAGCACCCACGCGGCGAGCATGGTGTCGAGGTGGGCGTTCGCGAAGCGCACGACCCAGCGCCGCATGACTTTGGCGTCGTACTTGACGTTCTGGCCCACCAGGCGCACGGACGGGTCCTCGAGCAGCCCGCGCAGGCGCTCCTTCACGACCTTCTCGGGCAGGCATTGGACGCCCGCGGCCCGGATCGGGATGTAGCAGGCCTGCCCCGCGGCGCAGGACAGCGAGAAGCCGAGAGGAACGGCGCGCATCTCGTCGGTGCTGTCGGTCTCCACGTCGAACGCGTAGACCCCCGCGGCACGGGCGTCGGCGATCCGCCGATCGAGCTCCGCGAGGTCGGTGACGCAGGGGTACGTGCCGGGCGCGGTCGAAGGCCTGTCGTCGACCGCGGGGGCCATAGCGGCGCCAGCCGACGCCTCCGCGGCCGGCGCGGCGGACCGCGCCCGCGCCGGTGCCCCGAGCTCCTCCACGATGCTGCGCATGCCCTCGCGGGCGAACAGGGGGACCGCGGCCGCCGCGTCGAGCGCGTCGAAGGAGAGGGCGGGCAGGTCGGGCAGCCCGGGCACGTCGCGGCGGAGGATGACGAGCTCCCGGGAGAGCATCGCGTCCGCCCGGCCCTCGGCGAGCTTCTTCCGCACGCCCTCGGGGGTGACCTCGTCGAGCCGGGCGTAGAGGTCGTCGAGGCCCTCGAACCGCGAGAGCAGCTTCACGGCGGTCTTCTCGCCAATGCCGGCCACGCCGGGCACGTTGTCCGACGCGTCGCCGGCGAGGGCGAGGTAATCGACGATCCGTTCGGGGTAGATGCCGCGCAGCTCGAGCACCCGCTCGCGGGTGTACTCCTCCAGCGCAGTGGATCCCTTCTCCTGGGCGAGCAGGCGCACGTTGCCGCCGATGAGCTGCAGGATGTCCTTGTCGCCCGACAGGATCCAGCACGGCTGCCCCGTGCTCCGGCAGCGCTCGGCGAGGGTGGCGATGACGTCGTCGGCCTCGAACCCGTCGGCCCGCACGCAGGGCACCCGCAGGGCGGCGAGGATTTCCTCGATCACCGGCACCTGGGCGTGCAGGTCCTCGGGCGCCTTCTCGCGGTTGGCCTTGTAGGCGGGGTAGCGCTCGTGGCGGAAGGTGGGGGTCCGCGAATCCATCGCGACCGCGAGCATGCCGGGCGAGCGATCCTTCACCAGCTGCAGGAGCGTCCGGAAGAACACGAAGACCGAGGAGACGTTGCGCCCCGAGGGGGACAGCAGCGGCCGTCTGAGAAAGGCGAAGTAGCCCCGGTAGATGACGCTGTAGCCGTCGAGGAGGTACAGCCCCTGGGCATGGACGCCCGAGGGCGGCGGAGACACGGACGTCGGCAGCCGCCCCCCGCTCATGTCATGATGTCGACGAGGCTCGGTGCCGCGGCGGCGAACGCGGACGGCGGCCGGGGCCAGCGCCGCAGCGAGGCGATCTCGAGGCGCATCTCGTCCATTTTTTGGCGCAGGAGCGCGCGGTTGGCGGCGTTCTTCTCGATCACCTCGGCGCTCATCCGCTCGAGGGTCGTCTTCAGCTCCGTCACCGCGGGTTCGCGGCCGGGCCAGGCGACCTGATAGAGATCCTCGAGCGGGTCGATGACCTTCTTCAGGGTGTAGATGTCGGCAATCACCGATCCCTCGAGCTCGACGCACGCGGCGAGGCGCTCCGCGTCCCCCTCGCGGATGGCCTCCCCCTCCCGCTCGAGCACGTTCAGGTATGCGGCGAACTTCCGGCGCTGCCGCACGAGCATCTCGCGGAGGCGCTCGAGCACGGCGGCGTTCCGGTCGGTGGTGTCCATGGTTCCCCTCCCCTTCTAACGGGCGATGTTGACCCCGCCGGACGGCACGGTGTGCTCTACGAGGCCCTTGCGCGCGGAGATGCCAGCCCACGCGTCGCGTAGCTCGGCGAGCAGGCGCTTCACCTCCTCCAGCGGCGCCCGGTCCTTGCGCACGTTGCCGTCCAGCAGGCGCCGGTTCGCGTAGGAGTAGATCGAGAAGAGCCCCCGGGCGATCTCCCCCCCCCGCTCGAAGTCGAGCGAGGCCATCAGCTCCGAGACGATGTCCTGCGCCGCCACGATATGGTTGTTGACCCGGTCGTAGTGCTCGTGGCTCCCCGAGAGGTCCTCGAGGGCGAGGTTGAGGTGCCGGATCGCCCCGTCGTACAGCATCACGATCAGTTTGATCTGGTTGGCGGTCTTGATCTGGGTTTCGCGATAAGCCTGGACGGGATCGGTAGCGCTCACGGTGTCTCCCTCCTAGCGGGCATGCTCGATCAGCGTGGAAACGGGCACGATGTCGTAGCCGAGCCGAACGAGCTCGTTCACGAGCAGATCCAGCTTCTGGAACAGGTAGTCGTCGCGGGGACCCTCGCCGGGACCGACGAGGATCGGCACGATCGAGCCGGGGCGCTTGGCGGCCACGACCCGCTCGACGAGGTCGGCCGCGGACTGGTAGATGCCGGGCGAGGAGCCCGCGTCGGTCTCGGACACCCAGTCCTTCGCTTCGACGTCGCGGCCCACATACGTGTAGTTCATCGCCGCTCCCGCGGTGATGATGTCGGAGCTGACGAGGTAGCCGGGGGCGTGCCACAGCAGGGAGAGCTCCCGCCCCGTGGCCGCGAAGTACTCGTCCTCGTTCGCCGCGAGTCCCTCGCGGACGAAGGCGCCGTCCCCGGTGAAGCGCGCGTCGAC